>CAXUEY010000049.1:0-38589 GCA_964250225.1 uncultured Ktedonobacteraceae bacterium | reverse complement strand
ATGGTATCTCCACCATCTCGCAACGAAGATAGGCACTACTTTCGTACAAATATATGTGCTAAAATACAGGCGAAAGAGTCCCGTAGTGCTTTCTTACTGATTGGAGCTTGCATATGAAAAAAGGATTGCGACTGATCTTCTGGCTTGAAACCGTCCTGGCTACTCTTATCGCCATACTGCTCATTGCGACATTCATACGCAATGACTGGATTGAGGTGGTCTTCCACGTTGATCCAGATGCCGGGAATGGCTCATTTGAGAAATTGATCATCGGCGTATTATTTGTCATCACGCTTGCGCTGTTTACTTCAGCAGCCTTTGAATGGCGTAGATGGCGCAAAGCTCAAACCGCCGCTGCCTAGACCCGATGCATCGATCATCATCATTGTTAAGGCCAATGTTACCTGCGTAAACGGAGGGGTTTTGGGGCCGTTCCCATAACAAAACGGCTCCCCCTACAAGGGGTCTTCTGCTCCCTTTCCCGCCTGCTCACCTCTATGCAACGCTGCTATTTTTGTGCTATAAATACTTTTGTGACCTTCGTATATGTTACACTCTCTGTGCCTTTTGAGTTCTGGATCTCACGAGAAGCAATCGTGCTTCAATATCCACGCGTAGTATGTCCTCGTAGCGCTCCAATGCGTCGTTTATTCCCCTTTTTGGAAAAAACCAGGTGTCCAATTTCGCTCACGAAGGAAAGGAGCAACAAATGCCAGTGAAACCTACAATTGAACAGGTGCGTGAGATCGCAAAAACCTATGGTTTGCATATGGATGATGCAGACTGCGCCTCATTTATTGGCTTGATGGATGCGACCCTTGAATCCTATCGTCGTCTTGACCAACTTACTGAACCCGCTCTGCCGGTGCGCTACCCACGTTCCGGCGGCTATCGACCCGCTGTTGAAGAGAATTCGTTGAATGCCTGGTACCAGCGTTGCTCCATTCGCGGCGCGGCCAGCGGTCCCCTGCAAGGCAAGCGCATTGCCATCAAAGATAATGTCTGTGTGGCGGGCGTCCCCATGATGAATGGCTCGGCGGTGCTGGAGGGCTATGTGCCTGAATTTGATGCAACTATCGTGACACGTATTTTAGATGCAGGCGGCGAGATCATCGGGAAAGCGGTCTGTGAGCACCTCTGCTTTTCGGGGGGGAGCCATACCTCCGACACAGGACCGGTGCAAAATCCGCACAGTTCCATCCACTCGGCTGGCGGCTCGTCCAGCGGGAGTGCGGCGCTGGTGGTCGCGGGCGAATGCGATATGGCCATTGGCGGCGACCAGGGCGGCTCTATTCGTATGCCCAGTTCGTGGTGTGGCGCGTATGGCCTGAAACCTACCTATGGCCTGGTGCCGTATACCGGCGTCTTTCCGATTGAGCAGACCCTCGACCATACCGGCCCGATAGCCGCGAGCACCGCCGATGTGGCCCTGCTCCTCTCGGTCATCGCGGGCGAGGATGGTCTTGATCCACGCCAGAAAAATATCAAGGTAGAGAAATATACCGAGGCGCTTTCCGGCGATACTGAGGGCATACGCATTGGGATTGTCAAAGAGGGGTTTGGCTGGCTCGATCTCTCTGAACACGATGTCGATGAGATGGTCAGGAAAGCAGGTCAGCGCTTCTCGGAGGTGGGAGCCAGCGTCAGCACGATCTCCATCCCGCTGCACCGCGATGGCATCCATATCTGGAATGGGATCGCGGTCGAGGGAGCGGCCATGCTCATGGTACGTGGCAATAGCATGGGGACCAACTGGAAAGGCCACTACAGCACCTCGCTGCTGGATGCCTATGCGCGTGGGCGTCTCACCAGGGCCGATGATTTATCTGAGACGGTCAAACTTGTGACCCTGCTCGGTCAATATATGCAGGACAACTATCACGGGCGTTACTATGCCAAAGCGCAAAATCTGGGCCGCGTTCTCACCCAGGCCTATGATGACGCGCTGCAAGAGGTGGATCTGCTGCTCATGCCAACGCTGCCCATGAAGGCAACTGTCATTCCCGCAGCCACAGCACCACGCGAAGAGCAGGTAGCACGCGCGCTGGAGATGATCGTGAACACCTGTCCTTTCGATGTGTCGGGCAATCCCGCCATGACCGTGCCCTGTGGCCTCTCAAAAGATCTGCCGGTTGGTATGATGCTTGTCGGCAGACGCGGCGAAGACGCGCTGGTTCTGCGCGCCGCCCACGCCTTTGAGCAGATCAGCGGCTATACCGTGCGTCCCCAACGTTTGAGCGCGGTTGGCCAGGCATAGGGGTACCATCGATTGCTGATCGAAGCAATGTTCAGGGAGGTTCAAGACAGAGAGATACTCTCATGTGTACGCATTGCCCTGCATGCTAAAAGGGGTAGTGAGAGCCATAAAAAGCTCTCACTACCCCTTTTAGTGTTCTCTGCCCACTAATCAACGTACCACCGCTCTACCCATCTTAGACCATCCTCATGTACGGAAAGCAGCGCGCACATTCCGATCAGCAAACAGGTAAATCAGAATAATCGCGGCTATCACGATATCTACAGTGCCGAATGTCTTGTTCCCGGCGGTTAAAGAGAGAATCCCACCAATCAGCGTCAGCACTTCAAGCACGACTGTTACCCAGAAAGCCCATCTTTGCAGACTCCACAAGCCCCATGCCAGCACAATTTCCAGAATGCCCAGGATGATCGTGATGATGCCCGCCGTAGAGCTTGCACTCATCGCGTTGATCCCTTCTATAATACCTAAAATGCCAAAAATGACCATGATGATCGCGATGATCGTAATGCCCAGTGGACGTGAACGACTGATGTTTAACACTGCAGTTTCCTCCTTGCTTCAAGCTTTTACACAGGTCGATATCAGCGGATATCTTAGTTATAATACTCTGAAATAAGCGAGTTGGTTTCGTTCCCGCCTCTTCTGCCAGAGTACTTTTCCCTTCGCAGGATGTTGTCACCTTTTCTTCCTCTGGCGCGTGTGACAAATAGCACCTGCTTGAGAATTTCGGGTATTGATCGGCACTGAACGAAATGATAAGGGGCTGGGAGAGAGAAAAAGTTTTCATCCACCCTCTTTTGTTCTCAAATATCCGTTATTCAGAGCGTCAATCATGTATTCATTATTGTCTCTGTAGTAGGCTGGAATGAGTGAATAGAGCGACACTTCACCCACTCTATGCAAGGAGAAGCTGTTATGACTACAACTAACACTACGAACTCAACGGTCATCGGTGTCTTTCCCAGTTACGATCAGGCCAACAACGCTATAGATGGACTCAGGCAAGCGCGCTTTAGCTATGATCGGATCAGATTAGTGCAACACGGCACGGGTGGATTTTTCGATACCCTCAAAGGCATGTTTACAGGCCAGGCATCTATGGCGTCAAATACACCGGATGTCTTAACGAAAATGGGTATGCCAGATTATGAGGCCCAGCGGTATCAAAGCGAACTGGATGCCAATCGCGTTCTTCTGCTCATGAATGCCGATGATCGGCCAGAGGAAGCGTTTAATATTATGCGCCAGAGCGGGGCATTTGATCTTACTTTGCGCCTTAGAGCGGCTGTACCAGATGGTTCTGCCGAAACGCCAGCGCAGGCAGCAGCTTATGCCAATACTCCACAGGAGGCCTATAACGAGGCTCCGGCACAAGCAGCTTATGCCAATACGCCGCAGGGGGCCTATAATCAGAATCCAGTGCCAACAACGCCCTATGCCAATACTCCACAGGCAGCGCCTTATCCTGCTCCAGAACAGGTAGCGCCTTATGCCAATACTTCGCAGGAGGCCTATAACGAGACTCCAGCGCAAGCAGCACCCTATGCCAACGCCTCGCAGGAGGAGTATAACCAGACTCCAGGGCAAGCAGCGTATGCGGACAACGCGCGCGAGGAGTATACTGATCCTCGTCTGGCGGCGCACCATGATAGGGCATACGAGGAGGAGCCAGCGCGCGCGAATGCAGCTTCGTATGAGGCCGAGCAGGAGACGCCACAAAACATTGAAGACGAAGATACCATCAAGAAGGATCAGGCTGTCTAAGGGCGCTTCTGAATGGTGTATGTATGTGCTGTTAGTGAAATCTTCTTCACAAGCGTTGTAGATGAAATTCAGGGACTCGCTTGAGCGAGTCCCTGAATTTCATCTACGTCTTTTCCTGCCTGATGATGAGATTGCGCTGATTTCACGTCTTAACGATGAAACACCTCTTCTGTGGGAGCCTTGATATACACATCCTGCGTAGGATCGAAGCGCCGTTCGTCCTGCGCGCCGGGCACATAGGCGAAGACGTGTTGCTTCGGGTTGTTCAGGCGCACGATCAGGCCATCCAGGCTCTCTTCATATTTGCCGTTGTTGATCTCTGAGGGTACCCGGCTATGCCCGTGAAACCAGCGTTGAGTCGTCTCTTGCAGGCCCAGGTTTGCCAGCGTTTCACGGATGGCCGTCTCGTTGATGCCCCTGTTCGAGGTTAGCTCTATCGAGATGTCGCGTTCACGCTGGGGGTCGCGAATCTCCGCCTCGGTCAGAGAGAGCAGGGGTAGGGTATGGCTGATAACATAGTAGGACGCCTGGGCGAGCAGGGGTAGCGCGCTCTCAAAGCGCGCCCACGTTTCCAGAAATTCCTGGCCCCAGCCTTCTCTGCTGAGCACCCATTCGCGCACAAGTTTGGATTCGCCCTTGTCGCCGGTGACGACGGGACGCCCATCGATGAAGACTGGCTCACCATTCTCATATTTCAGGCCCACAAATTTACGAAAGTCTTTCGCCAGCTCGCCCGAGATATCATCGTGGTTGCCGCGCAGACAATGGAAGTGGAGGGGATACTGGGTCTTGAGATACATAATCATCGTCCCCGCGCCGAGTGAACGCACCATCTCTTGATTCAGCAACTCGACGGACCACGCGCCATCGTCATTGATGACCCAATGGGAGCGCTCCTCCGAATGCACAATATCGCCAACACACACCACATTCAGAAGTTCTTCTCGCAATAGGTCAAAGACCTGGCGCCCAGCATATGGTCCATCCGTCAATTGCGTGCTTAACACAGCAATCAGCAACTCACGGCGCGCGTGAAGATCGGGGAGAATAAGCGTTGGCAAGTCGGGCAACTCGACAATGCCATCCTGCGTAGAAAGGAGAGATAAAACGTCGTTGAGAGCGGTATAATATGCTTCGAGATCTTCAAGTTTCTCCCGCCGGGCAAATTCGCTGAATGTGGCCAGCGTTCGGGCTGGATTTTCATGTGTATTCTGGGAGGACATAACATTACCTCAAAACGTGTCATATTCACAATTTAGAGTGTGACGCGATTGCCGCCCGCTGGCATAGTAAAGCGTAGGAAGCCGTTCTGGGCCAGGCGCGCGCAGATAACCGTCAGAGTAAAGAGTGCGAAGAGAAGCGCGGCATTTTTGAGTTCATAGAAAGCAAAGTCCAGCAGGCTGAGAGAGCTGGCGCCGTGGGCAAAGAGGCGCGCGAGCACCGGTCCCTGTTGCACATCATTAAAGGCATAGAGCGCCTGGCCCACTACCAGCGAGACCACAATATCGATGCCCAGGCAGATACTGGCCAGCACCGGTCCCAGCAGCCAGAAACGCCTGCTCAAACGTTCGCGTTTGCTGAACTGCTTGATCCTGCGTGTGCTCCAGAAAGGGGCGAGGAGAAACTGGCAGCAGAGAAAACAGACCGGGGCAAGCACCACGATCCAACCAGGGAACGCAAGGGGCGTAATCAGAGCGCCCAGACGACCCAGCGTGTAGAGGATCACGCCTTCTACCACGCCACGTCGATAGCTTGTTTTGTCGAACATAGCAACCTGAAATCTGCTTAGTTACAGCCGCACTCGTCGCCGCCACAGCCACAACTTCCGCCTTCTGCGGTAGAATCGAACTCGCCATACGCGCCGGATTCACCCATCTTTCCGGCCAGGGAGAACACGGAGAGCAGGCGCCGCACATGGTCGCTGTGACATTTCATACAAACCATGTCGTCGGCATGCTGATGACTGACCAGCAGTTCAAATTTGGTCTTGCAGTCGGAACAATAATATTCATACAAGGGCATAGTATGTACCTCCAATGTACCTGAGAAATACTCTCTCTGTATTCTAATATGCGGTTCAGGTAACGTCAAGATCAGCAGCCATCCGGTTTTTCCTCGCGCCAGGCATACCGAACTGTTGCGGGGTGTGGGATAATGGGAACGAGTTTTTTTCCACCCTTTTGAAATAATACAAAACGATGTGGGCTACGAGGGTAGTCCTGGCAGAGGATGAGATATGGCACTGACAATTGGTATTATCGGGCTTCCCCAGAGCGGGAAAACAACCTTATTTAACGCCCTGACGCGGGCGAACGCTCCCATTAGCGGTTACGCGACGAGTACGGTCCAGGCGAACGTGGCGATGGTCCAGGTGCCCGACGCGCGCCTGCAACCACTGGCAGATATTTTCCAGCCGAAAAAAGTCACGCCCACCACTGTCGAGTTTGTGGACGTAGCTGGCGTGGGCCAGCACACCCAGGAGGGCAGCGAGAAGCGCCAGGGCTTGAGCGCGGAATTTCTGGGCCATATTCGCAACGCCGACGCCCTCGCGATTGTCCTGCGCACCTTCGAGAATAGCAACGTGCCGCATGTCTACAACACCATCGATCCCAACCGCGACCTGGACAGCCTCAACACTGAACTGGCGCTGACCGATCTGACAAGCGTTGAACGGCGTATCGAGCGCACAACGAAGGCCGCGAAATCGGGCGATAAAAAGTACGTGCAGGAGTTAGAGACGCTGCGCAAGTTGCAGGAGGCGCTGAACGAGCTAAAACTGGTCAGCCAGCTAGAACTGGACTCCCAGGAACGCTCAGCCCTGACCGAACTATTCCTGCTGAGCGTCAAGCCGCGCATGTACGTACTGAATGTGAGCGAGGACGCGCTGGGTGAGGCCAACGCGCTGCTAGAGAAGATCTCCACCACTCAGGCCGTGGATGCATCGGCGCTCTCTGGCGAATTGCAGGGTGTGGCAAAGATCGCGCAGCGCGCCAGAGCCGAGGGAGCGGAAGTCGTGGCTGTCTCGGCGCGCCTGGAGGCCGAACTGGCCGAGCTGCCCGCAGAGGACGCGGCTGAGTATCTCGAATCGCTGGGCCTGCCCAAACTCGGCGCGGACCGCGTGATTCAGGTCGGCTACCGCCTGCTCAACCTGATTACCTTCCTGACCGCTGGCGAGGACGAGGTGCGCGCCTGGACGGTCACAAAGGGTGCCAAAGCCCCCGAAGCAGCCGGCAAGATCCACTCCGACATCGAACGCGGCTTTATCCGGGCCGAGGTCACGCGCTTCGAGGACTTCATGGCCTGTGGCTCCTTCGCGGCAGCCTCAAAAAAGGGCCTGCAACGTCTGGAAGGCAAAGAATATGTGATCCAGGACGGCGATATCGCCCACTTCCGCTTTAACGTCGGGAAGTAACATCTTTATCAGATAGCAACGGCATTATGCCGTTGCTATCTTTATATTCATATTTATTGATATATGGCATATAGTATCTGCAATTTCTTGACTTCTTGCATGAATCGATGTATTATTCGCGAGTAGAATATGTTGTTGAACTGAATATCTAGCATATGGCACGCCAACCGGTAACATTTTGTTACCGGTTGAGAGATCGGGAGGACACGATGGAAAAAACACGAGGCAACACAGATATTTCTCTTTTTGAGCGGAAGCAACTCCGCCGCATCTGGCACAAAGAAGAGTGGTATTATTCGATCACCGATGTCATTGCGGTTCTTACAGAATCACCAAATCCTCGCCAGTATTAGGCAGTATTCAAGAAACGGCTTGAGGAACTTTCCTGAATTGCGCCGAGATGTGAAAGATGCAGGACGGGCGGCAGGTGAGGCACGCAAAGTGGTTGAAAAAACGCTTGGCAGGTCGGTTGTGAGTTCAGAAAATTTTTTAGAGAAGAAACAGGGGAAACGAGTCGATCCTTCTGATAAAAAGCAACACCTGGGTTTAGAACATCCGACGCTTTTTGACACGAGCAAAACCGACGCAGAATAGCATAAAAAGACGATGGCATACAATCTGATATATTTATAAATGATAGGTAGCTCGCAGACGCCTCTTTTCTGGCAAAGCGTGACATTTTGTCGCGCTTTGAAATAAGCTCGACTCACTACTTTATCAGATCCACGATCCACCATAGCACAGACGTTCCCATTCTCCAACCAGCAAGCGTTCCAATTGGGATGGATGCCTTATAGTGCCACATCAGGTTGAGATCACCAGTCGCCTCTGCTACAATAGCGGCAGCAACATATGGCATACAACGTATTTCAACTTTGTTTTTGTGAGGCGAACACGATGAATCTCTACGAAGAATTGCAGTGGCGAGGGATGCTCTACGACGCGACTGAAGGGGTGCAGGAGGCGCTGACGAAGCCGGGGATTACCGGCTACATCGGCTTTGACCCGACTGCGGCGAGTCTGCATGTTGGCTCGCTGCTGCCCATTATGGGTCTGGTGCGCCTGCAACGGCACGGCCATACACCCATTGCTCTGGCTGGCGGCGGCACAGGCATGATCGGCGACCCCAGTGGGAAAACGGCTGAGCGCCAGTTGCTCTCGAAAGAACGGCTGGCTGAGAACCTGGCAGGCATTCGCGGCCAGCTCGCCCACTTTCTGGACTTTGAGAGCAAGACCAATCCCGCCCTGCTGCTCAACAATGCCGATTGGCTGACGACGATCAGTATGGTCGATTTCCTGCGCGACGTCGGCAAACACTTCACGGTCAACTATATGCTGGCTAAAGAATCGGTGAAGCAGCGCTACGAGCGGGGGGACGGCATTTCGTTCACGGAGTTCAGTTATATGCTGCTCCAGGCGTATGACTTTCTGATGCTGCATGAGCGCCATAACTGCATTCTGCAAATGGGCGGCAGCGACCAGTGGGGCAATATTATCGCGGGCACCGAGCTGATCCGCAAGTTGCACGGTGCTAGAAGTTACGGCATGGTCTTCCCGCTGGTGACGACGAGCGCGGGCGTGAAGTTTGGCAAGACCGAGGCGGGCGCGATCTGGCTCGATCCCAACTTGACCTCGCCGTTCCGTTTCTATCAGTTCTGGTTCAATACCGATGATCGCGACGTGGTGCGCTACCTCAAGTTCTTCACCCTGCTTGAGCAGGCGGAGATAGCGGAGTTAGAGGCCAGCATAGAGTCCGCGCCAGAGAAACGCGAGGCCCAGCGTCGTCTGGGTGAAGAGGTCACGCACATGGTGCATGGCGAGGCCCACTTGCAGCGCGCTCTGCTGGCCACACGCGTGCTCTTTGGTGGCGAGATAGCCGGACTGAGCGCGGGCGATGTGCTGGATATCTTCGCCGATGTGCCCTCCCACGAGCTGCCCCGCACATCCTTCGAGGGCGCGGGCCTGCCCCTGGTAGAAGCGGTGGTGGCCTGCGGTATCGCTCCCTCAAAAGGCGCGGCGCGGCGTTTGATCGAGAGCGGCGGCATCAACGTCAATAATCGACGCGTCACCGATACGCAGACCACGCTCGACCTCTCAACCCTGATCGAGGGCCAATGCCTGGTTCTGCGCAAGGGCGCGAAAGATTATCACCTGGCCCGCGCAATCTAGCAAGCAATCGTACTTGATACACGACCATGCCGGAGACGGTTCAAGGATGCACAAGACATCCTTGAACCATCTCCCTCTAGTGCTCCAAACAAATGTGTAGCAGCTAACATTTTGTTTCGATCAATTCACCCTGAATCGATTGATCTATCGGCCCACCGGTAGAGAAGCTGCCACCAATTGCCCAGAGCTTACCACCAGCACCGGCCAGAATTGCCAGTTCCGCATCTGAATGTTGTTGCGAGACTGCATGCCAGTTCTGGCCATCCCAATGCTCCATTTGTTCAGAAAACTGCCCATTTGTAACACTGCGCTCGGCTACCTAGATATTGCTGGGAGAGAGAAATATAACACACTGCTATTCTCGCTGTCAAGGGCAAAAATAGCTATAGAATATACGTCATGTGCAGCAGAATACGCACAACAAAAGAGGGAGGCGGTATCTCATGGGGATTTTTGTCAGCCAGGAATAGCTCAAAAAAACGAGATAGGCTCGCATGTTATGAGCGGGCCTATCTCGTTCTCTTCACCACATTTATGGCGTCGGGGTCGTGGTAGGTGTGGCTGTGCCAGTTGCTTTGGGCATCGGCGAGATCACCACATGGGTGGCCGTTGCAGTCGATGTGGCCGTATCGATAGTACCCTCAACTGCGACGGTCTGACCCACCTGGAGATCAGTGAAAGCAGCATTTTGACCGTTATGCATGTATTTCGTCGAAGAATCAACATTGACGGTGATGGTTTTTTTGCCCTTGTTAATAGAGAGTGTGAAAGACGAGGTGCTCAGCGACTGAACGACGCCAACGACTCTATGCGCACCTTTGTGGGCGGTAGTTGTAGGCGTGATGGCAGCCCCGGCAGTGGCGGTGGCGCTGATATTGGCGCTGTTTGCATTGGCCTGACCCAGCGAGCTAAAGGCGTAGGCCAGACCAATCCCGGCGGCCAGCATAACGACAACGACGACGACGCCGATGATAATCATGTTACGTTTGCTTACAAACATAGAAATCCCTCCCATGATGGAATGTGCTTCATATACAATGCCTTACGACAGATGGTTAGTTTGTTCTCCACTGTGCAGAGTATAGCTGCGAAAACTCAAGGATTGCTCAAGGCGCGCTCAAGGTTTGCTCTTTTCTCGCTTTATCTGCTCCATGATCGGTTTTACCCACTGCTCGCAGGTGCGCGGCTGCCTCGTGGTGAACTCTTGCATCGTTGGGCGCATCTGCATGTCAGCGGCTGTGTGCTAATCCATCTTGCGTACCTGCGCCCAACTATCTATAATGATCGTAGATTAACCGAACAGGGAGACAGGCTATGCAGGAATCGAACATGCCAAAGAGCCAGGGCAGTCAGACACCGTTGACAGTGCTGGTGGTCGATGACCAGGAAAATATTATTGAGTTCATTAAATTAGGACTGAAGTATGAAGGTTTTCTGGTAGAAGCTGCAGCGGATGGTCCGCAAGGCCTGGATGCGGCCTTGCGCCTCGACCCTGACCTGATTATCCTGGATTTGATGCTGCCTGGCATCGATGGCCTGGAGGTCTGCCGCCGCCTGCGCAAGAACCCGACCACGCAGGATATCCCCATCCTGATGCTTACCGCCAAAGATGACGTGCGCGACCGCATTGCCGGCCTGGATATGGGCGCCGACGATTACCTCACCAAGCCTTTTAGCTTTGAAGAGTTGGTGGCTCGCATTCGCGCGATTCTGCGTCGTCAACAACGCACGCACGGCAACGATGGTGACACACCCCACGAGCAGATTCTGCAATTTAATGACCTGCAACTGAATACCTCTACCCGCGAGGTAAGGCGCGGGACCCGCCTGATAGAGCTGACCGCCACCGAATATAATCTCCTGCACCTCTTCATGAGCCATCCTCGCCAGGTATTGGACCGCGCGACAATCCTGGCCCGCGTCTGGGGCTACGATTTTCTCGGTGAAACGAATATCATCGAGGTATACGTGAGATATTTAAGGGAGAAAATCGAAGACTCGCCCAGTACACCACGCCTGATCCAGACGGTGCGCGGTGTGGGCTATGTTTTGAAAGGGTAAAAAAGGTGTCAGAGACAAAGGACGCCTGGTATGGTCCGCTTCTGAATTTGCGCTGGCGCCTGGCAGTCGTGTATAGCGCGCTCTTCGGGATTTTTGTCATCGCCTTGAGCATCTTTATCTATTATGTGACCTCGCAGTCGCTACTGCAGAACGCGCAGGTGGTCTTTCCACAACATGCTCAGGGCTTGCGCACGCTGCTGACCCAGGAGATATGCGATACCGTGCCGCCGCCAACCCTCGCCAACTTTGCGCAACAGAACACCGGCAATGACATTGGCCGGATCTATCTGCTGGACCAGAGTGGCAAGGTGCTCGCTAGTAGCAACGGCAGCCTGCTCAACCAGCACTTTTCCTACGCCAACCCTTCCTATTTCGCCGGTTCGTCAGCCAACTTAACCTATCCATTTGAGAAGCCGGGCTCCGACTCACATATGCGCGATGGCCTGTTGCTCCCGCTGCAAGCGCCGGCGAACTGTTTGGCACCCAGGAGTCTGCCGGGCTATCTGGCTGTGCTTGCATCCTATGAAACCGAGGAGAATACACTGAGCAGCATTCTGCTGATGCTGGAGATCACGGCGGCCCTGATGATCGTAGCTGGCGCGCTGATTATCTCCTTCTGCACCGGCATTATGTTCAACCCACTTCAACAGGTGACGCGTGCCACCAGAGCGCTGGCTCAGGGCGATCTCCAACAGCGCGTGCCGCCCTTGCGCAGCCGCGACGAACTGGCTGCGCTGGCCACGAGCTTTAATCAGATGGCCGACCGTATCGAGAGCATGTTTGCGGCCCAGCAAGCTGCAGAGCGGCGCGCGCAGCGTTTCGTCTCTGATGCCTCGCACGAACTGCGCACTCCCATTACCTCGCTGCGTGGCTTTACCGAGGTGCTCATTCGTGGCGCTAAAGACGATCCAGCCACCGCCCAACGCGTGCTGGGCTTGATGAAAAACGAGGCCGAGCGCATGACGAGACTGGTCAATGATCTGCTCACTCTGGCCCGCCTCGACGAGAGCCATGTGCCCGCGCCCGTCGAGCTGGATCTCGTCGCCGTCGTCGTGGAGTGCATTCAGCAGAGTCGCCAGCAGATCACCAACGGCTGTCAGCTTACCCTGGAACTGGTCACGCAGGAACGATTGCGAATTCACTCCGACCAGGAGCAGATTCAGCAGATGCTCCAGATCCTGCTTAAAAATGCTGTCGACTATGGCTGCACAGGGGAACAGAAGCGCATTCTCTTACGCCTGGACAAGAAAGCTGGACACGCGCTGATCCAGGTGCGGGATACTGGCGTGGGCATCACACACGAAGATCTCCCCCATATCTTTGATCGCTTCTATCGCGGCGAGAACGCGCACAACTCACCAGGCGTACCCATCCCAGGCACAGGCCTCGGCCTGCCCATCGCGCTGGCCATTGCCCACGCCTATCAGGGCACGCTCACAGCCTGTAGCGAGCCGGGCAAAGAGACGATCTTTACGGCTTCGTTCACCTGCCTGGAATAGCCGTAGCGCATAAAATCATCCAGGTCATTGAACAGGCCTGCGCCAGAGAGACCAGATCTGCCCGGCGTATGCTCCACGTGCTGCTGCTACCCGAAGGGCTTCGAGAGAGGCACAAACCATTGGGGCCATGTAAATTGACCGCCTTTCATATGCATGCTATAGTGTTTTTGGTAAAAAATGAGCACGAAAACAATAGGCTGACGCTTTCTATAGAAAAAAATCTGGAGGAGGATTTTCTCACTATGTGGACTTCAACCCTGGAAATCAATATGCAACGAGTAATTCCAACGCAATTGCTGGGACTTTTCTGGCGTGGAGCGTATTTTTCGTCGTTCGCACCCCTTCAGGTGAAAAACTTGCCGCGTACACAGATGACGGGCGCGCACGGTTCCTGGGTGCGTGTGCGTAACCGCCTGGCCGGGATCTGTGGCAGCGACCTGCACCTGGTGTTTGTGGATGGCGATCTGCGTATCGCACCAGCGGCCCTGCCCTCGCACGTTCAGAGCTATCCCGGTCATGAGGTGGTAGGCGAGGTGATCGAGATTGGTGAACAGGTGCAGAATCTGCGCGTGGGTGATCGCGTGGTGCTCCAGAGCGGGCCAAACTGTCTGAGCGCCGGCGTGCAGCCACTCTGCCGTTCGTGCGCAAGTGGGAACTACAACCTGTGCGAGCAGGCGACCAACCTGCCCGGCCCACAGCCAGTAGGTGGTGGCTGGAGCGAAGAGATGCTGGTCCACGAGCAGCAGGTCTTTCGCATCTCGGAGGAGATGGAAGATGAGCAGGCCGTGCTACTGGAACCCACAGCGGTGGCGCTCCACGCGGTTCTGCGCCGTCTTCCCCAGGCCGGTGAGAAAGTGTTGATCGTCGGCGCGGGGACTATCGGGTTGCTGACTTCGCAGGTGGTGCGCGCCCTGGCTCCCCAGGCCGAGATTAGCGTGCTTGCCCGCCACAATTTTCAGGTCGAGCAGGCCACGCGCCTGGGCGCTACCATCTTGTATGAGCACGATGCCTACGAGGGTGTGAAAGCGGCGACGGGCGCAAAACTCTATCAGGGTATGCTGGGCAATAAAATGTTATTGGGCGGCTACGATGTGATCTACGATACCATTGGGACACAGCAAACGGTCCATCATACTTTGCGCTGGGCACGTGCCAGAGGTACCGTCGTGCTTGTTGGACTCAGTCTGCACAACATGCACCTCGATCTCTCGCCGATCTGGTATCAGGAGGTCAATCTGATCGGGACAACTGGCCACGGTATGGAAACCTGGCCTGCGGGGAGCTCCCAGCAGCGCCCAACCTTCGCGCTGGCCTCTGAGCTGATTACCCACGGGCTGCTGCATCCCGAAAAACTGATTACGCATCGTTTCGCCCTGAACAACTTCCGCGAAGCCCTGCAAACCGCGGTAGATAAAAAGAACAGCCGGGCTATCAAGGTTGTGTTTGACGCGGCGCTCTTGCCAGCCTCGTCGGTTCCCAACGCACACACCGGCGCGCGTACACTCCTGCCCACGTTTATGAGTGGCGATATTCACACTCCACTGCCGGTCAACGCGGACGTGCCAGACCTTACGCCTGCCAACCAGGAGATTCCGCAGGCCAGCAGTAGCCCGTCGCATTTCACGATGGCCCAGTCCGAGGACTTCAGCGCGGATTTTGACGATACACACTATATAGCTCCCAAATCGCGCCGTGCTCCTTCCGCGCTGCAATTTCCCCATACCCCAGAGGATGTCTCTGACGCTGAGTCTCAAAGCAGTTTCACGGACGCGATAGATCTCGATGAGCAGAACGATCCTATGGATGAGGCAACTGTCGAATCGCCAGCAGTAGAAAAAACAGAGAAGCGCGTCGAAAAACCGGCACCGCAAGAATAATGGCCGCTAGTAAACTGATGGCATGTAAAACGCGCTGATTCATGAATCAGCGCGTTTTACATGCCATCAGTTTACATTGCACCTTTTTGCAAACGTTCGATGATATCCTTCAAGCGGCGTGTCTCCGCTGCATGCTGGTCGCGCAACTGTTGCATCTGCGTCTCGACATCCATCTGCATCTGCTCCATGCGATCTTTCATGTGCAGGATGGCCTCAACTCCAGCCAGGTTTACGCCCAGGTCGCGCATCAGGCCGCGAATGTGTGTCACGCGCGCGATATCGCGGTCCGAGTAGAGGCGCGGACTGTGCGGGCTGTTGCCCTTGCGCGCGGGCGAGATCAGGCCCAGGCGCTCATAGTGACGCAAGGTCTGCTCGTGTACTTCGGCCCGCTGTGCCGCGATACTGATGACATACCACGCGCCTTCGCCTATTTCAGCCACAATACACCTCCTGTTGCTCTGGTCTCAGTCCTACGAACCTACGAGGGTACTTCCGCCGCGCCGCGTCCCCGTTTGCGCGCGAGTTGCTCAAACAGTTCGCGCTCATCGCTGGTCAGATGCGTTGGGAGCACGACTTTGATGCGGGCAAAAAGCGTACCGCTGCCCTCTTCGCGCAGACGTGGCATGCCCTTGCTGCTCAAACGGAAGAGGCGCCCGTTCTGTGTCTCTGGCGGGATGGTCAGAACGAGCTTGCGCTTATCGGGGAGAGGTACAGGCACCTCGCCGCCGAGCACGGCCACGGTCAGCTCTACCTCGATATCGGTGTAGAGGTCGTCGCCTTTGCGCTCAAACTGGGGATCGGTCTTGACGCTGATGACCAGGTAGAGATCGCCGCGTGGACCGCCGCCGATGCCGGGCTGACCTTCGCCTGCTACGCGAATCTTCGAGCCGTTATCGACGCCCGCGGGGATCTTCACCTGGATGCGTTTGGTTTTGTTGACCATACCCTGTCCCGCGCAGTTAGTGCAGGATCGGTTGCCCACCTCGCCCGTGCCCCGGCAGACCGGGCAGATCTCCGTTGACTGAATATTGAAAGTGCGAGCGCCGCCCAGGTAGGCTTCGGTCAACGTCACTTCCACTGGCTGCTCGATATTATCGCCGACACGCTTGCGCAAGCTCTCCTGTGTACCGCGCATGCCACCCATGCTGCCCATACCACTCATACCACCCGTATTCGCGCGCCCAAACAGCGCTTCGAAGAAGTCGGAGAAGCCCGTTGCCCCGCCGTCAAAGTTCATATTGGGCGCGCTACGATAGGTGTATGTGCTGCCACGTGGGCTGTACTGTGGACCAAACTGCTCCTGCCAGTTGGGACCGAGCGTGTCGTACTTTTTGCGCTTATCTGCATCGGAGAGGACCTCGTATGCCTCGTTAATCTCCTTAAACTTCTCCTCTGCCTTCTTGTCGCCAGGATTGACATCAGGATGATACTTACGGGCCAGCTTGCGGAAAGCCTTCTTCACTTCATCGGTGGTGGCTTCTTTGGCCACACCGAGCACTTTGTAATAGTCTTTATAATCCATGCCTGGCTCCTCCGTGGGGCTGCCTTCCCTGCAAGCAACCTCACTCTATGCTACGCCTGTGCGTTCTGCTGCTCGTGCTTGCCCGAACTCACTTTTACGCGCGCAGGACGCAGTGTCTCTTCACCCAGCCTGTATCCCTTGAGCACTTCCTCCACTACCGTCCCTTCGGGCTGATCGCTATTCTCTACCGCTTCGATGGCCTCGTGAACATAGGGATCGAAAGCCTCGCCAATCGTGGGGACAGGGGTCAGCCCTTCGCCGCGCATGACTTCCTGTAATTGCCAGAGCAGCATACGCAGCGTGTGCTGTAGAGCCTGTTTATCCATTGTTTCCTGATAGATCAGGCCGCGCTCCACATTGTCCATGACCTCCAGGATTTTATGGATCAACGTTTTCTTTTCACGCGCGACCCGATCACCCGCGAGGCGTTCTTGACGCTTGCGGAAATTGTCCATCTCGGCGCGTTCGCGTAAGTATTTATTCCAGTTTTCCGCCGCCTCCTGTTTGGCCTGGGCCAGTTGCGCCTCTAGTTCGGCGACCTGGCGCGTCTCGTCAGTTGCGCCTTCGTTCATTGATGCCTGCTCTTCATGTTTCATAGCTTCTTCGCGCTTCTCCTGAGATTCTTCCATCATCTATTTCTCTCACTCCTCCCGGCTCATATGCGCCGGGTTGCTCCCCTCTGCCTCGGCAGAAGAAGAGGATAGAGGAACATTGTCGACTCTTGCGTGGAGTTTTATGATACATTCAGTATAAAACTTGAGTCACGCGCTGTCAAATCGCATAGGAAATCAATAGTTGTCCTCGATAACCAGGTCGCGTTCATCCCACTGGGGGCCGCGTTCGAGCAGGATAGGACCGAAGAGGTCTGCCTGGGTGACGACGATGCGCCCGTACTTCCAGAGTTCCAGCACGGCCAGGAACGTCACGATCATCACGAAACGCGAGATCTCGCCCTCTAGAATGTCCGCGAGGTAGATGGTGGAGCGTTCGCTGAGCAGTTCGCGGATCTCAGCAATACGCTGGCTGACACGCACGCGGGCCAGGGGCATGAGATCCTCGTCGGCATCGGCCTCGTCCTGAGCACGCAGTTCGAGCAAGCGCGTGAAAGCGCGCGCCAACGAGTCCGCCGCGAGTCCGCTGAGCGTAGGCGGCGTCCAGGCGAGCTGGTTCTCGATGCCAGGTAGCAGACTGGAGCGGCCATGCGTCTGCAAACCCTGCTCCGCGCGCTGGCGCAGATAGTCGGCGATTTCTTTGGCGAGCTTGTATTCCACGAGGTGCAGGCGCAGTTCCTCGGCCATCGCTGCTGCGTTCTCCATCTCGGAGTTCATTTCTTCTCTGGTGGTATGAGGTAGCAGACTCTGCGATTTGATATAGAGCAGGCGTGTGGCAATAGAGACAAAGGCGGCCATGTTAGCCAGAGGCATCTCCTCAGGTTGGTCCTGCCACTGACGCAAATACGCGATATACTGGTCGGTCACCGCCAGCAGGGAGATCGTGGTAATCTCCATCTGCCGCTTCTCAATCAGATGCAGGAGCAGGTCGAGTGGACCTTCAAAAGCGGGCAGGCGCACGACATAGCGTGCCTGTGCTTGACTCTCCGTGGATACGATCTCGGTCTTTTCAGTTGGGAGCGTTTCGCTTGGTTCAGGCATAGCTTCAGGACGCCTCATCTACACAGTGCAATGCCGCCAGTTCGGGACTATCGGGCCGGTGGTGCATGCGAATATAGTGAACAATACGCGTGCTCAAACCAGCGCTGGTGGCGAGGTCGGCGCCCACTTCGGCGTGCCACCAGGCATAGCTCAGGGCGCGCCGCCAGCGGGGGAAGTGTTGTTCCTCGACGGGATAGACCGTCAGACGCGTTAAGAGACGCGGCGCGCAGCGTTTGCCCACGACTATCGCTGGCCGTGTCCAGAAGGGCACGCGACCCGCGGCCTTGCCCACATCGTGCAAAAGCGCGGCGCTCAATAAATCTTGCTCCTGCCAGTCGCGCGCCTGCAAGCCTCGACACACACGCAGCGAGTGGCGCTGATCGGCGGGCGACATGCTCACAAACAGGCGCAGCGCAGCAGGCGGTAAGAGAGCCGCCACCTCTGCCAGTTCACGCGCCGAGAGCGGGGCTACAAAGCCGAGTTGCTGATACACCTGTCCCAGACGATAGAGCCATGCACGAACTTTTCTCTTCATCATGCTTAAAAGAGATACCAGATCCCTAGCAGGGGTGCGGGATAGCCAGAAGCCATCGCGATCAGGTTCCATACCCCTATCATTGCATAGTAGGGCAGGCGGAACAGAAAAAAATTGCCCGTGTTCGAGAGGGTTCCCAGGAACGGCAAGATAAACAGTATCCCGATGATGATCGCCGGGCCATACTGCGCGCTACGGGCAAACTTGAGGGCATGGCGGCTGGGTAGCAGTGTATAGACAATCTGATACCCATCCAGTGGGTAGAGCGGCAGGATATTAAAAAACGCCAGAACGATATTTGCGGCGGCAAAGACCTCTATAAACTGTGTCACACGCAAAGCTATAGGATTGGTCAAGAGCACTGGCACAAGCGTCAAGAAGCGCATCAGAAACGCTACCAGCAGGCCAACAGCCAGACTCCCCACAATCCCGGAGACAGCGACCAGCAAGGTGCCAACGTTGGGGCCGCCGCGCAGTTTCCAGGGATCGGTCTTCACCGGCTGACCCCAGCCTAGACCAATGGGGCCGGCTATAACGGGCAGGAAAGCCAGCACGACACAGAGCAGCAAGCCAATGGGGTCGAGATGCGCGCGCGGATTCAGGCTCTGGCGACCCTGGCTGCGCGGGGTAGGGTCGCCCAGCAGAGCGGCAACCAGGGAGTGTGTGTATTCATGAATGACCATAGCCATCAAGAAACAGATGATAATCATGAATGCCAGTATGACATTGATCATAGTTTCTCCATCCTCATCAACAGGAGCAACGCCGCGATTCCGTCGATGAGGACTTTTCAGAATAAGTCTCCATTGCCCGGTTCGGTTCCTGCCCCGGCTTTACTAGCGAATTCGTCTCAAAGATCAAACTCCAGGCCCTCGTAAGCAGCACAGGTTTGCGCAAAATGGGTGCGCGCTTCGGCCTGCATCGCATCGAGCTGGTCATCATCGTGCGTTGGCTCGTGGTGGAAGAGCACCAGTTTCCCAACGTGTGCCTCCCGCGCTACCTCCGTCGCCGTTATAAAGGTGCTATGTCCGAAACCATGTTTGGACCCGTGATACTCCTCCGGCGTATATTGCGAGTCGTGGATCAGCAGGTCCGCGCCTTCAATAAAGGCCAGGAAAGCCGGATCACAGCGCTCGCTCCATTCAACATCCGTGGCAAAGACCAGGCTGCGACCAGCGTGTTCAATGCGATAGACCGCGGCCCCATTCTGGGGATGGCTACTGGTCAGGTGCACCAGCACGCGCACATCCTTCTCTGCTCCCGTGGCCTGCATCGGCTCGATAAGCGCTTCGGGTGTATCAGCGTGCCAGACAATCTGTTCGGTGCCCGTCAGCGTATGAAAATGGCGCTGCGAAGGCAAGCGTTGCATATCTACTGGAAAATACGGTGGAGACACCAGCGGGGTTACAAGTTCCTGCACATCGCGTCCAGCCAGGCGCGGCGCAAAGAAGGTAATATGCGCGGATACCTCATACAGCGGCGCGAAAAACGGCAGGCCAATCAGGTGATCGCCGTGTCCGTGGGTAATAAAGAGCGCCACATCCAGCGGCGAGCCATCCGCGCGCCGCAACAACTCCTCGCTCAGGCGGATGATGCCGCTTCCAGCATCCAGAATCAACGTCCGCCCACCAACCTCGACCTCCACGCAGGCTGTATTACCCCCATAGCGTAGCGTATGTGGCCCCGGCGTGGGATAGGTGCCACGCACACCCCAAAAGCGCACCCGAAACTGCGGCGTCTCGTTCATGCTTAAAAACTCTCCTACTATTTCCCTGGAAAAAAGTGAGATGATATCGTTCTGTATTATAGCGCCCACAGCGCGGATTGAAAAGCCCGCGACAACCACGTGTGACGTAGTTCACAAAAAAACCACCTGCTATTTTGCCTGGAGCCAAACTATGCTATAATTGCCGCGAAGCCGTTGCGTGCAGATAGCTTGCACATGGCATTGAACTGTCTGAAAAGCACCACGCGGGCCATAACCAGCATTTCGTGTGCGGGCGCAGAACGGGTTGGTCAATCATCTTTTTGGCACCTTTTGCCATGCGCGTGGCAGAGTACGGCACAATCCCAGATTGAGCGGGGAAGCAGATGCATATTGGGAAAATTGTCAAATCAGAGTCGCATATCAGTTATATTTGTCAGATTTTTGGGCCGCACGAGATGGAAGTGCAGCCAGCTCCACCGGACTACGCCTTCGGGCGCTTTGTGCGCATCGCCATTCGTGGCGGCCAGGACGAGGAGAGCGGCTCGGAACTCTCATGGGGTCTCGATACCACCCCAAAAACCTATGCCGTTGGCGTGATCTACGATACGATCCTGCAAAACCCAGCCTTTGGCGCACTGGGGCCGCGCCTCTCGAATGAAACGCAGGTGGAGCTGTTCTCGCCCGATTATATCTCCGAAAAAGCTGTATTGATCTATGTGATGGTACTGGGGATGCTAGAGCAGGGCGAGCTGCCAGAGACGTTTGCGGTGACGCATGGCGTGCCGCTGCTGGCCCTGGAACTGGATAGCGAGATCGAGACGATCTCCGATGAGGATGTGCGCGCCTTCCATCTTTTTAGCGATCACGATGGGCAGGAGCCGTATCTGCACATGGGCTATCTGCCCCATATTATCTCGCAGCGTAACAGTCTGTTACCAATGGTAACGCTGCGTATCATCGACCAGCTTGAGCGGCTCTTCCCGCGCAATCTCTCCCTGCTCTCAATCGTCAAACGCAACTTCGCCTGGCGGCTGAAAGTCGAAACCACAGGATAATACGCTTGCGATTGGCTTAAACCGCGCTCTCATGGTCAGGCCAGTCGCGAGAAGGATGCAAGGAGTTTTAGAATTCATGCTTGAACCAACGACACCCATCCGCTTCAAACCTGTGGGCATCACCAAAGGTCCGGGCGAGAGCACCCACGAGTACACCTTTGTCTCGCGGGACGACGAGCAGCGGCTCAAAAATGGCGAGTATGTCTACTATGAGCTGGATGTGCCCGACGAGCTGATGCAGACCGCCAGCCGCCAGCGCGTGCTGGGACGCATCATCAAACGCGTGCCCCTGCAACTCTATCCCGACACCTTTCTGGCCGAGCCGTCGATTCCCCCCGACCAGGTGGCGGCGCTGGTTGGCTACGATGCGCGCTCGAACGATCTCTTTGAACTGCACGTGGCGATTATGGGCTACTTCGACGCTGTGACCGGTTCGTTTATCAACCCCTGGATACCGCCGCAATCGGGCAAGCAGATCTATCTGGCCGACGATGAGATGCTCACTAGCATCCTCAGCCCGCGCAAACGCAGCCAGCCCGGTTCAGCCACAATTGGCTCGCTGCTCACCCGCGCGCCCGACGCCGTGCCGGTGGTGCTCTCGGTCAAGGACGTGGTGAGCACGCACCTGGCCATCATCGCCAGCACCGGCGCGGGCAAAAGTTATCTGGCCAGCGTGCTGATCGAAGAACTCATGCAGCCCAACAACAAAGCCTGCGTGCTGATCGTCGATCCCCACGGCGAGTACAGTACGCTCGATCAGATCGCCAACTTCCCGCAGTTCGCCGAAAGCGGCAATGGACGCGGCGCGGGCTATCGGGCCGAGGTTAAGGTCTACAAGCCCGAACAGGTCAAAGTACGCGTCTCTTCGCTCAATATGGGCGATATGCGCCATTTGCTCTCAGAGATGACGGAGAAGCAGCAGTATCTGCTGGGGCGCGCCATGAACAAGGTGAAAACCGATTTTAAAAGCACGCCCTGGACAACTGCCGACCTCAAAAAAGCCATCAAAGCCGTCTCGAAGTCCAAGAACGACGAGGATGGCGAGGGCGCGGACGACTCCAGCACGGTCCACGCGCTGACCTGGCGTATCGAGGATCGTTTTGAGAACAGTTTCACCTTCGACGACCACCAACACCTCGATCTGACCGAGATTTTCAAGCCGGGCCAGTGTACCGTCCTCCAGCTCAACGAAGTCGATGAGCGCGACCAGCAAGTCGTCGTGGCCACGCTCCTGCGCCGTCTCAACAAGGCCAGGATGGACACCGAGCGTGGTAAGGTCCACGCAGGCGAGTTTTTTCTGCCCTATCCTGTCTTTGTGCTGCTGGAAGAGGCGCACCACTTCGCGCCGGGCGGCGTCGATGTGGTCTCGACCTCGATCCTCAAGCAAGTATTAGCCGAGGGGCGCAAATTTGGCATCGGCGTCGGCCTGATCAGCCAGCGCCCCGGCAAGCTCAACGCCGACGTACTCAGCCAGTGCCAGACCCAGTGCATCATGCGCATCGTCAACGAGATCGACCAGAAGAGCGTCGCAGCCGCTATTGAAGGCGTGGGCCGCGACCTACTCGGAAACCTGCCCGCGCTCTCCAAAGGTCAGGTCATCATCGCCGGGGCCGCCGTTAACACCCCCATGATCTGCCGTGTACGCACTCGCATCACCAAACACGGTGGCGAAAGCAAAGACGCGCCCGACATGTGGCAAAAATACTTCGCCCCCGAAGCACAAGAGGGCCGCCGCCGCCAGGAAGCGCCTCTGAATGGGAATGCGGGGTTCAATTTTATGCGCTAGAGGGATAGCATAGGAGAAAGGGTGGCACATGGCAAAAATGGCAATTGATCGAACTATCATGGCACAGTTGGAACGAGGTTTGAAGAGTTGGCATCGTGATGAGGAATGCCGGGTTCATAAGAATATGGAATGCTGTAAATATGATGCGCAGGGACATCTGGTCGAATTGCATCTCTGTGGATTGAATTTAGCTCATGTGCCCCTGGAGGCGTGGTACTGTTCTTCCCTACAAAAGCTTTATCTTAAACGTAACCGGCTGAGCGAGGTCATCGCCGAGGATGGTACGCGCCTGTGGCTCTGCGATCAGCACCGCAAAGAGTTCGAGTCACGCCCAATCGTGGGGATATATTGATGAAAAACAATCGTTCGAGCCGTATTACCATCAGCAAGCATACTCTCTTCGTCACCATGCCCATCGTCGCGCTGCTCGCGTGGGGCGCGCTGCTCCTCTTCGTGAACAACGTGCCGCCGCAGAGCGTGTGGTCCTTCATCGTGTTCTTCGCATTGCTGGGCGTGGCGCTGTTCTGCACGTTAGCACCGCTGATCCATCTCGCCACGCGGAAATTACTGGCCCGGCGCATCTCAGGCCCCACCACCGGACATGCCTTGCGCCAGGCACTTCTGCTCGATATATTTATCGTGTTCAATTTATTCTTGCGCGTGCTGCATAGCTGGAGCCTCTTCACGGCGTTGGTGAGCCTGGGGATTGTGGTGATCGTCGAACTGCTCGCGCTGAGTGGCAAGTAGTATGCTGCTTATAACGACTCAAAACCGCGTTCACCCATTGACCAGGCTGCCCGATCTATAGTGAGAGGTTCAGGCATGTTTTTAAGGTGCATCCCAGATGCGTAGCTCAGTGGCGCTCAAGGAAGCCACAGTCTTGCCATCAGGAGACCAGGCCAGATCCAGTACCCAGGCATTTCTATACCGATTAGCGAACTCATCTTGTGTGCCCTGGTAGAGCAGCAGCCTTTGTCCACTTGTGGTATCCCACACCTGCACCGTTTCGTCATCTCCACCGGCTGCCAGGCGTTTGCCATCCGGCGACCAGGTCACACAGTTGATCCCCAGAATATGGCCGCTATAGGTGTGGATCAGTCGATGCGCGGCGACATCCCACACCTGCACCGGAACGTCTGACAAAGGCTGGGGAAAGAGATCCCGATACGAATAGAAGCCCGCTTGAAAAGCGCCGTCAGCGAACGCAAGCGAACGGCTATCGGGCGACCAGGCGAGCGAGGCGATAGTTGTGTCACTCAACTGAGAAAGATGCTGGAAGAACGCCTGGCCGCTTTGCACATTCCAGGCGACTACAAAGCCCTGCGCGCTGCCATTGGTTGCTATAACCCCGCTTCTCGCAGATCCGCAGGCGGCGAGCGTCTTGCCATCGGGTGACCACGCCACGCTATAGACATCCGCGTTCATCTGCAAAGGCAAGCGGTATGTCGCCAACTGCTTGCCGCTGGTAGTTTCCCAAACATAGAGGGCATTGCCCTGGGGATCTATGCCCTGCGCTCCAGCCGCGAGACGCTGGCCATCGGGCGACCAGGCGAGACCGCGCAGTTGCACGTTGTTCGTCCCTGCCACTGTGTAGTTCCGAAACGCCTTCCAGTTCTCCTGCCCAATCTCTGTGCTCCCGCTGTACAGGCTATAGACCTGCGATTGCCTTTCAGCGGTCATGGCCACGTACCGGCCATCGGGCGACCAGGCGAGCGAGGCGATAGTTGTGTCACTCAACTGAGAAAGATGCTGGAAGAACGCCTGGCCGCTTTGCACATTCCAGGCGACTACAAAGCCCTGCGCGCTGCCATTGGTTGCTATAACCCCGCTTCTCGCAGATCCGCAGGCGGCGAGCGTCTTGCCATCGGGTGACCACGCCACGCTATAGACATCCGCGTTCATCTGCAAAGGCAAGCGGTATGTCGCCAACTGCTTGCCGCTGGTAGTTTCCCAAACATAGAGGGCATTGCCCTGGGGATCTATGCCCTGCGCTCCAGCCGCGAGACGCTGGCCATCGGGCGACCAGGCGAGACCGCGCAGTTGCACGTTGTTCGTCCCTGCCACTGTGTAGTTCCGAAACGCCTTCCAGTTCTCCTGCCCAATCTCTGTGCTCCCGCTGTACAGGCTATAGACCTGCGATTGCCTTTCAGCGGTCATGGCCACGTACCGGCCATCGGGCGACCAGGCCTGAGCGGTCATCCCTCCGAACTGCACTAGCGCAAACTGGATGCCACTCTCTTGCTGCCAGTTCATTGGCAGTTCAGAATCACTACGAGGATCAAAGGCGCCTCCAGGCCCCATACGCGCGAGCAGTGCTTTACTATCAGGCGACCAGGCAAGAACTTTCCCCTGGGGGAAGGTTACCAGGGCGCTCATCTTGAAAAAAAATCGAGTGCTCCACGCGCGGGCCGCATTCCGTTGCTCAGCCAACAAGAAGCTCCCTGCCGCCACTCCCACCCCCAGCAGGGCCAGATAGTTCAAACCTGCAAACAGAGCCTTCCTTCTGCTACTAGCAAACTCGTCAGCGCTCTTCCTATGCCTGAAGAGCAGCAGCGTAGCCAGGATAAGACTCGCGCAGGCGAGCCAGAAACCGTACTCTCCATTCTGCGTGAACTGCATGAACACTTTCAACAGGTTTAGTTCCGGCAGCTTGAGAAATAGGTAGAGCAGGCTGACTACACTGGCGCAGATGCCCAGACCTGCCCAGAAGCGCAGCCAGCTAAAGGCGCTCGGTCGCCATATGCGCGCAATTTCAGCGCCCAGCAGCAACAAAGCTGTTAACGGCAGCAACCAGAGCAATCTAAATTCACCAGGCAGCGTTTGCGGTGAGTAAAACTCGTGCGCGAGAAACTGATGTTGCGTGAGATCCCACCCACTGAACGAGATTCCTGTATTCAATCCCTGCTGCATTGTATCGTTCGCTCCCACAAACAACGGCCAGGTGAGAGGATGGAACCAGGGCAGAAAGAAGCTAACCAGCAGGATCAGGCTACTGATAACGCTTGTTAGCCTCGTCACGCGTCTGCGTGCCAGGGTTTTCGGCGTAACCACAGGCTGGCGAGCCTGACAGTAAGGGCAAACGGGAGCAGCAGGATCAATCTCCTTCTGGCAGTGAAAACAAGCAGACATGATTACTTCTCCGGACGACTACTATTCATAAGCATATGTTTTTGTCGTATCTTATTACGACGGAAGATAAGGCAATGCAGTCACCAGGATAGCCTATTAGATGCATACCTCTCAGAACCTCATAGTACAAGAGTCGTGGAATATGGCAATTGAAAACCTTTTATGGTAAACTTGCTTTAGCTGTCTTTTAGTGGAAATTTTCGATACAGCACAACTTATAGGGGACGTACGGTTTCTCCATCACCCTGATTTTGTCGAAACAGGGTAGGAAAGACTCCATATCTCTCTCTTTAGGCAACATGTATTCAATGTTGCGTGAAAGGAAGCTTAAACTATGAGAGGCCCAGGCGATACTATTATAATTAACCCCGACTATGTGCATGGTGTTGGTAAGCAGGCCAAGACAGATGCACAGACACTCCTCGGTCCAGGGCAGGATAGCGTACAGGATTTTCACGATACACTGACCCAGCTGAACGATAACAAATTTCCAGTTCAATTGTATTCAGCGTTTTACCAATTTATCGAGGACCATACCAACGAGTTGACAATGCTCTGCAAGGATCGTGAGAATATAGGTGATGCGCTGCAGGATGTCAAGGTTGCGGCAGAGCAGACTGAGATCAATAATATGGCCAAATTCAACGCTGTGCCTAATTCAGCCATAGGTGGACCGCAAACCTTCTAATAAGCGCGTCATAGCCACGCAGAAAATGCGTAGCATGTTTTTGCTGGCTGTTGACGACGCTGGCATGTGCAGGCCGGCCTGATAACTGCGGTCACTTCTTCTCGCGGGCCATCATCTTATCGCTTTTGCGCATGATGCAGATACATGTACAGAAAGCAAGGAGAGTGTAATGACGCAATTAAGCGACGTCACAAAAGACTTTAATGACGGATTATCAAAAGTCACCACCTTTGTACCCCAGTTCATCACCAATTTTCAGAAAGCCGACACAAAACTACGTGGGCAGGAGGATGGTCTGATTAATGGGTATGATGTCCCCTTTGCGGGCATGGGTGCGATGACGTTCGCCACCGCGACTGAAAACAATATTCAACTGGCCGGTCGCGTGGAGCAAAAATTGCAGGAATTCGTTACGGCCAGCGACAACACAAACAAATCAATCCACTCGGCGAACGACCAGTACGAAGGCCAGATCGATAATTTTATGCCTCCAATGGCACTATCTGGTATGAATGGTGATCCGTTAGATTACTACCACTATAGTTGGAGGGAGGCCACCAACCAACTGAGAGATGGGACGCTCGCCTACTATGTGATGATTGCCGGCCTGTTCGACTTTGGGCTGCAGTCTCTCTTAGATGATCTCAAAGGGGCAAAGGACTCGTTCTGGGGTGCTATTACCTATCAATCTAACCAGAATATGAATGGGTATCAGCAAACGTACGACCATCTCGAAAATCAGCTCCCGGCAGATCAACGACATCAGCCAGCAGATCCGCACAAACAAGTATACGACCAGCAGGTGCAGGACGAACAAAGCAAGCTGTCGGAAGCGAAGGTTGAGCTCGATCAGATCTATAACAACCAGGTCGATGCGTTTACAAACTGGTACAATGCTCTTGCTAAGGCTGTTGAAAACTATAAACAGACTCTTACGTGGACCTCCGCAACAGCCGATGTGACTGTTAGCGATCTACTGCTGGATCTTCAGAACTCGCAGTCACCAATCGTGATCTACAAAACCCCAGGTGGGGGGGTCGTCGTCCTGGTGAAGACGATGAATAATGGCAAAAGCGCTCAGCAGAACGCGCTGCTGGTTCAGCAGGCCATTGCGCAGTACGACGCCTTAAACAACCTCGACAATCCCAAAGTCACGATCCTGGGCTATCAGGGTGGAGGCGATATTGTGCAGCAACTGGCGCACGACAACAATTCGTTCCAGATAGAGAATGCGATCATCGTCGGCGATCAAATTAACACGCAACGTGAAGGGGGCGTCAATTACACAGTCTATGCTGCCCCAGGAGATAATAGCGCGGGAACTGGTGGCGCGTCTCTTGACCCATCCAACCCATCCAACCAGGCAGCCTATGGTGTCGATGCAGGAGAGATTGTTCTGGGAGCAGCAACGGGTGGCCCCGCAGGAGCAGGAGTAGCATTTGGAGAGGTTGTTGTTGGCACAGTTGCCCCGGCGTGGGCTGGTTCTGGTGGCATTGATGTCAGCGGGGCCGCGAATGGCGGCCTCTACTTCCAGCCTCCATCCAATGCTGGCCCAGTGGGGCAGATGCCTGGGACCGATAACCTCTATGCGACTCCGATTGAGCCAGGCATGGCTAGCAGTAGCTGGGGATGGAGTTGGAACTTCCCTTACGTCCGTGTTAACCATGTAAACTATCTGCAAAGTACCTTTTTGAGTACCCAGGGCATTCCTGATCCGAATGGCAATGGGAACACAATTCTGGCAGGAGTGGAACCACTCTCACCACCTACTTACTACAATCCCTAATCATAACATTCGTTATTCGAGTGCCAGCGGCATCATACGCGCCTGGATCTGTTCAGGCGCGGGAATGCCGCTGGTGCCGGCGTGCTCGATGGAGAGCGAGGCAGCGCAGTTGGCGAAGTGCATGGCGGCGTGGGCATCGCGGTGCTGGTAGAGATGCGTGAGAAAGGCCGCCGCGAAGACATCCCCGGCCCCCGTGGGGTCGATCTCAACGGTGGGATAGGGCGGGAAACGCGTGGTCATACCGCGCTCGAACAGCGTGGCGCCGTGGCGACCGTCGGTGGCGACCAGCAGGGGGACGTGCATGCTCCATTCGGACAGCATGGCGTCGGCGGCCTCGCGTCTGCCATCGGCGAAGGGTAACAGGTCATCGTGGCTGAGAATTAGTACATCGAGCAGGGGCAGGATTTCGGCGGCATGCTCCCAGGGCGTGGGCCAGACGCGTCCAGTCTCGTCCCAACGTCTCAGCCAGCCCTGGGGGGTCGCGGCCAGCAGCGAACCGGGCTGGCGCGGCAGAGCCTGGACCAGTGGCAGGGGGATCTCCTGAGCGAGCGGGCCGAGCAGCGTAATCGGCGCGTCCAGCCAGTTGGCGGGTATATCCGCGAGTTCCAGGTGGGTGGCACGCGCGCGTAGATACTGCACGCGAAAGCCCTCGGCGTAGCGATTCTCGAAGGTTGTGGAGCGCGGCGTGGTGCGGGCAGCCAGACCGATCTGTGGCAAAAGCGTGGGGAGTTGCGCGAGCAGAGTCTCATCAGCGCACGTCACCAGCGCCGGGGCCAATCCTAAATGATAGGCGGTCAGGGCGGCAAAGGTCACGGTGCCACCGAGCGTGAACGCGTCCCCCTCTAAGAGGTCGCGTGTCACATGCCCGATAGCCAGGAAGGTGGGACATGACTCGTTCTGGAGAGGCTGCAAAATGGCAGGCGGCATGAACCACCCCCCTCTTCATTTATTGTACTAATTCTATTTTGTGTGGATGTCACCAGGTCATTTCCCAACGACCTGGTGACATCCACACAAAATAGAATTTAGCGACCCACGCGTTTCAGCGAAATAACCACGCGGCGCGCGTCCCCTTCGCCAGTGCTCTCGGTGCTGATATCTTTGCTTTCGGCGAGCGCGATATGTACAATGCGGCGTTCGTGGGGGGGCATGGCCTCCAACGCGATAGAGCGGCGGTAGCTGCGTACCTGCTGGGCCACGCGTAGAGCCAGCGAGCGCAGATTTTCCTCGCGACGTTCGCGATAGTTCTCCGCGTCCACAATGATGCGCATGCGATGTTTGGTGCGATGGCCGACCATCAGACTGACCAGCAGTTGCAGAGCCGCCAGGGTCTCACCGCGTCGCCCGATCAGCAGGCCCAGGTTCTCGTTGATGCCCTGGATATTCAGCGTCAACGGGTTCTGTGAGCGCACCTGAACGTGTGCGCGAATATTTATGTACTGCAAAATATGCTGCAAAATATCGACGGTTGTGGCCACATCCTCATTGCTGGGATGCTCGACCTCCTGCATCTCGCCCTCAGCCACTGTGATGGTCTCCAGTGCATTGGCGAGCTGGGGCAGAGCGGATTGATACGTCTCTTCTTCCGCTAGAAACTCCTCATCCTCTTCTTCTTCTTCCTCGTCAAATTCCTCGTCCTCTTCGCCCTCCTCGAATTCCTCATCCTCGTCCTCATCCTCGTCAAATTCCTCATCCTCCTCGCCCTCTGCCAGCTCCTCGTCCTCCTCGTCGTACAGTTCTTCTTCGTCGGCAGGGCCAAGCAAGGCGTCGGCCATTTCAGGCGTGATTACCGCGCCGCCGCGTCCGGCAATCACCGTCACGCGCAGGCGGGCTTCCTTGCCGCCAATGCCAAACGTGCCACGCGAAGGCTCCTGCAAAACGGTGACTTCTACCTCGTCACGGCGTTTATGCAGACGAACCAGGGCCTGCAACAGAGCGTCATCTACACTTTTGCCACTTACCTCAATGCTTTCCACGATTGTGTTGCCTCCATGTATTTCTATTCCTGACGCGTATGCAGCAGGGATTGGTATATCCTGAGCTTAACTACGCGATGGGTTGCGCCTGGGTGTATTGCCGCGCCGACGAGCCGATGCGCTGTTCGGGCGCCTCCGCCGGTTGGACGAATTGTTTCGGGCAGAATCTCCGCGTCTGTGTCGATGACGTTATCACTCAGCAAAGCCTGCTCTTTGCGTGCATCGCCGGTATAGGCTTTGCTGGTATTATTGCTGCTGAACATCCCACCGCCTCCAGAACCACCTGCGAGTCCAGCCAGGGATGGAGCGCTGAACAGCGAGCCCCAACCAGTCACAAAGTACTGCTGCACCATACTAAAGATCGAGCTGGTGGTCCAGTACAGTGCCAGGCCAGCCGGGAAGCTCAGTGCGATGAAAAAGGTGAAGAACGGCATGATAAAGGACATAATCTGCATCTGTTGCGTCATCATATCCTTTTTGCCAGCAGTCTGGGGCATGCGCGCCTGCGACATGCGCAACTGGGCAAACGTCGCCAGGCCAGCCAGCACGGGCAGGATATACGTCTTATCAGGCGTGGCCAGCGAGAGATACCAGTGTGCATTAAGAAAAGTAAACCAGCGCAGATTAAAGTCTGGTGTAGTCGTGAAATGGTACAGGAACGGATAGATGTTTTGATTGACGATGGCTGGCGTGATATGGCCAGCCGTCAGCAGATTGCGCATAGCGTAATACAGGCCATACAGCACTGGCATCTGGATCAGCAGTGGCAGACAGCCAGCTACAGGGTTGATGTTATACTCTTTATAGAGCGCCATCGTCGCTGCTTGCAGGGCGCGTGGGTCGTTGGCGTATTTCTTCTTCAGATCGGCCAGCAACGGTTGCAGCGCCTGCGTGCCCTTTGTTGAGCGCAATTGTTTGAGCGTCAACGGGAAAAGCACCAGGCGAATCAGCAGCGTCAGCACGACAATGGAGAGGCCAAAATCGCCAAAGACGTGATACAGCAGCATCAGCACATTATAAATGGGAAAAGTAAAAAGGATATTAAACAGGTAGCCTATTGTACCCACGAGAATGTTCCTACCTTCCTCAGTCTAGTCAGCCAGACGTTCTGGGACCGGATCATAGAGATCGCCGTGATAAAAGGGATGACAGCGGCCAATCCGTTTCATCGTCATCCAGCCGCCACGGAAAAAGCCAAAACGTTGAATTGCCTCATACCCATACTGGGAGCATGAGGGAGTGAACCGACACGATGAGGGTAGAACGACCGACAGCGTGTTTTGATAAACGCGAATAAGAAAAAGAGCGACATGTTTCACTGTCTGTTTTCGTTCCTCAGCAATTCGTCTCCTGCCTCTGGACCGGAGCGAGCAAGCGCGCCCGGCGCAGGAGGGCAGGCATATCCTGTTCAAGTGTGTGTAGATCAGCCACCAGTATCTCCTGTTTCGCGCTAAAGACGATATCCCAGCCTGCGGGGATTGCTCCCAGCGAGGGTCGCAGCGCCTCACTGAGCAGGCGTTTCACATGGTTCCGATCTACCGCGCGTTTCGAGATGCGTTTACTAACCACAAAGCCGATGCGTAGCTGCGCCACGTCATTTGGCATCCAGGCCAGGGCAAGCAGCCGGGAAGTAATGCGGCGTCCCCGCTGCCTGACCTGTTGAAACTCACGACTCTTGCGCAGGCGTAATGCACGTTTAAGTGTCACTATATCGAATAACGAACGCTTAAACGGTCAGCTTCCAACGCCCTTTGGCGCGGCGAGCTTTGAGAACGCGGCGACCATTGCGGGTGGCCATGCGTTTCATAAAACCGTGTTCGCGTTTGCGCGGAATGCGCTTGGGTTGCCAGGTACGTTTCATAAAAAAACCAGTACTCCTCCACTTAAAATTGGTCTGGTAAATTATAGCGGCTAATAATCCAAACTGTCAAATCTGGGATCTTTCCTCTGGGACCCTCCTGTCAAAGCAAGCGCCCACGCGTCAATCTTCGGTCTAGCCTCATCTAGGAGTATATACGGTACACAGAAGCGCGCGGTTCCCTTTTGGGACGTTTCCACAAAAAATGGGCTATTTGTATTATTCACAAATAGCCCATTTTTTGTGGAAGTTAAGCCTCTTTGAAGCGCAGCAGCACGCGTCCCAGGCGAACCTCGTCGTTATCGTGCAGAGGTGTGGGGGTTTTGCCCGCGAGCTTCTGACGATTGAGGTAGGTGAAATTGGTGCTGTTCTCATCTTCGAGCAGGTACTGGCCGTTCTCGTAGAAGATGCGCGCGTGCAGACGTGAGACGCCGCCTTCTTCGCCGCCATGCGGACTGAGATCGACATCGGGATAGATGTTACTCACAGCATCTTCGCGGCCAATCACGATATTATCTTTGCCGCTCAGATCGAACTCTTGATTATCGGCCTCGACGATCAGACGGGCCGTGAGGGCGGGTGCCCCTGCGGATGCGGCGGGCGCGGACGTGGGGGCAGAGCCGGCAGCGGCGGGTGCGGGTGCGCCCAGCATATTACCGCAATTGGAGCAAAACGCCTCGCCAGCCGCGTTAATAGCGCCGCACGAGGGGCAGGCCTGGCTGCCAGCCGGGGCAGGCGCCGGTGCTGCCGCTGCGGGCGTGGGGGCCGCGCCTGTCGCGGCGGGTGCAACGCTGGCCAGTGGCTCTCCACATTCATCACAGAAAGCCGAGCCGTCCGGGTTCTCGTGACCCAAAGAACATTGTATCGTCATTGCTTTAAAAACCTCCTAAAACGGACACATCCAGGATTTTTATCCCCCATATCTAGGGGAGAATATCATCGAGACGTTGGGTAAGTTTGCGTGTCTTGTTGCCGATAGATTTAACCTGGTCCTGCGAGATCTGCTGGCCAGAGTTGATCTGCTCAAGTGCCTGCTGGGTCTCTTCGTCCAGAACCCTGGTGACATTGGGGGCCAGCCGCGTGGTGGCCTTGCCAGTGCGTTTGTATTCGTCGAGCACGCGCGTGACCAAACGATGCGCGTTGGCCTTTTCCGCGAAGTTCATGACCACCGCGTTGGTTGCCGCGGCCTGGTTCGCATCGGGCGTAAAAGTGACTTTGACGTCCTCGCGCATGCTTTCGCCCACGATGCCCATGATCGGCACATCGTAGTTCAGCTCGGCCTGCGAAATGCGGAACAGCCCGGCCTGGCGCGGATCAATCATCAGCTCAAAGAGCACCGATTGGGGTTTATCTTTCTCCAGGTCGCCCAGGGGAACTACCACCTGACGATCCGCGAGGACATTGGGGCCGAGGTCGCTGATGATGGGCAGAACCTTGACGGCTTTTTTCGGGGTGACGCCCGCGGGCAGGCGCAGGACCAGCGTGGCGTTACGAATGGCCACGTCCACCGCGCTCTGAACCTGCTGCTCAAAGAGGTTCAGCGCGTCGTTGGGATTCTTAATAAACTCGGCTGGCATACCACCACTCAGTTGTCCAACGTGATCCAGCAGATCTTCATCCCAGTCGGAGCCGATGCCCAGCGGGTAGATGGAGATCCCGGCGTTGGCAGCATCGCGCGAGAGCTGGCGACAGCGATCCGAGTCACCATAGGTCACGCCATCGGTCAACAGGATCATGCGGTTGATGGCGTTGGGAATATTCCAGCGGCGCAGCTCGTTGAGTCCCTGAATCATGCCCAGCGACATCGTTGTGCCGCCCGCGTCGCGGATCTGGTCAACAGCCGCCTTCATCCCCGGCTTATCATTGCAGGGCATGGAGGGGATAATCACCTGGGATGTATCATCGAAAATGACCACCGAGACATAATCAGTTGGCTCCAGACGGTCAATGACCATCTTCACCGCCTCTTTGACGTTTTTGAGTTTCGCACCCTTCATGGAGCCAGAATGATCGAGGACAAGAGCGAAATTGAGTGGCATGCGCACCTGCGCTACCATCTCTGTCGGCTGCAACTCGACAAGCACGTATGCAAGCTGGCTGCCACCAGTGACGGGCATAAAATCCTTCCCGACCTGGTGCGTTAAAGTTACCTCACCGGGCATATCTACGCAGCTCCTTTCATAAGTAGGCTGACTTAGTATATCATAAGCACGTTTATTGTCCCAAGTTCACCGCCGACCATCACACGCGCCCCCCCTTGAATGTAGCGCCGGCCCTTGCGTCCGGCGCCTGTGGCATGTTCACCGCCTGGGCGCGTCCGGCGTCTGTGGCACGTGTGTTTTTAGCGCACAAAGACGATGACCGCGCTGACATTATCTTCACCACCATTGGTATTGGCCATGTCGATCAGTTGCGCGCAGGCGGTTTGCGGGTCTTGCGCGCTATTGAGAATGCTCTCGATCTGGGGGTCGCGAATCATTTCCCACAGACCATCTGAGCAACTGAGCATAATGTCGCCGGGCGCCAGTTGCTGCTTGAAGATGTCGATCTGGACATTGGGCTTATCGCCCAGGCTGCGGAAGATCTGGCTGCGCTGCGGATGGGTATAGACATCATTCGGCTCGATCAGGCCGCCCGCGACCAGTTGCCCGACCAGCGAGTGATCGGTGGTGAGTTTATAGATCTGGCCTCCGCGCACCATGTACGTGCGGCTATCCCCTACGTTGACGATATAGGCATGCTCGCCCACAACCATAAAGCCGGTGAGCGTGGAACCCATGTCGGTCTTGTCGTGCTGGTTCTTCTGGCAGAGGGCGAGGTTGGTCTCTTCGATGGTGTTGCGCAACAGGCCGACCATATCGTCCTCGTGGGCCTCGTGGACCGCCTCGCCGTTGCGCTCGCTCTGTAAGGGCGATCCCAGCAGCTCGCGCGTCATACGCTCGGCGATCAAGTTAACAGCCATGCGGCTGGCCACCTGGCCGTAGTCGTGTCCGCCCATGCCATCGGCGATGATAAAGACACCGGCGGGCACGGCGTGGGACTCGTGGACGCGCTGCAATTGCAGAACCAGCACGCTATCCTCGTTAGGTTCGCTGCGACGCACATCGCCCGCGTCGGAATTGCCGGCGGCTAGCAGATGAACGCCATTGGGGAACGAACTCTGGTTCAGCGCGGGCTGCTCCACAGCATAGGTGCGGCCCTGCTCCATGAAGCTGTTGAGGATCGTGCCCTGCAACACAGCCGCTTCTTCGTTGGCCTTGCTCTCGCCAGAATATTCATGCAGGATATACGGCACTTCGAGCATACCCGCGCCACAGGCCATACAGAAGTCATCGCCCTCGGCGTTCTCTGTCGATCCGCAATTCCAGCAGTGCTGATAGCCCTGGCGGTCAGTCACCTGATAAGTATGCTCATCGGCGCTCTCGCTGAGCGTATGCGTAATCTCGTAACGGTTGGCCAGCAGCGTTCCCACGGCCAGGGGCGCGAATTCGCCTGAGGGTGCTGTAGCTTGCTCTGGCGTCTCTATCTCTCCCGGCTGCTGCTCAGCAGCCGGGGACGTTTCAGCGTGGGACATGGGTTGTTCTGACATCGTTTGGGGAGCCTCCTTTTGCTCTGCATGTTCTTCTAACGCAGGAACGGGCGCGGTATCCAACGACGACGGCGCGGGCGTCTCCTGCTTCTGATTTACCTCGACTGGAGCAGAGGTTATCATCGTCGGCATGTCCGCAACCTCGTGGGCGTTGCCGCCAGGAGCTTGCGCCGGGAGATCCTGGCCCGGTTGCGGTTGCATAATCACGGTGGGCATGTCCGCGGGATGCGTGTTTTGCTCAGTCGCGCTGCTAGTAGGTGCCTGGGCCTGAGCTGGCTCGGCCTTGCGCGCATCTTCCGCGCCCTGCTGCCAGAAACGGCTGCGATAGGCCAGCAGCTTCTCAGGCGACAAAATCAAGGTCGGCGCCAGCGAGGGATCGTCTTGTTCCTCAACAATGCTTCCCGCCGTTCCAGAAGGCTCAGAAGGCAGCGTCGTTGCCTGCCCGCGCGCCCCGGCGGCCGGGCTTGCATTGGCGGACGGCTCAAACGCGGTGGGCGCGCTGTTCCCCTCAGGTGTTTTCACTTGTTCAAAGCGCAAACCGCAGCTTTTGCAGAACTTTGCATCATCACGATTTGGCGCATTACACGATGGACAGAACATGGCTGCCCTCCTTTTTATTTTCTTCATACTATAAGACAGAATATACCGGGCAATGCTTCAGGGTAGAGACGAATACCAACTGGTCTTCACCTGGATAGAGCTTGCCCCAGCCCTTCTGCTGGCGTTTGCCAGAATTACAATTGTTTTTGCAAACGCGTGGCTTCAGGGTTTTGCGGATTAATCATCAAAGATTGGCGTACCATCTGGCGCGCCTCGGCTTTTTTATTCGTCTTGACGTAACACGTGGCCATCGCGCTATAGATTTCATCCGCGTCGGCATTGGTCTGGCGAGCCTGCTCCAGAGCACTCAGCGCAACCTTCCACTCGCGAACCTTCATATGCGCGCGACCCAGTTCATACCAGCCCTCCCACATCAGTGGCTCCAGTTGGGTGGCCTGGCGCAACACGTTGATGGCCGCGGGCGCCCGGTTCATCTTGAGATAGAGCCTGCCCAGCGTGGCCAGGATCAGCGCGTGGTTGGGATTGGCTTTCAGGCCATCCAGGAAATAGGCTTCGGCCTCCAGATTGTAGCCCTGATCCATCGCCACGCGTCCCAACTGAAAGCCGACTGCCACATCGTTTGGCGCAAGCTGCTGGACTTTTTTGAACGCAGTGTTTGCCCGATCATAGAGTTCCAGGTCTTGATAGGACATGCCTAGTTGAAAGCAGGCGTCCACAGCGTCCGGCTTGATCTGAATCGCTTGCTCAAACTGCTCGATGGCCAGGGTCAGGTTCTCTTTGTAGCGTGCCTGATCGTGCGTTTTACACGTCTGGGCTTGCTGGCGATAAGCTCGTCCCAGGCCATAGGCAATCTCAAAACTGGGCTGCTGAGCGGATGCACTGGCCTGCTTGAATTGTGTGATAGCCTCGGCATACTTCTTCGCGTTCAGGCTTTGGAGTCCCTGACGATACGCGTTCTGCACGCCCTGGTTCGCGCCAGGCACCGGCATGCTCAGCGGACGCGCCTGAATCGACCCCTGGGCTGGTCGAGCCTGAATCCCCGTTCCATGCACTGGCCGCGCTTGAATACGCGACCCCTGGGCTGGACGAGCTTGAATACTTGTGCTCTGCACTGGCCGAGCCTGAATGCTTGTGCCCTGCATCGGACGCGCGCGCAAGGGCTGGCGCACCTGGGGCGGCACACTGGTCGCGCCCGGCGTTAGCGGCTGGCCATCGCGTTTGCAAAACTTCGCGCCTGGCCGGTTGATGTAGCCACACTTGGGGCAGCGCGGATTCACGCTGGCCAGCGGCGCAGCATGCGGCGGCACAACAATCGTGCTATTGGGCGAGTGCGCCGGGATCTGTACCGTCGTCGGCGCCACAACGGTCCCCGAAGGCAGACATTGCGCCAGAGCCATGCGCATCGCTTCGGCATTTTGAAAACGTTGCGCCGGCTCCTGCTGCATGGCCTTGATAATCACCTGCTCAACCGGGCAGATCGCGCGCCCGGCGACTGAAACAGTGCGCAGACGCGGGTTCTTGCCCAGAATGCTGCCAGGGGTAGGCGTAGTGATCGGGTCCGGCTCGTGATTAGTCAGCAGATGATACATCGTCGCGCCGAGCGAATAAATATCCGAACGCGCGTCGGTCTGCACCAGGCGCCCCGGATTTTTCGCGGAACGGCGCTGACCCGGCGCGGTAATCGAGCCAAGATGTTCAGGCG
>CAXUEY010000048.1:9717-39160 GCA_964250225.1 uncultured Ktedonobacteraceae bacterium | reverse complement strand
CTGTGTTGCAAGCCAGCCACAAAGTGCAGCCCTGGGCGGGCGACTATAGAGCGTGCGGGGGGGGGGAGGTCCAGGCAGACGTTGGACGAGAGCACGACCGGGTGGCGTCCAGCGCGAATGATAGCGGCGAGATGATCATACTGCTCGTGAATCGTTGCCAGCAGCGGTTGGGTGGTCTCACGTACCCCGTCAATGCTCACGAGGTCGAGCACAAAGTCCAGCGTAGGATCGTTCACCACGATTTCCAGGGCGCGCCGCTGCAACGTCCCATCCACCACGACGTAGCCGGTCACGTCCAGTGGATTGTGTGGGGTCGCGAATGGCGGCAGCACTGCGCGCAGACCCTCCACCGTCTCTGACGCGAAGTCTGGCAGCACGATACCCGCTTCCTCAGCCAGGTCCGAGAGGATATCGCACGCGCCACCAGAGGGTGTGACCACGCCCATGCGGCGTCCAGGCAGTGGGCCAGTGTAGCCCGCGAGGGCCGCCGTGCTCAGGAGATCTTCGAGGGCGGAGACACGCAGAATACCAAGTTGACGCAGGGCTGCGTCATTCACCGCGTCATCCCCCACGAGTGCGCCGGTGTGGGCGAGTGCTGTCCGTGAACCGGCCTCGCTGCGCCCAACTTTGAGCGCGACGATGGGCTTGCGGTACCTGAGCGCCTTCTCAGCAACCCGGCGCAGTTCAGCGGGGTCGCGAATACTCTCCAGAAAAAGAGCAATCGAGCGCGTGGCCTCATCTTCTAGCAGGTAATCCACTACATCAGTCACCGAGATCATGCTCTCATTGCCCATTGAGACCAGCAAACTTAGCCCAATTGCATGGGCCTGCGCGAAGGCCAGCACCGCGCTGACCAGCGCACCACTTTGCAGGACCACGCCAACCGGACCAGCCTGCAACGGTGCCGCGATGGGCAGGCCATAGGGCGTCAGGTGGTTTGTGATGTTCACATATCCATTGCCGTTGGGACCGAGCAGCACCAGGTCATGTGCCCGCGCGAAGAGCAGCAGTTCGCGTTCGAGCTGCGCACCCACCGCGCCCATCTCGCTAAAGCCAGCGGTAAGCACCACAAAGTTGCGAATGCCCATCTCCGCCGCCTCCGCAATCACCGCGAGCACATGCTGTGTTGAGACCATGACGTAGGCCAGATCAACCGGCTCAGGTAGCTCGCGCAGCGACTTCAGTGCGCGCTGGCCGTGCACCATCTCACGCTTCGGATTGATCAGATAGATTGGGCCAGGAAAGGCGAAGTTCCTCAGGTTCTCAAACGTATAGATCGACCAGCGAGAATTGTCAGTCGCGCCCACCAGGGCGATACTACGAGGCTGGAAGAAGCTATGCAGCCGTTCTGCAGAGATGCGCTGTGTCTCATTCATGCTTGCTATCCTTCCTGATTCTCACTCCACTAAACGAAAATATGGCAACGTGAGATCCTCACCGACGGACGTGAACGTCACCTGCACAGACGCGCCGATGCTCACATCTTCGCGGGGGGCGTCGATAATGCGTGTCATCATGCGCGCACCCTCATCTAGCTCGACAATGGCGACGATATAGGGCACCTCGGCGGCGAACGCTCCGAAGGCCTGGTGCGCGACAGTATAAGAATAGATGGTGCCTTTGCCGGTCGCGACGATCCACGAGAGCTGATTGGCGTGACAGTAGGGACAGATTGCGCGTGGATAGAAGACTGCCCGCGAGCAGGCGTCGCAGCGCTGGATGCGCAATTCTCCTTGCGCGATGCCTTCCCAGTAGGGCTGCGAGTCGCTATCACTGGCGATACTAAAGGGCGGAAGTTGTGCAGCCATGAGAACTCAGTCCTTTCCGAGAATGATGGTGGAGGATGCCGAGAGCACGCCACCAGTACCGTGCGCGAGGGCGGTGCGCGCGCCCGCGACCTGTCTGGGACCGCATTCCCCGCGCAACTGCCGCGTGGCCTCGATAAGCAGGAAAATGCCGTACATCCCTGGATGACAGTAGGAGAGGCCACCGCCATTGGTGTTCATGGGAAATGGCCCGCCGGGCGCTGTGCGTTGTCCGCTGACAAACGCGCCGCCCTCGCCACGTCCACAGAAACTGAGGGCTTCCAGGGTGAGGAGAACCGTGATGGTGAACGAATCGTAGATCTCCACAACGTCCATCTCCGCCGGCGTCAGTCCTGCCATCGCGAAGGCGGCGCGACCCGCTTCAAACGCCGCCTGGTGTGTGGCCAGGTCGGGCATGTTGGCGATACTGTGATGGGTATGCGATTCGCCGTGTCCGAGTACCCAGACCGGTGCTTTGCGCAATTGCCTGGCCCGTTCGGCTGAGGCCACCACGACCGCGCCCCCGCCGTCGGTGACGAGGCAGCAATCCAACAGGTGCAGTGGCTCGGCGATCCAGCGCGAGTTCAATACATCCTCAATGGTAATCGGCTCGCGCTTTGCGGCCTTTGGATTGAGCATGGCCCATTTGCGCGTGGCCACCGCAACCTCCGCCAGTTGCTCGCTGGTCGTGCCATACTCGTGCATGTGACGCATGGCCGCCAGAGCGTAGGCTCCCACTGGAGTGGGCAGGCCGAACGGCCCTTCAAACTGTTCGGTCAACTTGAAGACCGCATTGACGCGGCCCCTGGAGCGATCCGAGCGCTGGGTGCTGCCATAGGTGATCAGGGCAACGTCGAAAAGCCCCGCCTGAATACCCGCCATTGCATGCCCGACATGCGCCTCAAAAGATGTCCCACCGATATTGGTGGTATCGGTGTATTTTGGCCGAATGCCCAGGTATTCGGCGAGCATCAAATTCGGCGACCAGGTCCAGTTGCCCGCGCAGAAGAGCGCGTCCACGTCCTGAAAGCCCAGGCCAGCGTCATCGAGCGCTGCTCTGGCGGCCTGTTCCTGGAGCTGGAGAACCGTCTTGTCGGGGGTGCGGCCAAGATCGGACTCGGCTACGCCTACAATCGCTGCTTGAGAAGATGCACTCATGAAAGCTCCTTCTTGTTGTATGAAGTATCGCCCTGAATAGCCCTTGAGCGGCTTATTCCCATGTTCTGGATTGATTGATCGTTTCTTTGGCGCGAAAAGCCTGCTCTAGATCGATCTGGAAACAGTTCGCCAGGTCCAGCAGATAGCTGAGCACATCGGCAAACTCTTCTTCCAGGGAGATGTCGCGCTGTCTGGCGTGCTCCTGGTACAGCCTGGCAGCCTGGCGCATGGCTTTGGCCAGTTCACCGACCTCTTCAATAAAGAGCACAAACTTCTCCGCCGGGCTATCCTTCGTCCAGCCGCGCTCCTGACAGATCTCAGCGACGTAGCGTTGCAGTTCTGGCAGGGTAGGTTTTTCTGGTAAATATGCCATGCGTCTCGCTCCTGCTTCTGGGGGTGCTTGATACGTTCAGGTTAAATATGCTGTTCTGCACACTATATCATATTTCTATGCGCGCCTGAGTTTGCCAGCCCAAACGCCGACTATTCTCAGGCATGGGGTTTCATCTTGTTGCCCAGGTCGCATATAATAGAGCACGACACACCTGCACACGCGGGAAACTCCACAAAGACGTGGGAGACTGGCCACGCAACAGCGGGAAGTTGCCTTGTGGAGACGAGGCGGAGAATATTTCGATCAAGAGGAGGCTTTCTTCCATGCAACGCATCTTTTTAACGGGCCTGTCAGGAGCGGGCAAATCGACGGTGGGCAGGCGCGTTGCAACTGTGCTGAACTGGGATTTTATCGATACCGACGATGTGCTGGCCGAACAAGCGGGTTGCCCCGTGGGTCAGGTGTTGACTATGTATGGCGAGGAGCGTTTTCGCCAGCTTGAGAGCGCTGCGCTGCGTGCAGCCGCCAGCCGTGAACGCGTGGTCATCGCCACCGGCGGGGGCATCGTCATTGCCGAGGCCAATCGTCTCTTTATGCGCGAGCAGGGCCTGGTCGTGTATCTGCGCACCAGCGTTGAGACTGCCTGGCAGCGTGTCCAGACCCATCTGCGCGCAGAAGGCGAGCAGGCGCACCGTCCCCTGCTGGCTGGAGACGATGGGCAGCAGCGTTTGCACGAACTGCTAGCAACGCGCGCGGCCTGGTATGAACAGGCGCGTGTGGAGATTGCCACCGACGAAGCCACGTCCGAATGTATCGCGCAACAGGTGATCGTCAACGCGCTAGAGCAGGGACAATTGCTGGCCGAGGATTCGGCGCGCATCTCCTCCAATCTGCGACTGACCGGCGCGTTTTCGCAGGCGGTGATTGAGTGGGGTAGCTTCTGCCAGTTGCCGGAGGCGCTTGAGGCTTTGGGGAAACGGGGTCGCGTCTTTATCATCACGGATTCATCCGTCGGGGCGCTCTACGCCGATGCCGCAGGGATGTTGCTGGCCAACGAAGGGGTGTTCAGGCCGTATGTCTTCATCGTGCCAGCGGGCGAGGCGAGCAAATCTCTGACCTGCTTCCAGCAGATCATTGACTGGCTCGTCGAACGCCATGCCGAACGCTCTGAGCCGCTGCTCGCTCTCGGTGGGGGCGTGGTAGGCGACCTGGTGGGCTTCGTGGCCTCGTGCTATCAACGCGGCGTGCCGCTGATCCAGATCCCCACGACGTTGCTGGCCCAGGTCGATTCGGCGATTGGCGGCAAGACGGGCATCAATCATCCCCAGGGCAAAAACCTGATCGGCGCGTACTATCAGCCGGGACTGATCGTTGATCCCGCTATGTTGCTGACCCTGCCAGAGCGCGCGTACCGCGAGGGCTGGGCCGAGATCGTGAAGTACGGAGTGATCCTCGACGCGGACCTCTTCGCGCAACTGGAGGAGCATTTGCCGGAGATCGAGAGGCGCGAAGCGGATCTGCTGACCCAGGTGGTAGCGCGCTGTATTCGTCTGAAAATGGACGTGGTGCAGGGCGACGAGCGCGACGGCGGCCTGCGCAATATCTTAAACTACGGCCATACCTTTGGCCACGCGCTGGAGGCCACAACCGAGTACGGCACCTGGCTGCATGGCGAGGCTGTCTCCATCGGCATGGAGGTCGCGGGCCGCATCGCGGTGGCGCGTGGCCTGATCTCGCAGGACGACCTGCTGCGCCAGCGTCAACTCTCGCAGGCCATCGGGCTGCCCATCGCGTGCCCTGGCGTGGACGTTGAGGCCATTCTGACGGCCATGCAGCACGATAAAAAGGTGCAGGCCGGTCGCACACGCTGGATTCTTCCCACCCGCATCGGCCATGCTCAAATGTACAGCGATGTGCCGCTGGAACAGGTGCGCGCGGCTGTGGAGGCCGTGTGCCAGTCTGAGGGAGCGCGTCTATGAAGTACGCCGGTGTGATCGGCGACCCTGTGCAGCACTCGCTCTCGCCGCGCATACACAACGCAGCCTTTGACGCGCTGGGCATCGAGGCACGCTACGATCTGTGGGAAACGCCCCTGAGCGAGCTGGATGCGCGCATCCAGACCTTGCGCGCGCCGGAGATGTTTGGCGCCAACGTGACTATCCCGCATAAAGAGGCGGTGCTACCCTTGCTGGACGCTATCGACCCCCAGGCAGAGCGTATTGGCGCGGTCAACACCATCGTCAATCGCGCTGGCCTCCTGGTCGGATACAATACTGACGCGCCCGGTTTTCTGCGCGCTCTGCGCGAGAAGGCTGGCCCAGACTGGACCTTGCAGGGCAAGCGCGTCGTGATGCTGGGTAGCGGCGGCGCGGCCCGTGGAGCTGCGATGGCGCTGCTGGATAACCATGTCGAAGCACTCGCTATGTTAGGCCGCACACCAGCGCATCTTGCAGCGCTGCTCTCGCATATTCGCCAGCACACGGACGCGAGCAATTTGCATAGCGAACTGCTGGGTACAGCCGAGGCGCAACATGCTCTGGCACACGCGGATGTGCTCATCAACACCACCTCAGTCGGCCTCAAAGCAGGTGACGAGACGCTCATCATCGATGTAGATACGCTGGTGCCAACGACCCTGGTGGTGGATATGATCTACAATCGCCTCCAGACGCCTTTGCTGCGGGCAGCGCGGGCGCGCGGCTGCTCGACGTTGAACGGCCTCACTATGCTGCTCTATCAGGGGGCGCTGGCATTTGAAGTATGGACAGGCCGCGACGCGCCAATAGAAGTCATGCGCGCCGCGCTGATACACTAATTATTCCCAAAAGGATACAGACATGCTGAGATTTCTCACCTCCGGCGAATCGCACGGGCCGGGTTTAACGGCCATCATCGAAGGCCTGCCCGCCGGTCTACCCTTGAGCGCGCAGGAGATCGATATTCATCTGGAGCGGCGCCAGGGCGGGTATGGACGCGGCGGGCGCATGAAAATCGAGAAGGACCGGGCCATTATCCGCTCAGGTGTGCGCCACGGCCTGACGTTGGGCTCGCCGATTACGCTGGAGATCAATAACCGCGACTGGGAAAACTGGCAGGTCAAGATGAGTGTGACTCCAGTTGAGGAGCAGGTCGAGCCGGTCACGCTGGCCCGACCCGGCCACGCTGACTTCGCGGGCGTAATCAAATATGGCCACCAGGACATTCGCAATGTCATCGAGCGTTCCAGCGCCCGCGAGACTGCCGCGCGCGTCTCCGTGGGCGGTGTTTGCGTGGCCCTGCTCAAACAGTTTGGCATCGAGATCCGCAGCCATGTGCTTTCGATTGGCCCCGTGGGCGAGCGCGACGACCAGCGCAGCGCGGTGCATCGGCGTTTCGCGCAGGACTACTGGGAAAGCGTCGAGGCTTCGCCGGTGCGCTGTGGTGAGCGCGAACTGGGCGAGCGCATGGTCGCGTTTATTCAGGAGTGCAAGAGCAAGGCCGAGACCTGTGGCGGCGTCTTCGAGGTCGTGGCGACGGGCGTACCCATTGGCCTGGGTAGCTACAGCCAGTGGGACCGGCGTTTAAGCGCGAAAATCGCCCAGGCCATGATGAGCATTCCCTCGGTCAAGGGCGTTGAGATCGGCAGCGGTTTCGCGAGTAGTACGCAGTTCGGCTCGCAGGTCCACGACATCATTCGCAATGGCGAAACGGGCGCGTGGGAACGTCTGAGCAACAACGCGGGCGGTATCGAGGGCGGTATGAGCGATGGCGAGCCTATCGTCGCGCGCGTCGCCGTCAAGCCCATCGCCTCGCTAGCCCATCCGCTGCCCACCGTGGACATCGCCACGCGTGAAAATGTCGAGGAGGGGCGCTACGAGCGCAGCGACGTTTGTGTCGTACCCGCAGCCGGTGTCGTGGGCGAGGCCATGCTCGCCATAGCGCTCAGCGAGGTCTGGCTGGAGAAATTCGGCGGCGATAGCCTGGCTGAGATGCGCGCCAATGTCGAGGCGTATGTGCAGGGTACCAGAGCGCGTTAAGGGAGCATGTTGGATAAAGCAGGGAGGATGTTTCTATGGAGAATGGCAAGCAAGTCGAGCAATATCTTGGAGAGCTGGCACAGGAGCTGGTTGCGCTTCATGTCGCTCTCCCATTTCATATACTCATTGCGGGCGGCGCGTATATGCTGCTTCAGGAGAAGCGTGAATCCACCGAGGACATTGATTTTGCCCTCATCGAAAACCCGCCACTCAGTATCCCGCAGGATACCATCTTTCCTATTCTGGTCAAAAAGGCCGAGGTTGCCAGGAAGGGCAGCGCGGTGCCCTATGCCAGCGAATTTAAGCAAGCGGTGGGCAGAGTTGCACGCCGACATCGGGATTTGCTCGACGATTGGATGAACGACGAGTCAGCCGTCTATTATTACGACGACGCTCCCCAGGCGGAAGTGACCTTCTGGCGTTCTTTTGGGGATCTGCTCTACGTGTATTTGCCAACCATCGAATACATGTTTGCGACCAAGATCGCCGCGTATCGTCCAAAGGATGCTGATGATATCCAGTTCCTTTTGCAGGAGCTACACTTGCGCTCGCGGGAGCAGGCCCAGGCCATTCTCGACAAATTTTTGTTGCCCGATGCTCAAGCATTCTGGGAGGTTGAAGAAAAGTTGGAGATCTTATTCCCCTGATGCTTTCGGCAATCCGGCATACTCGTCAAAAGACATGTGTGCGTGACATGATATAATGCGTTGAGAGGGAGAAAAAGATATGATGCTGATGCAGGAAAAGCATATGGAGCTGCTTGAGTACACAGATGTCGAGAATTGCGAGCGAGCGCCTCTGCAAACGTTCAAACGCTCTTTTGGGCAGATTCTCATGGGAAAAAGCCCGTGGATTCCACTGGGCAATTTTATGCATCAATTCTTTGGAGCGCAGAAACATCGGCGTTTTGATTTGATGTGCGAGCCTATCGAGGTGCCAGAGCAGTGCCCGCGTGAGCAGTTTCAATGGGCAGTGTTTTGTGCAGCATCGGTAGAATATCTGTGTAACAAGTACGAAATTCCCTGCCCGGAATGGGCGCTACACCAGCGCTACACGTTGGCTGACCCCTGGTATTATGCCATTGGTGCTGATATGGAACGGGTGCGAGAAAAACTGCGCCGGACCACGCCAGAAGAGTTCACCCGTCGCAACGTTTTCTGTGGAGATCGTACCTATCGCAATAAGTACGAGTACGAGGGGCGTCGCAAAACAGCATAACGCCTTCTTCCTACCTCTGCACCTTTTCTGTGCAAAGAGTGCAGAAATATGCATGTGTATAAAAAGTTGAAAGGGCGCGTGTTTATCAATCACGCGCCCTTTCAACTTATCCAATTCAGTTCAAATCGTTCATTAATGCCATCACATTATTGACATAACTCCAATTGAAGATGCCCTGGTGGCGCACGGCCCAACCGCCTTCGTTGTAGGCGCTGATCACATCTGGCAAGTTGCCATCGAACGAGTTCCAGAGCCAGCCGAGATAGGTCGCGCCCAGGTTGAGGTTGTCCCAGAGATCATAGGGGTCGCGCTGGAGGCCAGTACCCGCATTGATGCCCATGGCAGTGTAGGGCATGAGCTGCATCACGCCGATGCCACCATCCCAGGCGATCACATGCTGTGTCCAGCCGCTCTCCTGCCAGGCGATGGCCATCAGGAGGCGTGGCGGCACATGGTGGATCGTCGCGGCCCGATAGAGCAGGCTGCGCACCTGTGAGCGGTTGGACCAGCCCAGAGAGTGGTAATTATACCAGGGGATCGTGCCGGACGTGCTTACGCCGCCAATGGGCGCCCTGGTTTCTCTGGTTTGCACTGCCAGATGGCGTGGAATACACACGTGCTGGCTGACGAAAATCAGATTGACATTGCGAATAGCGTTGGCGCTCGCCAACGTCGAGATGGTGGTATGATATTGCCAGGCAATGCGACTGAGTGTGTCGCCTGGTACAACCGTATACCAACTGCATGAACTGTCACGCTCAGCATGAGCCGCGAATAGACTCACACTGTACGTAGCAAGGCCCCCGCAGAGCAGAAGCGCGGTCAGAAGGACCAGCGGCAGCTTCGCGAGAGAGCGGCACAGGCGACGAACTAACTCACGAACCAGTAGCACCGGTATCATTCGCCGCCTGACCATACGAGAGAGATATTCCATTGGGGCGATGGTCATGCTCGACTGCCTTTCCAAACGTCGAAAACAAATGGACCGCGTTATTCATGTCCATACGTTTTCAAAAACTGCGGTATTTCTGCTCTCACTATATACGGGCGCGAAATACAAAAAGGGCGATGTATAGGGGTTCTTTTTCTCCCCTGGGGCAGTAGTGGACGAGAACAAGCAAAGGAGCGATATTATGCGAGGCGAAGAAGCGCTGACAGCGACAGTCGAGGAATATCTAGAGACAATCTATAATATGGCTGCCGAACAAGAGGTCGTGATTGGGGCGCGCCTGGCTGCCAAGTTCCACGTGGCCCCGCCAACTGTGACCGAGATGCTCAAGCGCCTGGTACGTGACGGCTATGTCGCGATGGACCAGAAGCGCCAGGTCAGCCTGACCGAGGCGGGCTATATCGCTGCCGAGGCCGTGTTGCGCCGTCATCGTCTGACCGAGCGTTTCCTGGTGGATATGCTGGGCATGCAATGGCACCAGGTTCACGAAGAGGCTTGCCGCCTGGAGCACTTTATCTCCGGCGCAGTCGAAGCGCGTGTGCTGACCAGCTTGAACTTTCCCACAACCTGCCCGCATGGCAACCCCATTCCCGGCCAGGTGCCCAGCGCGCGCACCTATCTCCAGGACCAGGGCGCCGTCCGCCTTTCAACTGTAGCCAGCGGCCAGCTCGTGAAAATACTCTGCATCTCCGAGGTGGTCGAGGATGAAGAGGCCCTGATCCACTACCTGCACGACAAAGGGCTGACCCCCGACACGCAACTGACTATGCTCACCCCCCCAGGCAGCAGCGCAGACGCACCGGACAGCGAGTGTTGTGTGGCAGTCAACGGGCAGCAGATCCATATCAGCGCAACCATACCCGCCAAAATCTGGGTCACGCCTTGCTGAGCGAGCGGAAAAACACCGCTCAAGGTGTTTGCTCGCGCAGAATAAGGGACAACTCGTTGCTGAAAGGTTTCAGCCATGATCAAGAGACTCACACTTGTTGCAGTAGTAGGTATGCCAGGAACAGGAAAAAGTACGCTGGCAAACGCCCTCAGTCGAGCGCTGGGCTGGCCGACCATCGATAAAGATATCCTCAAATCGACCTTTTTAACTGCTGGGGTTACAGATACCACTGCTACTATTTTAGCCTACGAGTTATCATCTGTTCTTGCCCGTCATTTCCTCAGGGAACAGGCTCTTTCGGTCATTCTCGATAGTCCTGACCCCTCGCTTCACACCTTGCGTGAGCTGGCTAATGAAGCGGGTGCAACGCTCAAAATTGTTTTGTGCCTGGCAGAACGCGAGGTTCGCAACCGACGCGTTGCAGAAAGAAACAGCCAGCGCTCTCAACCTGTTGGAGAGAGCAAAACGCCAGGGGATGGCCGCCAGCGCTATACTCACTTGCCTTCAGGAACGCTTCTGCTCTCAACAGAAGCGCCGCTTGCAGCATTGATCGAGCGTGCAATGCCCTACCTTTTCTCGTCGGAAAATACCGCTGGCGGTTGCTCGTAGGTCGCACGAAGCAGCGTGACTCTGTAGTACTCCCCTCCCAGCCGCGCTGGACACTGTTTGCTAGAGTTGCTATACTGCCGATGTGGATAGCAAGATCATTGAACTTAAATGCGCCACCTTCTCAATGGTTTCTGGCGCATTCTTTTTGCTCAGTTTTTATTGAAATATAAGGATATTCGTATGCGTATTGCGCTTGATTATACCGCAGGCATTCGGCAGGGGGCGGGGATTGGGCAGTATGTGCGCAGCCTGGTCAACGCGATGCTTGAGCAGGATGCTCACAACAGGTATACGTTGATTACCAGCGGGCGCCCTACAGAGGAGCAGCCGTTTCCACGCGCGCAGAACGTGCGTGGACGCAGTGTGTTGATCCCTGATCGCTATCTGACCATTCTGTGGTATCGTCTGCATTTTCCCCTGCTGGCTAACTATTTTACCGGACCGGCTGATGTGTATCATGGACTGGATTTTGTGCTTCCCCCCTTGAGCAAGAAGACGCGTAAAGTTGTGACCATCTACGACCTGGCGTTTCTTGAGCACCCGGAGACGGCGGTTCCCTCGTTGACGGCGTATCTGAATAAAGCGGTACCGGAGGCTGTGGAGCGGGCCGACGTGGTCGCGGCTATCTCTCACACAACAAAACAGGCTCTCATCAACCACTATCACACCCCTGCGGAGAAGATCACCGTCATCCCCTGCGGCGTTGGCGCGCAATTTCAACGCGTGACCGATGCTGTATTATTAGAAGAGACGCGGCGCACCTTTGACTTGCGGCAGCCTTTTCTTTTCAGTGTCGGGACGCTGGAGCCGCGAAAAAACCATATTGGCCTGATCCGGGCCTTTCACGAGGTGGTGCAGAGCAGGCAAAGCCCGCTGATCTTAGCCATCGCAGGCGGCAAGGGCTGGATGTATGAGGAGACGCAGAATCTCGTCAAAGAACTCAAATTAGAGGAGAAGGTGCGTTTTCTCGGTCGTATCAGCGAGCGTGAACTGATCGCGCTCTATAGTATGGCGGAAATGTTCGCTTTCCCCTCGTTCTTCGAGGGCTTTGGTATCCCGCCATTAGAAGCGATGGCCTGTGGCGCGCCGGTGATTACGTCGAACACCTCCTCGTTGCCAGAGGTGGCGGGCGACGCAGCGCTTTTAGTCGATCCGCATAATGTCCATGCCATCGCCGAGGCCATTGCTCGCCTCGCGGAGGACGCCCAACTGCGCGAGGAGTTGCGCCAGAAAGGGTACAGGCAGGCCCGGCGTTATACATGGTCGGGGGCTGCCGCCAAAATGCTGGCAGTGTATCAGCGCGTGGCTCAGGGCGTCACTCCCCTGGATGATGAACGTGAATTAGAAGTATCCCTTTGAAAGTAAGGTTGTATAAAGATGCCAAATGCATTGATTACTGGAATTACCGGGCAAGATGGTAGTTATCTTGCGGAGCTTTTATTGCAGAAAGGCTATCGTGTGTATGGCCTTGTGCGCCGCGCGAGCATCTTCAACGATGGACGCATTCGCCATTTGCTCGATCACGTCGAGATCATTGATGCCGATCTCCTCGATCAAGTCTCGCTGATCCAGGCCATCCGCCAATCCCAGGCCGATGAGGTCTATAACCTGGCGGCCATGTCTTTTGTGGCCACCTCGTTTCAGCAGCCCGTCGCCACCGGCGAATATACCGCGCTCAGCGTTGCGCGCATGCTCGAAGCCGTGCGCCTGGCGGACCGACCTATCCGCTTTTATCAGGCCAGCACGTCTGAGATGTTTGGGAAAGTGCAGGCCATCCCGCAAAACGAGCAAACGCCGTTTTACCCACGCAGCCCCTATGGTGTAGCGAAACTCTACGGACACTGGATGACCACCAATTTCCGCGAAAGTTACGATATGTTCGCCTGTTCTGGTATTTTATTCAATCACGAATCGTCCAGACGCGGCCTTGAATTCGTAACGCGTAAGATCAGCTACGCGGTCGCGCGCATCAAATATGGTTTGCAAGAGAAGCTGTTGCTGGGGAATCTGGAGGCCAGGCGCGATTGGGGCTTCGCGGGCGACTACGTGGAGGCTATGTGGCTGATGCTCCAGCAGGCCACGCCGGAAGATTATGTGGTCGCCACCGGCACCACACACAGCGTGCAGGAATTTGTGATAGCTGCCTTCGCCCACGCGGGTATCCAGGACTGGCAGCGCTATGTGGAGATTGATCCACGCTTCTTCCGCCCGGCTGAAGTCGATCAATTGATTGGCGATCCCGCAAAAGCGCGCCAGCAGCTCGGCTGGCAGCCACGCGTCACGTTTGAGCAACTGGTGAGTATGATGGTCGAGAGCGATTTAGCGCTGGTGGCGAGCCAGGTTGCTGGGCGAAAGTAGCGGCACAATCATGACGAATCCAGCACGTATTTTGATTACAGGCTACACAGGTTTTGTCGGCAATTATCTTGTGGATGCGTGTCGCAAGCGCTATCCCCAGGCCGCGTTATTTGGCATGGGTGGACGCACAGGGCATGTGGCACCACACGAGCGCACTGATCTTCAGCTTCTCATCGCGGATATGACGCGCCACGAGGAAGTGCAACAGGTTGTGGATCAGGCGCGACCCGACCTGGTCTTTCACCTGGCCGCGCAGTCCTCGGTAGCGTTCTCCTGGCAACATCCCCTGGAGACGCTCAAGGTGAACGCGGAGGGGACCGTCCATCTGCTGGAAACGTTGCGCACTATCCAGCCGACTCCTCGCGTGGTACTCATCGGTTCAGGTGAGCAATATGGCATGATCCAGCCAGAGGACAACCCCATCCGCGAAGAGTGTCCCTTTCGGCCAGCCAATCCCTACGCGGTCTCCAAATGCGCCCAGGATCTCTATGGCTATCAGTACTTTGCGGCCTATCATCTGCCTGTGGTACGCGCGCGCCCGTTTAACCACTTTGGGCCGCGCCAATCCTCGACCTTTGTCATCGCCAACTTTGCGCGCCAGATCGCTCTGATCGAAGCCGGGAAAGCGCAACCGGTCTTGCGTGTAGGCAATCTCCAGGGGCAGCGGGACTTTTTGCCAGTGGAAGACGTGGTGGACGCCTATCTAGCCCTGGCAGACCTGGGCCAGCCGGGAGAGGCCTATAACATCGGTTCTGGCCAGCCCCGTTCGATCCAATCCATCCTCGACCTGCTCCTGACACTGACCAATGTGCGAGTGGATATTGCCATCGATCCAGCCCTGGTGCGCCCGGTAGATATCCCCTTGCTGGCAGCCGACGCCTCGCTCCTGCGCGTCCACACAGGCTGGCTGCCAGCTGTGCCGTTTGAGGTCGCTCTCCAACGCACGCTGGAATATTGGCGCGACGTTGTGGCTGCTGAGGAAGCTTCTTAAAACGGTCCCCGCTGGAGGTGGGATGAAGGTCCCTTTTCTCCTGGTGCTATGATGAAACGTGTTCAGGGAGAGATCATTGAAGAGGCAACATGCTATTATTCTCTGCGCAGAGGAGCATTCCATTGCACGTGTCCTCATTGGGGGCGTGTTTAAGCACTTCTTGAAGAGATGAACGAGATGAAGAAGAACCCGCGGCCTGTTTCGCACAATCACACAAACGAAGGAAATCAACAACCAGGCATCCCGCCTGCCAGGCAGCCTGTCTCCAGATCTCAATTTCACGTAGCACCCGAAGAGTGGGTATCGTCACCGCAATATGAAACAGCTTTTGCGTCATTACCGGACGCGGCACTTGCCTGCGACCGAGACGGCAAGCTGTTTTGCATAAATGACGCAGCCCTCAATCTTTTTGAGATCTCTTCTGTATGTTCCTGGTTGGGGATGCCTTATCGGGAGCTCCTCCAACATTATGATTGGTATGATGAACAGCAACGCCCCACTTTCCTTGCTCCCTGGCTGCTCAATTTAGACAGGAATGCAGCAGGAGCGTTTCCTATCTATGAACAGACCTTGCTGCTCAGCCTCCTTTCGGGGCGCAGGGTCCTGCTTGAACTGCGCTGCGCACCCTTGTTAGATGCCGAGCAGCAGGTAAGTGGCATGGTCTTTCTTCTCCACAAGGTGACACCCCGCTATCAAAAGGCTTTGCGCCTCCAGCGCGTCTCTGAAGCAATCTCGACTTTGAACGAGTCCATCGCGCAGATCCCTGAGCGCTTCACCTTTGTTATCTCTGATGAGGTACTCTTTCTATCACCTCCTGTGCTTTTTGTGGTTCAGAAGCTGGTGGATGTGATTCATCAGGTGCTTGCTTGCTGGCGCGTGAGCCTGGTCGCCCTGGAACCTGGGACCCATTACCTTTCTTATGTCGTAGGAAGCGGTTTCAGCGCTGAGCAAGAACAGCGGCGCCAGGAGCTACGCGGGCGCTTCTTATCTACCGAGATTCTTGACGAAACGCTGCTTACTTCCCTCTATGCTAACCAGGAGGTCATCCTCGGGTCGGATCGTATGCATTTTCCGGTAGGGCACCCAGCCGATTTTGGTGCGGCAACCCTTCTAATCGTTCCCTTGTTCCTGGAACAGCAGCTGGCTGGAGGGCTGATTGTTGCCAATCAGGGGTGGGGCAACGGCTACAGCCAGGAGGAGATCGACTTTGTGAAAGCCGTCGCCGCACAATCCCTGCTGATTATTGAATGGCTTGGCAACTTACAGAAGCAGGCCAGAGAACTTGTACTGTACGAGGTAAATCATCTGATTGGAGGCTTCCTGACGCTGGCCAGCCATGAACTGCGCACTCCGTTGACAGGGATCAAAGGCAATCTACAGTTAGCCCAGCGACGCTTAGAGCGATTAAAACGCGAGATGGCCCAGCCGACCGAGCGTATAAGTGAACACCTTGAACAGACCCGGCAGTCTCTGGAATCCGCCGCGCAGAGCGCCCAGCTACAAGAGCGTATGGTTCAATATATGATAGATGACGCGCGTATCCAGGCCGATCAACTGGTCCTCTCGCTAAAACCCTATGATCTGCTGGTCTTGCTCAAAAAGGCTGTAGAGCAGCAGCAGATGTCTGTACCTGGACGCGCGATCAAACTGGAAAACCTGACAACTGGACACACGCTTCCCGTTCTCGTTGATGTTGGGCGCATTATTCAGGTGCTTACTCTCTACCTGGAGAATGCCCTCAACTATTCCCCCGCTGAACGGCCTGTGATCGTCCAGGTGAGGAGCTTGGACAACCTCGCACGTGTCTCTGTACATGATGAAGGCGTTGGTATCCCCCTGGAAGAGCAGGAGCACCTGTGGGATCGCTTCTACCGTGGGAAAGGGAGCGCGGTCCAGCACGAATTGGATCTCAGCCTGGGACTCAGCTTCTATCTCTCTCAGGCGCTCATCGAGCGGCATCATGGCAGCGTTGGAGTAGAGAGTGAGCCTGGTCATGGCACAACATACTGGTTTAGCTTGCCGATAGCGAAATCTGCACACGTATGAGGCACGCGGGAGAAACGCTTATGATCTCTCTGCGAGAAGGGTACCTTCATCTCACCTTGAGCCAGCAATAATCGCGCGGCGCGTTAAAACCCAGTACCGCGAAGGGGATGCGCGGCTCATCAGCGTGGATGAGGTAGTCCAGGGCCTTTGCACTGCTGCCGTAGAAGCGCCGGACGCAGCGCCAGGCGCTTTGCCAGGAGGCAAAAGAGACCGACATTTCCTGCTCACAGGGGAGCGTGACATACTGAAAACCACGCGCGTTGAGCCAGGCGCGGTCAGCGGGGCGTGGCCAGATCATGACAATCGCGCCGCCTGCTCGTGTGACGCGCCGGAGTTCAGCCAGGCCGGCCTCACCGCCCTGCTCAGGCTTGGCTGTAAAAGCCGAGCACGAGAGGGCCAGATCAACGCTTTGATCGGGCAGCGGCACGTGAGCGAAATCGCCCGTGCTTATCACCACGGCGGCGCTCTCAGACGCCTGGGATACTTTATGGTGTAAAATCCGGCGCAGCCCCGGCGAGGGTTCGACGGCATGGACCATTTGCGCGCCATGACGCAACGCCTCGAACGAGGCGCGCCCACTCCCTGCCCCCACATCCAGCACAACTTTGTCGCGCACCCACGGCTCCAACTGCTCAAAGATGCCTGGATGCAGCCGCTCACCGGCGGTCAACTCCTCGTATAGCTCAGGCGTCTCCCAGTAGGTCAGCTCCCAGAACAACTGATCTAGCAGCAGGTGACGCGCCTGTTCGCACTGTGTACCCGCGCCGGGCGAGGTGAGTTCGCGAAGAAAAGCGGGCTGCTCATCGGCGGGCAGGCAGGCGCGGACACGTTGCATGAGTTGTTGAGGCGCTTCACGCATGCTCCAGGCCAGTTGCTCAGGCGTCATCGATCCAGCCTCGCTAGCCAGCACTCTGCACAGATTCGTTTTGTCAAAGATCAGCAGATCCTTGAGCCGAAAAGGATTTACGAACGTATGCTTGTGATGCGTGGGCAGGCTTGCCGCCGTGTCCCACTGGTTGGGATCGGATTGAGATACACCACGTCCAGAAAGCGTATGCCGCGAGGGAATGTTCATTGGGCGCCTCCTCTGTCTCTACGTTACACCAGAATATGTAAGTTTTTTATGATGAAATTACGCGCGATTACCCTGATGTTTCGCCAGGGCAAGCACGCCCACAATGCTCATCAGCCCGCGTTGATCCGAGCAGAGCGAGCAGATCGCTTGTTTATAATGCATAGTAATCTTCTTTCTAAAAAAGCACTATTCTGTCATGAAACATATACTACCTGACAAGCAGCCAGTCAAGAGTGCGCGGAATAGACGCCGAGAGCAGTTCGTAGCCTCCATCCTGCACGGCGACGTTGTCGTTGAGGCGCAAGCCGCCTTTGCCATCCAGGTAGACCGCCGGCTCCATATTGTGGACCATGCCAGCGTGCAGGATGGTGCTGGAGACGGGATGCAACACCGGTGCGGCGGCATGATTGATGGCCTGAAAGCCGAAGCCGTGTCCCAGGCCATGCTTGAAAGCCGCGCCGAAGCCAGCCTGCGTCATCACCTGGCGCGCAGCCGCGTCCACTTCTCGCGCTTTGGCACCTGCGCGAATGCACGCGAGCGCCGCGTCCTGTGCTCGCATACACGCGTGGTGGGCATTGCCCCATTCGTCACTAATGGTTTGCGCGAAAAACGTGCGCGTCAGTTCGGCCCAGTAGCCATTGACGCCGATCTCCATCTGGACCAGTACGCTCTCACCTGCGGTAATGGGTGTGTCCGCGGTCAGGTTAAATGCTCGATAGGCCAGGGCTGCGCGCGCGCCTGCCATCACATGTACGTGTGGTTGGACGTGCTGTGCCCCCTGTGCCGCATAGCCTGCGCGTAGCAGTCCGCCATAGGTGGCAGCCGCCACGTCCGCCTCTGTTGCGCCCACTACAATGGCATCTCGCGCAGCCTGAAAGCCCTGCAAGGCCACCACTTCCGCCCGCCGAATTGCTGCGAGATCCTCAGCAGTTTTGGTCGCGGCCAGCTCGTTGAGGAACGCGGTGATGTTGCGAAATTGGCACTCCGGCAGGAGTTCTTGTAGCAACTCAAATGTTTCAGGCGAGGGTACGCCCATCTGGGTGTAAGCAGGGATGATCGGTTCTACCGCGCCCTCATACCCAACTACGTCGCCACGTCCCAGCCTGGCGGCGCGTAGCATCTTTGTCAGCGGCTCCCTGACCGCCTCCAGGGTGCTGCCGATATACCCCATCGTCTCGACACTGAAGGTATGGCACTCCAGGGCCGTGCCCGCGGGTACAAGGTCCTGTTCATCTGCTGGTACCGCCAGGCGCACCTCCAACTCATCGGCAGCGTTCAGCGAGAGCAGGCAGAACGAATTGCCGAGAATGGGCTGGTAGCCTGTCAGCATCACAAGGTGCTGCGGCGTCCGGCAGAGCAGGGCGCGGCAGGGGGCGTTTCTCAAAAATGTTTGCACTTGTGCCGCTCGTTGTTTATACATATATCCTCACTTTTCTGTTTATCCGCATTATTTTTAGAGTATCCTCACTTTTTGTCAATCAGATACCCCTATGCCTCCCTGCACCTTCTTCCACTATTCTCAATCGTCTTTCATCCGCTTCCATAACCACGCCAGCAGCACAAGCAGCCCCATTCCAATGAATAGCGCGGGTGCAACGCCAGGGCGCTTCCCACGCAACTGTTTCTCCATACGTTTGAGATACGCAGATTCAGCATATGCTCCCGCTATCGTACCCTGCTGTCCCTGTATAGCCATATGCATCACCTGTGCCAGATGTAGCCCCTGACGGTTGGTCGTTTGCGCGATCTGTTCGCGGCAACTGAAGCCATCGGCGACCACCAGCGTCTCCGGCGCGGCCTGGCGCACTGCTGGAAGGAGCACGCGTTCGCCCACTTTGAGCGAGACGTCATAATGCTCCTCTTCAAAGCCAAACGCGCCAGCCATGCCACAGCACCCTGCATCGAGCAACTCATAGTCCAGTCCCAGTTTTGTCAACACGTGCTGCTCGTCACGCATTTTCATGATAGCCTTGTGGTGGCAGTGTCCATGCACGATGGCCTTACGCGCCAACTGGGGCGGCGTATAGTGTGGCGCGTACTTCTCCAGAAACTCGCTCAGCAGATAGGTGGAAGCGGCCAGGCGTTTCGCCTGGGGATCGTGGGGGAAGAGGTTGCGCAACTCGTCGCGCAGGACCGACACGCAACTGGGTTCCAGCACGACCAGGGCGGTTCCGGCCTCCACATGCGGGCCAAGCGTGTCGAGGATCTCGCGCAGTTGCCGTTGCGCCAGCTCCAGGAATCCGTAATCGTAGAGCGGACGACCACAGCAGAGCGAGCGCTGCGGTACGTTGACCTGGAAGCCAGCAGCCTCCAGCACTTCCACCGCCGCCATCGCTGTAGTGGGCAGTAGATAGTTGTTAAACGTGTCGGGCCAGAGGATCACGTGTGGTCGATCCTGGTTGTGGGCGGGCCGTTGCTGAAACCACTGTTTGAAGGTTTGCGGCGCAAAAGTTGGCATCTGCCGCTGGTGTGCGACACCCGCCACGCGTTTGGCCAGACTTCCCAGCAGGGGCGCGTGCGTGGCCATATTCGCCAGGCCAGGCAAGAGTGAGGCCGCGCGCGCCCACCAGTAAATCAGGCCCATCGAGTACGCGCTGCGAGGCCGCAGGCGCCCCTCGTAGTAGTGTGCGAGAAACTCCGCTTTATAGGTCGCCATATCGACGTTGACGGGGCAATCGCTCTTGCAGCCTTTGCAGGCCAGGCAGAGGTCCAGCGCCTCTTTGACATGCTCCGAGCGCCAGCCCTGCTCAAGCGGCTCGCCTTGCAGCATCTCGAAGAGCAGGCGGGCGCGTCCACGCGTGGTATCGGCCTCCTCGCGTGTCGCCATATAGCTCGGACACATCGTTCCGCCTTCTGTACGCCGACACTTGCCGACGCCCACGCAGCGCAACGTGGCGCGCGCGAAGCTGCCCTCGTCGTCGGGAAACTGGAAATAGGTGCTGACCTCGCGCGGCTTGTAGTCGGTCCCCAGACGTAGATTCTCATCTATGCGATAGGGCGCGACCATCTTGCCGGGGTTCATCCTGCCATCCGGGTCCCAGATGCGCTTAAATTCGCCGAACGCCTCGACCAGTTCCGCACCATACATCTTTGGCAGTAATTCCGCGCGTGCCTGACCATCCCCGTGCTCACCTGAGAACGAGCCACCGTACTTGACTACCAGATCCGCCGCATCGTTGATAAAGGCGCGGAACGTGGCAATACCTTCGTGCGTCTCCAGGTCAAAATCGAGGCGCGTGTGCAGACAGCCCTGCCCGAAATGGCCATAGAAGCTGGCCCGGTAATGATAGCTATCGATCAGTTTGCGCAGATCACGTAGATAATCGCCCAACTGGTCAGGTGGCACCGCCGAATCTTCCCAGCCTGGCCAGGTGGGTTTCTCACCCGGCACCAGCGCGGTTGCCCCCAGCGCCGATTCGCGCACAGCCCAGATGGGTTGCGCCTGAGCGGAATCCTCAAACAGTTTCACCTCCGGCGTCGGCTTCTGCTCCTGCATTTTCTGCATAAAAGCGTGGGCTTGTTTGAGCGCTTCTTCTTTGTGGTCCGCGCCAAACTCGACCATCAGCCAGCCGCGACCTTTGGGGAAGAGCGCGATGTGCTCGCTGTGCATGCCCTTGCGTTTAATATCGTTCAGCAGCCCATCGTCGAAACCTTCCAGGCCAATGGGCTGATATTTCAGGATTTCAGGAATCTGGTCGCAGCCGCTGTAAATATCAGGGTAGCCCAGCACAACCAGCGCGCGTGCCGAGGGACTGTGGATCAGTTGCGTCGTCGCCTCCAGCACGGTGACGCAGGTGCTTTCGGTGCCAACCAGGGCGCGCGCGACGTTAAAGCCGTTTTCGGGCAGTAGTTGATCGAGGTTGTAGCCGGAGACGCGACGGGGGATCTTTGGAAAACGCTGGCGGATCAACTCAGCATACGTGTCGCGCAGACGTTTGAGCGCGGCATAGATCTCACCACGCCTGCCCCCAGCGCTGATAATCTGTGCCAGTTCCTCATCACTGGTCGGCCCCACGCGCATACGCAGGCCGTCATATGTGAGGATCTCCATCTCCACGATATTGTCAGCGGTCTTGCCGGCCATTTGCGCGTGGACGCCGCACGAGTTGTTGCCGATCATTCCACCCAGCGTGCAATGGTTGTGCGTCGCGGGATCAGGTCCGAAGGTCAGGCCGTGCTGCTCAGCCGAGTGGCGCAGATGGTCCAGGATCAGACCGGGCTGGACCCGTGCCAGGCGCTTGTGCGCGTCCAGTTCAAGGATCGTGTGCATATACTTCGACATATCCATGATAACCGCGACATTGCAGGTCTGGCCCGCCAGACTCGTGCCACCACCACGACTGAGCAGCGGCACGTGATGACGCCGACAGATGGCCACCGTCTCCACAACGTCCTCGGCATCCTTTGGTAGTACCACCCCAAGTGGCACCTGGCGATAATTAGAAGCGTCGGTCGCGTAGAGCGCCCGGCTCCCCTCATCAAAGCGCACCTCGCCGCGCACGTGCTTGCGCAACTCACGCGCTAAAGCGTCGCGATCAAGCGCCTCGCTCGTGTCTAATCCGTTCTGCTTGTGTGTTTCCCTGGCTGAAAGCAATGGCCATTTGCCCACGTGTACCCCCTCGTTTTGTGCTCAATATCGTAGAAGCGTTCTAAATAACAAATGTATGCTCTGCGCACAATTCATGCGCGCAGAGCATATCACCAGCTAATCTCCTTTATGGGGCAGCAGACCTTCAACTACGCTCTTCAACGACTGTTTGATAATCCCGCTCTCATTGGGATCACCTTTCACCAACGCCGTTGTGTAGGCTTTGGCCTGTTCAAAGGAGATATGCGGCGGAATGGTTGGCACGTCGCCGGTGACATAGGCCTCGAAGACCACCGGACGGTCCGCGGAGAGCGCGGCGTCCCAGGCCCCGGCCACATCGTTGGGATTATCCACGCGAATGCCTTTGAGACCGATGGATTCGGCGTATTTCGCGTAGGGAAAATCGGGGAGATCCTGCGTCGTCTCCAGTTTGGGATTGCCCGCCTCGATGCGCATCTCCCACGAGACCTGGTTGAGGTCGCGGTTATTAAGCACCAGGAAGATCAGGCGTGGATCGCTCCATTTGTGCCAGTACTTGGCCACCGTAATCAACTCGTTCAGGCCGTTCATCTGCATCGCGCCGTCGCCCGTGCAGCAGATCGGCACGCGTTCGGGATAGGCAAACTTGGCGGCGATGGCATAAGGGACAGCCGCGCCCATTGTCGCCAGGCTGCCAGAGAGCGAGCCGAGCATGCCCGCTTTCATCTGCACAATCCGCCCATACCAGTTGGCGGTGGTTCCGGCATCGGCACTCAGGATCGCATTCGCTGGCAGGCGCTTCGAGAGTTCAAAGAAGACCAGTTCAGGGTTCAGCGGGTCAGCTGTAATCATGGCGCGCTCTTCCACCAGCTTCCACCAGTCGCGCACATTGCTCTCGATCTTTTCGCGCCAGGAACGATCAGTCTTCTTCTGCAAGAGCGGCAGGAGCGCGCGCAAGGTCTGGGCGCTATCGCCGATCAGATTGGCCTCCATTGGGTAGCGCAGGCTGAGCATGCGGCCATCGATATCGATCTGCACCCCGCGCGCCTGGCCCTCTTTGGGTAGAAACTCACCATAGGGGAAGCTGGAGCCGATCATCAGCAGGGTATCGCAGTCCTGCATCATGTCCCAGCTGGGTTTGGTACCCAGCAGACCGATGCAGCCGGTGACAAAGGGTAGCTCATCGGAGAGCGCTGCTTTACCCAGCAGTGCTTTCGCCACGCCGCAGCCCAGCACTTCCGCCGTCTCAGTCACTTCCGGGGCCGCATTCATTGCACCCGCCCCGATCAGCATCGCCACTTTCTTGCCGCTATTGAGGATATCCGCGGCTTTTTGCAGATCCCTGTCCATCGGTACGATATGTGGGGATGAGTAGCCCAGGCCGGTATGCACGGTATTATGCGCGTGCGGCGGCTGTTCCGCTTCCAACTCCTGCACATCTTTAGGGATGATAATGCACGTCACTGAGCGCTCCGCCTGGGCGATGCGCATGGCGCGGTCCACCAGCTGGCGTATCTGCATCGGGCTGGAGGCCATATACACATACTCGTTGGCGACATCCTTGAACAGCGAGACCAGGTCTACTTCTTGCTGATAGTTGCCGCCAATGGCCGCGCGCGCCGACTGACCCACAATCGCCACGACCGGCTGGTGGTCCATCTTGGCGTCATACAGACCGTTTAACAGATGGATCGCCCCCGGTCCAGAGGTCGCCAGGCAGACGCCAACCTCGCCGGTAAATTTGGCGTGCGCGGTGGCCATAAAAGCCGCCATCTCTTCGTGGCGCACCTGCACAAACTCAAATAGCTCCTGGTTGCGCTCCAGGCCGCCGAGAATCCCGTTAATACCATCGCCCGGATACCCATAAATCCGCTTGACTCCCCAGGCCGAGAGGCGCTTTAACAGGAAATCGCTGACAGTATCACTCATCTATTTCACACCTTTCTCACTTGTTCACTATGGAATAGCTTAAAACACGTAGCGCGTACTTCTAGCACGAGTCGTATCGTCGCTCGGATGCATCACCCTCAGGAATTGCTCACATTTCCGCGGTGCGCCCATAGAACTGGATGTCCTCGCGAAAGCCGCCGTGCCCATCCCCTATCGTCTGGTAATCGCTCACCAGTTCCAGCGAGCGCAGATATTTCACCATCTTGTAGCCCAGTTGCGTCTCGACACGCAGGCGCAGCGGCGCGCCGTGTTCAAGCGGCAATGGGCGTCCGTTCATCTCGTAGGCCAGGATGGTCTGGGGATGGCGCGCCAACTCCATATCGATGACCTCGTAGAAAGGGCGCTTCAGGCTCTCCTCTGGCCCTTCGGGATAGGATTGTTTGCCGTGCTGATACGAGGTGAAAACAATATATTTCGCGTCAGCATCTGGCTGGCAGCGCTCCAGTATGCGCGAGAGTGGTACGCCTCCCCATTCAGCCACGCCCGACCAGCCCTGAATACAATTGTGCTTGGTGATCTGGACCTGCTTGGGCATCTGACGCAACTCGTCCAGCGACAAAGAGAGTGGCCGGGCTGTTTCGCCCGTGATCGAGAGACGCCACGCGCGAAAATTGTCGCGTTGAAGTTGCTCGAACTCCTCGCTGACGGGTGGTCGTCCGTTAACCCAGAAATAGGGGGTGATATCCTCTCGCCCATAGTGCTGCTTTGAGTAATCGTGGTGCAGGAGACCCTTCCTGATAGGATCAACCACCGCGCCAAGTAGATCCTGCATACGTCTTTTATGCCGCAGACTATACCAGGATGCCCAGATATACACAAATGCCACAAAAAGCAGGGCCAGCACAGCGATCAGGACCGCCATGCCAAAACTTGAATGGGTGGTGCCAAAGACAATATGGCGAATATTGTCTTGAAAGTGCACAATCAGTACAAGCGCGGTATGAACAATGATAAAAGCGACAAAGGCCAGCATACTCAGGAAGTGCAGACTACGTCCGGCCTGACGTCCCCCAAAGAGCTTCAAATACCAGGGGAAGCGCGCCTCAATCGCCGGCGACATCGTGGCCCCGGTCAGCAGCATAAAGGGCGCGAGCAGAAAGACCACGGCAGCGTAGGCCAGTTGTTGCAACGGATCGTAAGGGCGAAAATCGCTCGCGGGCGGGATATGGAAACTCAGATACGTTAGCAGTGTTTGCCAGGCGCGTGGAATAATGTCCCACGACGTCGGGATCAGGCGCGCCCATTCGCCGGTGGTAAAGAGCAAAACCACATAAATAACGCCATTGAGTATCCAGAACAGGATCACAAAAAAATGCCAGTGGCGTCCCAATCCCAGGTTCTTTTTGCCAGGTTGAGCCAGCAAAGGGCTGATAGATATCTCATCGTCCATCGAGGTATAGAGTTCGCCCATCGGCACCTTTTTGCGCGTCAATCTCAGCCACGCCATATCAGGATTGCACCTATCGCGCCAGTAGAGCCGGGGATGAGCCGCCAGAATTTGCAGGCCGCTGCGAATCAGCAGGCCAATAAAGAGCAAATTGATAAAGTGAGTGACACGCAGCCAGCCGGGAAAGCTCAGATCAGCCAGGGCCAGATGAACCGTGTGGAGCAGTACCATTCCTCGTCCGTCCTTTCTTCTGTTCATACGGTCTACACTAAGCATACGTATGAAAGCAAATAGAGGAATATAGGGAAAAAAAGCAATTGCGTTGCGCCTGTGCAGGTGGATCAACACTCTTATTACGCTGGCAGCCAGCGGACGGATACTCAAGCTCTGGCTCAACTCTTAACCCTTGCTCTTGTTTTGTCACACATTAAATGGTGCAGCGACTAGATAAATAAATAGACGAATTATGTGTTTTCATCCCAGGGCGAGAGGCTGTTTCTCGAGGGTAGAATGATCATTCTGCCCTCCATCGCGCGCAGCTTTGAAATCATTCTCTTACTGCACGATCACTGTGAGATTCATATTCAGATGAATCGTACAGTAGATGTGAAAGATCCCGGCTGTGTTAAAGGGTCCGATGATCTTCGAGCCGCTTTGCAGGTCCAGTTGCTGGGCAAGGGGAGAGCCTGGCTCTGTCTGGGGCCGAGGGGTGTTATTGATCCACGAGCCATTGGCAATGATGTGTTGCTCTCCATCATCATCCGTGATTACCAGGCTCTTCCCTTTGGGAACCAGCACCACATTCGTTAGGAACCTGGCCCCCGTTGTATGCACAGTTGGTATCCCATTGGTGGTGGAAGCCGTCGCGCCACTTTGAGGCGCATTACCGAGCAGAGAGGCTACCAGGATCATTCCCACGACCAGCCCACTCATGACCCCTAAGAACGTTGGTAACCACCGCGGAACTGAAGCAGCTGCTACCCGCCTCCCTGAGCTTTTGGCGGCTATCCCCGTCATCACCGCCACCAGGGCACAGGCAAAGATGAGGACCAATAACGCGAAGTGGAGGATGCTCACGCTCGGTTGTAGAAGCCCGGAGCGCGTCGCCGGGATCAACAGGTAACTGAAGGTAAAAAGTCCGACGATGATGGCTGCACTTTGAGATCCTCGCAGACCTCTCAGGAGCAGCACCGCTGTCAGGATGGAGATCAGGGCAAAGCTGAATAGCGGCAGGAGTCCGACCAGGCTAATGCCCGCCGTCGTGAAGGCCACCACCGCCTCAAGAATGCAGATTAGTCCATCTCCCAGGAGAGCCAGCGCACTGGTTTTGCTCAGTGGCGATAAGGTATGCGCTCCTGCTGGCGTCTCAGGGGATTGGTGGGGTAGTAACGTTTCTTCTGGTAAAGTTCTCCTGGCTGACATATTTCTTTCCTCCTTGTTTAGCAAAGGGAGAAAGGTCGTGCTCCGACCTTTTGCATCCCTGAATGATTATTCAATAATCACGTTGCGTGTGTGAGCGATTTCGGCGACCTTGCCATCGACGGTGTGGATGGCGCGGTCAGCGTGCGAGACGACGGGATCGAGCGAACCTTTTTCTGTCCGTCGTGAACTGTTCAAAGTATAAACGAGAAACGGTTTTTTGGAGATGCGTCTACAGACGGGTTTGTGGCAGGACTTGCGGCGCGTCTACGCGTCACAGTGTAGGTGCGCTAAAGAAGAATCCTGGGAGCCATCAAGGAGATACGTGCGGTGGAAGAAGCAATGAGAGCACCAGGTAATGCAAGGCTCTTTTTGTTCTAAAAGAGTGAACGAAGAAGCCAGAGCATCACAAAAAAAGATGCTCTGGCTTCTTCGTTTGAAAGATGATGAAGTTTGCTATTTTACCGATTCCCAGCCAGGTTATAGAGCTGTACCAGCTCTTCGATCACCGCTTCTCCCTTGCCGCTGGCCATACCTTCTGGCACGCAGACATGCAAATGGCTTTCCAGCAGGAGTCCTTCGAGCTTCTCAATGGCCTTGCGTACTGCATAGGTTTGTCGTAAGATATCGACACAATACTTATCTTCTTCAATCATTTTGCGAATTCCACCCAAATGCCCCTCTATGTAATTGAGTCGCTTAAGAACTTCTGGTTTATCTGCCTGCATGTGCCTGCTGCTCCTTTCGTTGCCCTACCCATCTGGGAGGGGTACAACCTCTCCTCACACTTTACCACAGAACGACGTTGGCTGCAAGTGCTTCTGCTGAGTGGTTTTGAGCACTGACTTGACAATCTTGCTAGCGCGACGTATACTACAAATACCCCCACCGGGGGGGTATGGATATGAGACAGTGCGAACAAACGATAAACGGCAAAGGAATAGGATATGACGATAGATACAGGGCAGACTTGTGCAGAGAATGCCAATGCTTCGGAGGATGAGACACACAAATCAGGGCAGGTGCTGCTGGCGCTGGAAGGCATGACCTGTGCTTCCTGTGCGATGCGCATAGAGAAGGGACTCAAAAAGGTGCCGGGCGTTCAGGAGGCCAGCGTCAATCTGGCAAGCGAACAGGCTACAGTGGTCTACGATCCAGCACAAACAACTGTGGCTCAACTGGTGCAGAAAGTCGATGCGGTTGGCTATAAAGCGATTCCGAACACAGGTGTGTCAGGAACGGCAGTGCAGCCGACGATGCCTGCGCTATCCACTGCGCCCTTTCCCACTTTGTCGTCACAGGCGTCACCAGCAGATACGCAACGCCAGCATCGGCAGGCGGAACTTGCGCGCAAGCGTACTCTCCTGCTTCTGGGTATTGTACTCACTGTCCCTGTTGTGATTCTAAATATGTTCTTGATGAACCGTTTTGCGGGCGAGAATCTTCTTTTGCTGGTTCTTACGACACTCGTCTGGGCCATCGTGGGCTGGGAGTTTCATCGTGCCGCGCTCAAAACGGCGCGTCATTTCAGCGCGAACATGGATACCTTGATCTCGCTGGGTTCAACCACCGCATACGTGATCAGCATCGTGGCAACCTTTGTTCCGCAGGCGCTTGGTGCGACCACATTTTACGATACCGTCGCGCTGATTATCACGCTGATTTTCCTGGGCAAGTACCTGGAGGCGCGGGCGAAAGGCCAGACCAACGAGGCCATCCAAAAACTGATGGGCCTGCAAGCGCACACGGCGCATGTGGTACGCGAGGGCGTGGAGCTTGAGTTGCCAATTGAGCAGGTCCAGGTAGGCGACGAGCTGATCGTGCGACCCGGCGAGAAGATCCCGGTCGATGGCACGGTCCTCTCAGGCGCTTCCTCAGTCGATGAAGCGATGATTACTGGTGAAAGTCTGCCGGTGGAAAAGCACGCGGGCGACCCTCTGATTGGCGCGACAATCAATCAGCGCGGCCTGGTGCGCGTGCAGGCGACGAAAGTGGGCGCGGATACCGTCCTGGCCACGATTATTCGCCTGGTAGAGCAGGCCCAGGGTTCCAAAGCCCCCATTCAACGGTTGGCTGATACCATCTCTGGCATCTTTGTGCCGGTTGTCCTGGTGATTGCCGCGCTGACCTTCATTGGCTGGTCGCTGGCGGCCAACCTGGGCGCGGCGGGTTCGCTGGGAATGGGAATGGGCGCTGGAGCCGTGAGCAATCCCTGGGTTGTCGCCCTGGTTGCGGCGGTGACCGTCCTGGTCGTCGCCTGCCCCTGCGCCCTGGGATTAGCGACGCCGACTGCCATTATGGTTGGCACGGGCAAAGGCGCGGAACAGGGCATTCTCATCAAGGGCGGCGAGAGTCTGGAACGCATCCAAGCGGCGCGCGCGGTCTTACTGGATAAAACCGGCACGATTACTAAAGGCAAGCCCGAACTGACCGATGTGGTCGCGCTGCCAGGGACGCGCGAGCAGGAGATGTTACGTCTGGTGGCCAGCGCGGAACAAGGCTCCGAACACCCCCTCGCAACAGCGATTATTGAGGGTGCACAGGGGCGCGGCCTGTTCCTCAACGCTTCGCCAGAATACTTTACGGCGGTTGCCGGGCGTGGTTTAGAGGCTGTCGTAGAAGGGCACGCGGTTCTCGTTGGCACGCGCCGCTTCCTGACCGAACGCGCAATC
>CAXUEY010000048.1:0-9617 GCA_964250225.1 uncultured Ktedonobacteraceae bacterium | reverse complement strand
ATTCCCGCTGAGCATGTCCTGGCAGAGGTGCTGCCGGAAGACAAAGCCAATCAGGTCAAACGTCTGCAAGAGCAGGGGCTGGTCGTGGCCTTTGCTGGCGATGGTATCAACGACGCGCCAGCGCTGGTGCAGGCTGACGCGGGGATCGCGATGGGCACCGGGACCGATATTGCTATGGAAGCCTCGGATATCACGCTGGTTAAAGGCAATCTCAAGAGTGTGGCGAGCGCGCTGGCCCTCTCGCGCGCGACTCTGCGTACGATTAAACAAAACCTGTTCTGGGCCTTTGCCTATAACGTGATCCTGATCCCAACCGCCATTCTCTCGCCCTTGATCCCCTTTTTGCGCGAGAACGCGCCCATCTTTGCGGCGGCGGCGATGGCGCTCTCATCGGTCACGGTAGTGAGCAATTCCTTACGCCTGCGTCGGTTTGGGCGCATCGGCGAGTGAGTCTACACGCCAGGCTAGCTTTTTCAGGCCGTTTTGCAATACAATGGGAGGGTCATTTTCTACATTGCGGAAGTTGGTCAGGGATATCTTGTGGGAAAACGGTAAGGAACTGTGATGGACAATTTACAAACATTTTATGGACCAAACGCGGGATATGTGTTGGAACTGTATGAGCAGTATCTCAATGATCCCACCGCGGTCGATGCTGTGACTCGCGCGGCCTTTGCCCACTGGTCGCCGCGTGAGTTGGAGCCAGGCGAGGGGGTTGGCACGCAATCGCGACGCGAGCAGCTTGCTACGCAACCAGGCAGTGAGACCGCCGTGCCTGTGCAGGTCGCGCAGATCGTTGCGGCTACAGAATTGGCCCACGCGATTCGCGAACGCGGCCACCTGGGGGCGCATCTGGACCCCCTGGAGAGCGAGCCGCTGGGAGATCCGGCTCTGATCGCGGAGACGCACGGCATTAGCGAGGCTGAACTGGCTCAGTTGCCGCCAGGCATTATCGGCGGCCATGCCTGTGAAGGGGCGCGTAACGCGCTGGAAGCGATCAACTCCCTGCGCGCTATGTATTCGGGTACGATCAGTTACGAATTTGATCAGGTGAAGAGTCCCGTCGAGCGCGGCTGGCTGCGCGACGCTGTTGGACTGAGCCTTTATCGTGAGACGGAGGATGCCGCCGCGCGCGTCAGGCTGTTACAGTGTTTGACGCAGGTTGAGGCTTTCGAGCGGTTTTTACAACAGACCTTCCCTGGCCAGACGCGTTTCTCTATTGAGGGCACGGATATCCTGATTCCCATGCTCGGCGAAGTGGTGAACGGCGCGGCTGAATCGGGTTCGGAGGAAGTGCTGATTGGCATGGCGCATCGCGGACGTCTGAATGTGCTGGCCCACGTGCTGGAAAAGCCGTATGGAGCGATTATCAGCGAATTTATGCACCTCAAGAACAACGCCGGCGCGACGGTCAATGAGAGCTTTCGCTTTGGCTGGATCGGCGACGTGAAATATCATCTGGGCGCGGAATATGTCCTGAACGAGCAAGAAGATATCAGCCTGAAGGTTTCGCTGGCACCCAATCCAAGCCATCTGGAATTTGTGAATGCTGTCGTGGAAGGGATGACACGCGCGGCTCAGGAAACGCGCACGCAGCCAGGTTTTCCACATCGCGACCAGGGACGGGCGCGCGCGGTAATCATCCACGGCGACGCGTCCTTCTCTGGTGAAGGCATTGTCGCGGAGACGATGAATCTGTGGAATCTGCGCGGCTATAGCGCGGGTGGCACGCTGCACATCATCGTGAATAACCAGCTTGGCTATACCACAGAGCCGCAGGACAGCCGCTCGACACATTTCTCCAGCGACCTGGCGAAGGGCTTTGAGATCCCGATTATCCATGTAAACGCCGATGATCCCGATGCCGCGCTGACCGCTGTGCGCCTGGCCTTTGCCTATCAGGACGAATTCCACAAAGACATTCTGATCGATCTGGTGGGCTACCGACGCTGGGGCCATAACGAGGGCGACGAGCCGGGCTTCACCCAGCCGGCGATGTACGATTTTATTCGCTCGCATCCCACCGTGCGCGAGATCTACGCTCGCCAGCTTGAGCACGAAGATCTGGTCAGCACGCAAGATATCGAGCAGATGCTCAAAGATGCGCAGAACACGCTGGAAGGTGCCAAACGCGAGGCTGAAGAAGGGCTGTATGCGATTACGCAAGACGAGGCAGCCGAGCAGAACGAGCAGCTGGTCGAGGCCACGCAGTCCGGCCCGACACCCGTCTCGGCTGAGCAGTTGCGGACGTTTAACGATGAGCTGTTGATCTGGCCAAAGGGCTTTGAGCCGAATCCCAAGCTGGCGCGTCTCTTGCAGCGCCGGACGAACACGCTGGGCGATGAGGGCGGCATCGATTGGGGGCAGGCTGAGGCACTGGCCTTTGCTTCGATTCTGGCTGAGGGGACGCCGATCCGCCTCTCCGGGCAGGATACCGAGCGCGGCACCTTCAGTCATCGCCACGCCGTTATTCACGATCAACGCAGCGGCGAGATCTATATCCCATTGCAGCAATTACATGAAGCGCAGGCCTCTTTTGCCATCTACAATAGCCCATTGAGCGAAATTGCGGTAATGGGCTTTGAATATGGGTACAATACACACGCGCCTGAGACGCTGGTTTTGTGGGAGGCGCAGTATGGCGATTTTGCGAATGTCGCGCAGACAATCATTGACCAGTTTGTCGCATCGGGCCGCACCAAGTGGCTGCAAGAGTCCGCGCTGGTCCTGCTCCTGCCGCATGGCTACGAGGGCAAGGGGCCAGAGCACTCCAGTGCGCGTTTAGAACGCTACCTGGCACTTTCCGCGCAGGAGAACTGGCGCGTCGTCAATTGCTCGACCGCCGGGCAGTACTTCCACGTCCTGCGGCGTCAGGCTTTCTATCTCACGCGCGCACCGCGTCCGCTGGTTGTCTTGACGCCCAAGAGCTTGCTGCGCCATCCCCTGGCGAGCACGACCCTGCGCGAACTGACTGAGGGCAGTTTCCAGCGCGTCATCGACGATGCTGAGGCGTTGACGCGAGCCGAGTCCATTCGTCGCGTGGTGCTCAGTTCGGGCAAAATGGCGATAGACCTGCTGGGGAGTGAGCAGCGTAAACAGGCTGAAGATGTGGCATTAGTGCGCATTGAGGAACTCTATCCTTTTCCGAAAGAGGAGCTAAAACGTGTACTGGCTCAGTATCCACGTATCAAAGAGGTGACGTGGGTGCAGGAGGAGCCACAGAACATGGGCGCGTGGAAATATATCTCGCCCCGTGTGAAGGCGTTGCTGGATGGGAAGGTCAAGCTACATGTGCTGGCACGCCCGGAGTCGTCCAGCCCGGCCACAGGCTTCTCCGAACTGTTCCAGGCCGAGCAGGAGGCATTGATTGAGGGCGCATTGGGCGCGAGCGTTAAAGAAGTTGGAGGCAGTAGACATGGCCGTTGAGATCCGAGTGCCAGCATTGGGCGAATCGATAGTCGATGCTGTGGTGGCGAACTGGCTGAAACAGGAAGGCGAGGCAGTCAACCAGGGCGAGGCGCTGGTGGAACTGGAAACCGATAAAATCAATCTGGAGGTCTTTGCCGAGCAGGGTGGTGTCTTGCAGAAAATCGGCAAGCAGCCAGGCGACACCGTGTCCGTGGGTGATGTGCTCGGACTAATTGGCGAGGGTGCGGGGGCATCCGCCAAAGCTGAGGCGCCTGTACAAACTGAGAAGCCAGTGCCAACCGAACAATCTGCGCAAACCGCGGAACCTGCGCCAGCCGAGAAACGGACGCAACCCGCGCCAGAGGAACAGCCTGCACCCGTAGCAGAAGCGGTGGAGAGCACAAAAAGTGGACCATTGAGCATCGATGGGCACCGCGCACCCTCGCCGCTGGCCAAACGGATCGCTGCCGAATATAACGTCGATCTCGCGCAGGTACGGGGCAACAGCCCGCATGGCCGTGTGACCAGAGACGACGTGATTCACTACATGGAACGCAGCAAGTCGGGACCACTGACCGCGCCTTCACCAACTCCCAGCGTGCCACAGGCCGCACCATCTACCCGTCCCGCTGCGCCTGTTCCGTCTGCGCCTGCTCTGATGCTGACCGGGGACACCACCCGGCGCGAGGAGCGTGTGGCCCTCTCGCGCCGCCGACAAACCATCGCGAAACGCCTGGTCGAGGTGCAGCAGACCGCGGCCATGCTCACGACCTTCAACGAGGTCGATATGAGCGCGATCATGCAGGTGCGCAGCCGCCGCAAAGACGCGTTTAAAGAGCGGCACCAGGTCTCGCTGGGCTTTATGTCCTTCTTCACCAAAGCGGTAGTTGGCGCGCTCAAAGCCTTCCCACGCCTCAACGCTGAGATCCAGGGCAATGAGATGGTGCTCAAGCACTACTACGACATCGGCATCGCGGTTTCCACCGAGGAGGGCCTGGTCGTGCCCGTGGTGCGCGAGGCTGAACGCAAGAGCTTTGCCGAGATCGAGGGCGAGATTGGCCGCCTGGCCACCCGCGCGCGTGAGAATAAGCTAGGCCTGGCTGATTTGCAGGGTGGCAGCTTCACGATTACCAACGGCGGCGTCTTTGGCTCACTGCTCTCTACGCCTATCCTCAACGGCCCCCAGGTGGGTATCCTGGGCATGCATACGATTCAGCAGCGTCCCGTCGCTGTCAACGGCCAGGTTGAGATCCGCCCCATGATGTATCTCGCGCTCTCCTACGATCATCGCATCGTCGATGGTAGCGAAGCTGTGCGCTTTCTGGTGCGCGTCAAAGAATTAGTGGAAGACCCGGAAAGTTTGTTGCTGGAGGGCTAAGCGGCGCGCAAGAGAGGGCTATCTAGCAAGATGGCCCTCGACATTGCATGCTCTCAATCGTTATAATAGGGGAGCACCAGAGATTCTCACCCGGCAGCGCAGTGCCGCACGCAAAAACATCTATGAGAGGAAGTTCAGGAGAGTATGCAGCAAATGGGACCGAACGGCGATATGAACTCGCTGGTTGGCAAGTCGCTTGGCCAGTTTCGTATTGTCGAACGTATCGGCGCTGGTGGCATGGCAACGGTTTTCAAAGCATATCAACCCACCCTGGATCGCTATGTGGCAGTGAAGGTGCTACCCGACTATCACGCGAGCGACCCCATTTTTAAAGAACGTTTCCTGCGTGAGGCGCGTGCCGTGGCCAGACTGGACCACACGAATATTGTGCAGATCTACCTTCTGGGAGAAGAAGAGAATATTACCTACATCGCGATGCAATATGTCGATGGAGGCACACTCAAGGACCTGTTAAAACAGAGCGGCGCGCTGTCTGTCACTGACGCGCTGAAGTTTGTGATCCAGGCGGCGGAAGGTCTGGGCGCGGCTCACCAGCATGGGATTATTCACCGCGATGTAAAGCCCGCGAATATGTTGCTGCGCAAAGACGGGCATTTGCTGCTCTCTGATTTTGGCATCGTGAAGATTCTGGAGGGCACGACTAACCTGACGCGTGTGGGAACGGGCATCGGAACGCCGCAGTATATGTCGCCTGAGCAGGGGACAGGCCAGTCGGTAGACGCCAGCAGCGATATCTATTCTCTGGGCATCGTGCTCTTTCACTGCCTGACTGGACGCGTGCCGTTTAACGCGGAAAGTCCGTTGACGATCACGGTCAAGCATCTCAACGACCCCTTGCCGGTAGCTTTTCTGCGCCACGCCAATGTGCCGACGCAGCTTGAGCAGGTCATTGTGAAGATGACGGCGAAAGCGCCCGCCCACCGCTATCAGACGACATCAGAGTGTGTCGGTGATCTGGTACGCGCGGCAGCGGCCTCTCGCATTCAGTTGCCCTGGAACTTCTTGCCGCACGTGGACATCTCGGCTGATCCGGGTCAATCGCTCATAAACCCGCCCAGCAGACCGGATATGGCCTCATCCAACCCGGCGCAGCTCTATCCCAGCCCATCGCAACCGTTGCCCAGGCCACCTATGGTCACTGTTTCCTGTTTCCGCTGTTTAGCGCAAAACCCCAGTGATCGCCTCTTCTGCACGTCCTGTGGCTACGAACTGGCGGACCGCAAAGCTGCGGCTGATCGCGTGCTTGCTCCCAACGGCAGACCCATCCTGGCGCGTTTTGTGATGCAGAATGGGCAGATGGTTGGGCGCGCCTTTCGGTTTCATCAGGATTTAACGACTATCGGGCGTACCAACGGCAACGACCTGATTATCAACGGTAAGACCGTTTCCCGGCGCCATGCGCGACTGTGGTTTGATAACGGGCGCTGGTACCTGGCCGACATGCAGAGTGCGAACGGCACTTTCGTGAATAGCATGCGTTTGCAGCCCAATCAGCCAGCCGCATTGAGTGATGGCGATGTGCTGAACTTCGGGGATGAGATTGTGCTGTTCAATATCATCTATTGAGAGGGGATCGGTTTTGTGCGCCCCTGGGAGGATCATATTCATGAGTTCTATCAATCCTATCGAGCAGGTCGTTCAACAGGTGTTGCTTGGCGCGGCGGTCAAGCAAAATCACGCCCTGGAACACGCCACGATTGTTCTGCTCAGCCGTCAATTTCCCGATGTGCGCCTGGCGGGCATCTCGTTCGCGGCTGGCTTTTTCGTCTTTGGAGACGTGCCGACAGAAGCGATTCTGCCCGCGGCTCAGGAGGCGTTGCATCTTTTGCGTACCAGCTCGCCCGAAATGGCGATCCACGAGCGCTGCGGCACCAACCTGGCCGTCACGGGCATCCTGACCGGCGCGGCTGCGATGGGTGTCGCGAAGATGCGCCGTCCCTTTAACACCTTGAGCAATGTCATTCTGGCTTCGACGGCGGCGCTGATCCTGGCGCGCCCGCTGGGCATGACCGTCCAGCGCTACATCACGACGCAGACGCCCAATGCCTCGATGACGATTCTGGGCGTGAAGCCACGCGGCTTTTTTAGCACTCCGGCCCATTTTGTCAGCACCGATAATCCAGAGGCTGCGAGTATGTTTGCATAAGAAGTAGCAACCGTTTTATACCAGAACAGAGAAGGATATCATGGAAAACACTCATTTGCTGGTCGAGACCGACTGGCTGGCCGAACACCTGCGCGACCCTCATGTACGTGTGGTGGATATGCGCGGCTATGTGCGCACAGTGCAGCGCGATGGCACTCAGGAAGCATTGTATGTAGGCGCGCCCGACGAGTATGCTCAGGAGCACATTCCAGGGGCGGTCTATCTCGATTGGACGCGCGATATCGTCGATCTGGACGATCCCGTCGAGGCTCAGGTCGCGCCCCCGGAGGTCTTCAAGCGGGCTATGGAACGCGTGGGCATCGGCGATCAAGATCTGGTCGTGGCCTACGATACTCATCCAGCCTCGCAGTTTGCCACGCGCCTGTGGTGGGCGCTGACCTACTATGGCCACGCCAATGTCGCGGTGCTCAATGGGGGACTGGCGAAATGGCAACGCGAGCAGCGCCCGTTGAGTGCCGAAGTCCCGACCTATCCACCCGCAACCTTTACGCCGCGCGTGCAGTCGCTCATGCGCGCCACCGCCCAGGATGTGCTGACCTCGCTCAAGCAGCCGGGGACGCTGCTCGTCGATGCGCGTGAACCGGGCCAGTACAGCGGCGCAATGGCTCGTGGCCAGGGACGCCCCGGCCATATTCCTGGCGCGCTCAACATCCCCCGCGAAGAGCTGATCGCACCCGATGGGACGTTCCGCAGTATTGTAGAGTTGCGCCAGATTTTTGATAAGGCCAGTGTGCAGCCCGATGAGCGCGTCATCGCTTATTGCAACGGCGGAGTCGCCGCGACCACGGTGCTCTTCAGCCTGGCCCTGCTTGGCTATTCCACGCTGACCAACTACGATGGTTCGTGGAACGAATGGGGCAGCCGCACCGATCTGCCAACCGAAGTGGCCAAAAATATATAAGCATGCTCGCGGTGGCGAGAAGGGCGTGTAGAACAGGCGATACTCATTTACCATGCATGAAGAGCAGCAGAATGACGAGGCCGACCTGCTTGATCTGAACGAGATCATGCGGGCCTTCGGCGTGGATTCATGGACCAATCTGGGGCCGCTGGAGCATCCCCAGCACGAATTGTTCCAGGTGCTTGTCGAGATCCAGGGGCGGCGCTACATCCTCAAGGAACGCGCTGAGAGCCTGGTTGGAGAGGAAAGCGCGCACCCCTATGCCTTCCAGCGCTACCTGGCTGCGCAGGGTATCCCCGTCGCCCCATTCTGGCAGACGTCCCAGGGCGAATCCTCGGTCACGCTGGGTGAGGAGACCTTTGAGCTACAAGCCTGGCTTGCAGGTGAGCCGTTTGACTCACACTCTGCCCACGAACGCGCCTGGATCGCCGCTGCCGGGGAACTGCTTGGACGCATCCACCAGGCCTCGCGCAGCTACCCTGGCCCTCAGTATCGCTGGCCCTCAGAGGTGCAGGCGGGTGGGCTGACCCAGGGCTGGCTCAACTTTGCCCGCGCCAGGGCTGAACAGTGCGAGGTCTACGCGCTCTCCGTCGCGCTCTCCAATCTTGTCGATGCCTGGGAAGCGGCGTTGCCTGCCGCGATGATGGCCATCGGCACCGGGCGCAACCTGCCCGAATTACACATCCACGGCGATTATTCCCCACTTAACCTGCGCTTCACGCCGGATGGGGTCAGCTCGGTACTTGGTCTGGAGGCCTCGCGCTGGGAAAAACGTCTGCTTGAAGTGGCCTACGCGCTCTTCTCTTTTGCCGGGCTGAGCTGGCACGCCGACAACGACCTGACGCGTCCTCTGGTGAAGCGCGGCCTGGAACCTGAACGCGCCAGCCTTTTCCTACAAAGCTACAGCGCCATCTACCCCCCTGTACCCGGAGAATCTGCCCTGCTCGTCGATGCGCTGACCCTCGTTGCGCCAATTCTCACCGCCAACGGCCCCCTTGAAGATATCTTCTACACAACCGATATCAACGCGGATATGCCTATTGAGGATGCCCTGGAGCGGCTCGCCTGGGCCACTGCGCTCCCCGCGTGGCTGATGAAGGTACGACGATCTTTTGCGGAGATGTGGTAGTAGCAGCAATTACACAAGGTAAATAGCGAAAATCGCCCTATTGCATGTTAAAAAAAGCATCGTGGATCGTTCTACTTTAGTGAAAGGGAGAACTATAGACGCACAAAATGATGACATGTAGGGATATTTTTGGACACATATCCTCCTTGATATCCCAGCATTTACTGGTAAAATGCTGGGATGGAACATCCAAAGAAACCAGAAAAGCAAAAATCACGGTAGTTCTTCCTTCAACTCTCGTGACACGTCTCAAAGAGCAAGCGCACTTGCATCAACGATCCTTTGCTGGAGAGTTGGTCTGGGCATTGCATCAGTACCTTACGTCCCAGGAAAAAAGGAACATCGGTGAAGATCCGTCGTGGCTACAAAGTTGAGTTAGACCTGAATAACACGCAGATCACCGCATGCCTCAAGCACGCGGGCTGTGCGAGGTTTGCTTATAACTGGGGATTGGAACGCAAGAAGCAAGCCTTTCGCAATTTGGCGCACGCGGCCTATGAACTCCTGGGATTACCGCCAGTGCGGCGGGAATTAACGCCTCTGGAGATTGTGTCAGACCTGGGCAACCAGGCAACGGTCGCTGAAAGAGGAACTGAACACGGTTGATTCTGGC
>CAXUEY010000047.1:34007-39238 GCA_964250225.1 uncultured Ktedonobacteraceae bacterium | reverse complement strand
CTCGACGTCGAGACCGAGCAACACCTCTGGGAACGTCTCTTCGCACACCGCGACCAGACCTGTCTGATCGTCTCCCATCGCCGCTATGCCCTGCAGCACGCGGACCATATTCTCGTGCTCAAAGACGGCGCTATCGAAGCACAGGGCACGCTGGAGCATTTGCTTGCAACCAGCGATGAGATGCGCTACCTGTGGTATGGCGAAGTCATGTGCCCAACATCTCGCCCGTCTCCACGCTCAGTCGCACGAGCTGGGCTAAACCCTGGCCCAGAGGCGGGATTGTGAAATATTCTTGCAGCGTGTGCGCGTTCTCGCCATGCGTAACCCCGATACAGACCGTTGGGATATTCAGACTGATGGGAATGTTGGCATCGGTGCTGGATATCCCATAGCGCGGCTCGATGCCTAGCCAGCGCAGTGTCTCACTGGCCAGTTGTACCAGGGGATCAGCGAGGCTGCGCTGACCGGCTGGTCGCTCGCCCAGTATCTCGATCTCCACCTGCAAGCCTGCACCTGCGCGCTGCTCAATCAGCGCGCGAGCCTGTTCAGCCAGCAGGTTGAGCGTCTCGACATCGGTTGAGCGCATATCGAGCAGCGCCGAGGCTTCAGCGGCGATGGTGTTGACGCTGGTTCCACCCTCGATTGTCCCGACGTTAAAGGTGGTTTTGGGTACGCGTGGCACCTGAAGGTCGGCGATGGCCGCGATAATCTTGCCCAGGCCGTGAATGGCGCTGGGGGTGCCAAACGAACCATAGGAATGGCCGCCGGGACCGCGCACAGTGATACGCCAGCGTTTCGAGCCAACCGCGCCATGCGTGATATAGCCCAGACCGCCATCGACGACCAACACCGCGCCCAGTTGCTCGCGATAGCGCTCAACCGCCGTGCGCGCACCCAGCAGGTTGCCCAGTCCTTCTTCACCCACATCGGCCACCGCGACGATATCAGGCCCGGTCTGTAACCCCAACTCGTCAAGTAGCTCAAATGTATACAGCATCGCAGCGACGCTGACACTATTATCGCTAATGCCAGGCCCATAGAGCTTGTCGCCCTCGCGTTTGATGAGAAGGGGGGTTGAGGCGGGAAAGACAGTATCAATGTGCGCCAGCAGCATCAACAGAGGAGAGTGCTTACGTGTTCCACGCCGGGTGACATAAACATTGCCTACAGCGTCGGTTTCCGGCGTATAGCCACGTTCCTGCCAGAGCGCGGCCACCAGGCGCGCGCGTTCGTGTTCCTGGCCGGTAGGTGCGGGTACTTCGCAGATACGCTGCGCCAGGTTAGCTACGGCCTCAATATGTGCATTGGCCGCCGCGCGTATCTGTTCCAGGGTGGTGGAAGCAAGCGTCATTGTTAGTCCTCCTGGATCGCTCTGGCGTAGACCAGCGGATCGACATTACCGCCGCTGACAATACAACACACTCGTTTGCCTGTAAAACGCTCTGGATGGGCCAGCACTGCTCCCAGAGCCAATGCGCCCGTTGGCTCGACCTTGAGGTTGAGCGCGAAATAGGCCCGCAACGCGTTCAAGATCACAGGATCGGGTACCTCCAGAATGTCAGCCACGCCCTGGCGCAGGATCTCCCAGTTGAGGTTGCCCAGACTGATCGTCCTGGCTCCATCGGCTACGGTCGGCGGCTCCTGCTCGTTGCGCATAATCTGTCCTGCGCGCAGTGAACGCGTGGCGTCGTTGGCTAGCTGCGGCTCCGCGCCGATGATCTCCGCGCGCGCGTTCAGGTAATCGCGGGCTACTACCTGGCCCGAACAGAGACCACCGCCGCCAATGGGGACCACCAGCGCGTCGAAGTCTGCCGTGCTGAAAATCTCTTTGCCCAGCGTCGAGTTGCCGGAGACGACCCGATAATCGTCGTAAGCGTGCGCTTGAAACGCTCCCTCTTGCTCGGCCAGCAATTGCTGGACGCGTTCGGCCCGGCTGACCTGGCTGGTGTCGATCAGGTCAGCGAGGCCGCTATAGCCCTGCACAGCCGCGACTTTGACACGCGCCGAGGTCGCGGGCATGACAACGGTGCTGTTCTTGCCGAGCAGCTTGCTGGCATAGGCCACCGCCTGGCCAAAGTTACCCGAAGAGGCTGCGACAACGCGCTGCTGAGGAATACTGGAAAGCAGGTTGTACGCCGCGCGAAACTTAAAACTTCCCGTATGCTGAAAGGTTTCGCTGGCGATGGTCAGGTCACAGCCCAGGCGTGCCGAGAGCGCTGGAGCTGATAAAAGCAGGGTCGGGCGTAGATGGCGCGGCAACGTCTCCCAGACCGAATGAATGTAGTCTTCAGTGAGTTCCGGCGCAGTTGTATAGTTGGGTATCATTAAAAAAACTCCGCAGTGTGGATATGTAAGCAGTATATTCCTCTGCATTGTATCACGCGGCGCCCTATGCCCGGTGATAACCCACCAGCACTCCTGACGGCTTATCCCCAGGGCGCATACATTGAGAAATGAGAGAACGTATGCACCCTATGTGCGTGCCTCTACCTGTTTTCCGCGCCAGGACGTGCCGGTGAAGACGCGTAGAATGAGCAGCAGAGCGAGCAATCCCCAGAAGCAGAAAGCCAGATCCTGTTCTAAAAAAGAGCTATCGATCAAGCCCTGGCAGAGCGCGGCCAGCATCGCGCCACCAACGCCCAAAACCAGCCATTCCAGCGAAACCACATCTGCGCCGGTACTCTGACGCACCGTTTTCACAATTCGCGCAAAGAGCGTGAAGAAAAGCACCAGAATGGCCACAAACGCCAGCAAACCAAAGATGCCAATGCTGGCCCAGACCTGTAAGAAGATATCGTGGGGATGCGATAAGGTTGGCTCGTCTCCCAGCCCCGTGGGTATGCCGGTTCCAGGCATAGCCGTAATCCAATAATGGGGGGAGATGATATGAGAAGCCAGGCACTGATTATTCTGGCTATAATAACAGAGCCAGTTATCCATGCCCACACCAAACAGCGCATGCTGGCGAATCATGTGAAGTGCTGTAAGCCAGAGGTAATAACGCTTGCTCACTGTACTGATGTTCTTACCATTATCATGCCAATGTGCGATGAAATTCAGCAGGGGTTTGTGCAGAACTACTCCACCGCCAAGCCCCAGTAGCAGTAAGACACCTGCGCTGATCAGTAGCGTTTTTCGGCTGCGCACCGAGAGGGCCAGGATAAAGAGCAACGCTACAGGCAGAGCCAGCGCAGTTCCCAGCGATTGGCTTAAGATAAGCACGCCAATCCAGGGGATAAAAGCAACCAGGAGCAGGGCGACGGGCCACCATTGGCCGTGCAAACGCCGCGCTCTGCTCACCAGCCAGGCCAGCAGAGCCATACCCAACGGCAAGACATAATCGAAGAACAGGCCAATGCTGTTGGCGCTTCCATACACCGCATGGGCGCGATTAGCGTCGCTCGCCTGTTGCGGCTGAACTGGAACGACCACATACTGGATCATCCCAATGATCGCGATCAGCAGAGCAGACCCCAGGAAAGCACCTACCAGACGCTTCAAGTCCTGGCGAGTGCGTAAACAGCACAACACCAGCAGGACATAGATCAACGGATCAAAAACCATCTCGCGAAAGCTACGTAGAGCCGTCGAGCGTTCTACCGCGATCCCAATAGAGATCAGCGCGGCAGCGACAAAAATCAGGATTGGGATGCTAAATGGCCCCAGACGGTCGCGTAGTTGCGCCCAGGAGAGCCAGTAGCGCCAGTGTTTCCCATGCAGAAGCACCTGTCCCGCGGCAACCAGTGCACACACAGCCAGGCTAATTTCCCCCAGGCCAAAGTTCAAGGTATGCGAGCCATAGCTCAAGACCGTTTTCTGCGTATAATAATACGGCAACGCCAGAGGGAGCAGAGCGACGGCAAAAGGCAGTCGGTACCAGCTCAAGCAAATAAAGAGCGCTAAAAACGGTAGGGAATACAAATAGGGTGGAATATGCAGAAAATTACCGGCCCCCAATTGAGCATTGCCCACCAGATAATACAGCCCCATTGAGAGGATCAGCCCGGCCTCAATCAAACGGTCATGCCAGAAAGGTGAGAGGCCGCGCAAAAACTTCAGAGTAAAGGGTGGGGGAGCATCAAAGGCCTCATAGGCAGGCGTATGAGGTCGTTCCGTATGCGCTGTGGGACTCTCATTCTGTGTGCCATCCTCAGCACGCACATCAGCGGCGCTGGTTTGAGCAAGATCGTGACTACTCATATGTGTGTTTCCTTTACCGCATCGTTTCCAGGTGCTCTTTATGATGAAAGATGCGTTTGGTTTGTTGCCTTGCGCACAACAGTCTACTCTATTGTCTTCCGAACGATGTCCTCAGGCAACTTTCTCACTCCACTATAGCAAAATTGGGCTGGCCAGTCCAGTTTTTTTTAGCACCGAACAACCGAGAGGCAAGCTCCAGGCGCTTTCCACGCACCTGGGGCCTGCCTCTTCCTTCTGAATGTAGATCCCACACGCTGTTCCATTCTCTCATCGCACAAGGCGTCGCCAGTTTTGGGCTTAGACAAGAGTTGGGGTTAATGCAAACTCGGCCACAGTTGGCTGCACCAGACGTGCCAGGTCGGCATACTTGAGGCTCATCGTCTCCGTATGCGTTCCTATCGGGAAGACAATCGTCTCCTGCCTGCTCAGGCTCTTTTCAACGTATACGGGCAGCTTATAGAGATTGCCCAAAGGCGGCATCGTCCCAACTTCGCAGCCGGGGAAGCTATTTTGGAAATCTTCCTCGTGAGCCAGAGTAACGTTTTTTGCGCCGAGCAACGCGCGCACCTTGTCAAGATCCACGCGATGAGCGGCGGGTAGCACCAGCAAGATCATCTTGCCATCGGCAGAAGCCACCACGCTCTTCGCCACCTTTTTGCCTGAGATGTGTTCACACTCCGCAATCTGCTGAGCAGTATACGCCTGCGGATGGTGCTGAATCTGATAGGCAATCTCCCGGTCACGCAGATACTGCTCCAATTGCTCCTGACATTTCATGAGAAACCTCCATTTACACAAAGCAACAGGCATCCTACCAGCGAGACATGCTATCCTTCTAGTACACGTTGGAATCTCTCTACATGTAGCATTGTTAGAGCTGAGGGCTGGCCCACGCTATTCTTGTGAAGGCGATCTGCAGTCCCGCGCGCTGCATGTGAATCTGGCTGGTGGAACCGAGCGAGCCGGTATCACCAGTCACCAGTTCACAATGGGCCTGGGCAGCAGCGGCGATCCTGTGAGTCGTCACGGCG
>CAXUEY010000047.1:26426-33907 GCA_964250225.1 uncultured Ktedonobacteraceae bacterium | reverse complement strand
AGAAACAGGTCTACATCCCGCGTCTCACGCACTACGATCTCTGTCTCATCGCTCTTAATAGACGAGAGTCCATACAGAAAGGGGCCATTGGGCGTTGGGCAGAAGCCTTGCGCTATCAATTGCCTGGCAAGGTCTTCCCGCAAGCTGATCGGGTCCATATCGAGATAGAAGCGCAGGTGGGGGACGCGAAAAAAGGCCACGATGTCATCAAGCCGAGCAATGTCTGCAGCCTCGATACCAACCACACGATTCCACCATCCCCCTTCTGGGATGGCACGAGCGGCATAAGCAGTGGCATGACCAAACTGCTGAAGCTGGATATCGTAGGGATTGCCCGCGTAATGTCGGGCTGCTATTGTCCCGCTCGTTTGGAAAGAGAAGAGTACGTTCTGGATGCGGCAAGCCAGTGCTTTGGTCATAACAGGGAGTTGCATATATATTTCCTCTCTGATTTTCATATTAGAAGACATTTTACTAAGGAAATATGCTATTTACTGCTTGAGCCATGTAACATACGCTCTATCGAGGAAAGGGCCTGCGCGAGCGTTTCTTGCTCAGCAGGTGTGAGTTGGGCGAGCAGATTGCTCAGTTGTGCTGTGCGCCGACGCTGGCCCTCACGCAAAACTTGCATGCCCTTTGGCGTGGCTGTCAGAGAAACGGTACGCCGATCATGCACGTCCGTCTGGCGCTCCACCAGCTCTTCCGCGACCAGGGCCGCGACAACCCGGCTGATGGTTGGTACCGCGACCTGCTCCGCCTCGGCCAACTCACTGATGGTACGCGGCCCGCCAAAACCGATCACCGAGAGCGCTGAAAGACGCGCGGGACTTAACCCCGTCAGCGGATCTTCCTGGCGCACACGCCTGAGCAAGTGGATCGCTACGGAATGCAGGCGATTGGCGATATCCGCCGCGTTGTTCTCAGGGGCATTTGACTTGTGACTCATCATATGGTATTTTATCATAAGAAATTAGTTAGCAAAGCTAAGTAATTTTACTGAAAGGACTTCACAAGATGGCAGCCTCTCAAGAACTCTTCACAGCGATCAGGACTGGCGATAGGGCGCGTCTCAGCGCCCTGCTGGCGGAACAGCCCGCACTGGTCAATGCCCGCTCACAGCAAGGCGTCTCGCCAGTGCTCTGGGCGCATTACGTGGGTCAGACGGACCTGTTGCCAATAGTGTTTGCCGCCAACCCACAGCTTGATGTTCACGACATAGCGACGCTGGGCGACCTGGCTCGTCTGCGCGCACTACTGGCTGAAAATCCCTCGCTGGCATGTGCCTATTCGAGCGACGGCTTTACAGCCTTGCATTATGTGGCCTTTTTTCATGGCAAGGTTGAGCTGGCCTCGGCATTGTTTGAGGCAGGAGCCGAGGTTGACGCCGTGTCGCGCAACGATCAGCGAGTCACGCCGCTGCATAGCGCTGCCGCGCATCGCCACCATGCCATCATTCGCCTGCTGCTGGCACACGGAGCCAACCTTAACGCCCGCCAGCAGGATGGCGAGACTCCGCTGATGGAGGCCGCGCAAAATGGCGATACCGAATTGGTAGATCTGCTTCTGGCGCAGGGAGCCGATGCTACCTTAGCCACAGATGACGGACGGACGGCGGCAGATTTCGCGCTGGCTGCCGACCATACTGAACTGGCGACGGCGCTGCGTAGGAAGATGATGTAGCGGATAATCTTCCTATCATTCAGCCAGGTCAAACATCACCGGCCAGATCACGCGACCAACAGGTCGACGTTTTTCGCGAACCTGGGCCAGATACGCGGGGAGTGGGCTGGGACCAAGTTCACAGGCCATGCTCGCTTCCCATGACCTGCATTCCGCGTGCCCCAATGCTTGCGTGGAGGCCGAGAGAGGATGCAGTGGCAGCGTAAACTGTATCTTAGGGAGCTGTGTATGCAACGGGCTTGCCATTGTGAAAAGCATTGCGCGTGCGATCTCCGCATCGCGCGCCAGAAAATACCGTGGCTTTGTTGGCTCATCGCGATGGACGCGGGTATAGCCAACGAGCGTGCCATCGCGCAGGTAGACGCTGGCCTGGATGTGCGGGTGGGGACTGAGCCAGTCCAGCAGATCTCCGCCCACCTCCAATGCCATGTCCACGTGCTGCTCTTCGTGTTGCCAGAGAGTACGCAGCCCTGGCACATCCTCAGCGGTGGGCGCGCGTACTTCGAGGTGTACATGAGAAGATACGCTGATGGACAACGCCAGGTGTGAGGAGCCATACGCGTGGGTCTGATAGCCGAAGCGCGGATAATAGGTGGGGTGTCCAAGCAAAAAGCTCACGGTATAGCCTTTAGAGGCCGCGACAGCATGTCCCTCAGTAATCAGCAGGCCGCCAATGCCCTGGCTCTGATGCGCAGGCTCGATAGCCAGGGGCGCGAGATTAACGGCTGGCACCATCGTATCCAGCAAGCGGATCTGATAGGGCGTGAAGAGCACATGTCCAACGAGCTTCCCATCAAGCTCGGCCAGTAGCGAAAGTTCTGGATCAAACACCCGGCTCTGACGCAGCACTGCGATAAGAGCTGGCTCGCCCACGCGGTTCCCAAAGGCGCGCGCGTTGAGTGCAGCAATGTTCGCATAGTCGCTGACGCGTTCTGGTCGGATGTGCAGTTTGATGGTGGATGACATCGAAAATTCGTCCGTCCCTCTTAATTGATGAAAATGGTTCGCTCTTGAAATGAGCTTACCACCCTTTCTGCAACCGGACAAGCAGAAGCGTAAAAAAATAGCTCCCATCCAATCTTGCAGACAGTGGAGTGCATGGGTATAATAATCGTCATTATGAAGCCCTGCTGAATGATAGTGCGGAGCATTGTATCCCATTATTCGGCAGCAAGAAAACAGAAGCCGATGAAACCCAGGATCGTCAGAATCTATTCGGAAAATAACGACTTTCAATATGCTGAAACGCTGCGCAGGAAGCGGGAGAAGCGCCAGAAACATAAAGAGTTTTTTGTAGAGGGTGTCAGGCCTATTAACCAGGCGCTCGCCTATCATTGGCATATACGCGCGTTTCTCTATTCACCGGAACAAGCCCTCTCAGATTGGGCGAAACATATCCTGCGCGACTCGCGGGCCAGCACACATTTTGAGTTACCGCTGACTTTGCTCGAAAAACTAAGTAATAAAGCGGAAGCCTCAGAGTTACTCGCCCTTGTTGCGATGCCAGAAGATGATCTGGCGCGTATTCCCCTCAAGCAGAAGATGCTGATCGTGATTTTTGACAGACCCGCGAGCCAGGGCAATCTGGGCACGATTATCCGCTCATGTGACGCGCTTGGGGTCGATGGTTTGATTATCACTGGCCACGCAGTTGATCTATATGACCCCGAAACCATCAGCGCCACAACCGGCTCTTTCTTTGCGTTGCCAACCGTCAGGCTCCCTTCACAGAAAGAGCTGCTGCCCTGGTTTGAGACGGTTCGGGCACAGGTCGGGCCGTTTGCTCTGGTTGGCAGCAGTGAAAAAGCGGAGAAAGACATCTCGGCGCATGATTTTACGCAGCCGACGATCCTGGTGATTGGCAATGAAACCTGGGGCATGAGTGCGGCCTATAGCGAGATCTGCGATACCATTGTGAAGATCCCGATGGTTGGCTCGGCCTCATCGCTGAATGTAGCCTGCGCTACCTCCATCATTCTGTATGAGATCGATAGGCAGAGGCGAGGATAAAACAAAATCAACGCTTGTATTCACTACCGGGAGCTGGTATACTTTCGTTAACCCGTTCAGCAAACAACACAGCTATTGTTTTTCTGACTGAAGACCTGTTCAGCCAGTGTACGAAAGGAGGCGACTTGTGTTAGCACATGTTTTAGAGCATGGGCAGTCATACACGGCGCGTCTCCTGGCCTTGCACACCCACTAAACGCCTCGTGTTATAGAGGTACATATCCTCTCCTTCTGCTGCTGCATCTCTCTGTGCTCTTTTTAAGCATATCCCAGGCGAGCTGGATGGGAGAGATTATGCTATGTTTAACAGTGGAGGTACATCAATTGGCAAATCAGCAGCAGCTTGCCCTTCTCCACCAGAGCACCCATGCCTGGAATCAATGGAGACAGGAGCATCCAGATATTCTACCCGACCTCAGCGGTGCGCATCTAGCCTGGGCCAGTTTGAGCAATGCCGACTTGAGTGGAGCAAATCTCAGCAGGGTAGATCTCACGTGGGCCGATCTCTATCGTGCCAATCTGATTGGGGCGAATTTGAGTCAGGCCAATCTCAGTGGGGCCGATTTGAGCGGCACGCATCTCTATCACACCAACTTGCGTGGGGCAGACCTCAGCGGAACGGTGTTCTATCGCGCAGACCTGCGCGAAGCTGACCTCAGCGAGACGAATCTCAAAAAAGCAGATCTTGAACAGGCTATGCTGGACTGAGCAGGCCGAAGAAAGGAAGACTATGCCCAAAGAACGAGACGAGATTCTGGTCGTTGGAGAAGTGCTTGAGGTATTCCCCAACGCTATGTTTAAAATCCAGATTGATGAACAGCATCATGTGCTGGCCGTGCCCGCCGGACGTTTGCGTTTATCGAATATCCGCCTGGTGCCGGGTGATAAGGTGAGAGTTGCCCTCTCGCCCTACGACCTGACGCGCGGGCGTATCACCTGGCGCATCAACGAGGGCCGCAACCCTCGCTAACGCGCCGTATATACAGAAAGGAGAAAAAGAAAGCCATGTCCCGACCATTTCGTTTTGGCGTTGTCACAGGCTACGCCCCCTCACGTGCTGTGTGGGTGAACGCTGCGCGTCGCATCGAAGAACTTGGCTACTCGACCTTAGTAATGCCTGACCGCACCAGCGTGGGATTACTGGCACCGATGCCGGCGTTAGCTGTCGCGGCCTCGGCAACCACTTCGCTGCGGGTTGGCAGTTATGTCTTCTGCAACGGCTACCGACATCCCGTCCTCCTCGCCAGGGAGGCAGCCACGCTCGATCTGCTGACCGATGGCCGTTTTGAACTTGGTCTGGGCGCGGGTGTCTCTGCGGATGAGTTTGAGAAAATGGGGCTTCCGTTTGCCAGCGCGGGTACACGCGTTGGGTATCTGGAAGAAACTCTCCAGGTGGTCAAGCAACTCTGTACAGAAGAAACCGTCGATTTCCGTGGGCAGCACGTTACCATTACCGACCTGAAAGGGAACCTCAAACCTGTTCAGCAGCCGCATTTGCCCATTCTTGTGGCAGGGTCGGGCGAAAAGATGCTTAAACTGGCAGCCAGGGAGGCAGATATCATTGCCATCGCCTCAAAAATCAGCGCGCGCGGGCCCGACCCTACAGATGCCACATTGGAGCAAAAAATCGGCTGGATCAAAGAAGCTGCCGGGCCGCGTTTCCCTGACCTGGAGCTGAGCCAGACCATCTTTGAAGTGGAAATCACCGACAGCACCGTTCCCGTTGCCGCGTCTCCAGGTGCATGGTCTATACCAAAGAAACCCATGAGCATTGGGCAGGCCGTGGACCATCTGCGAGAGCAACGCGACCGCTACGGGTTCTCCTACCTGCAAATCCAGGCGGCACAGATGGAGAACTTTGCTCCAGTCCTGGCCCAGTTAGCAGGAAAATAACACACAAACAGGCGTTTTTTACGCACGCTTTGCCCGCTCAGACGGCTCACCGCAAGTGCTGATCTGAGCGAGCAGAGCACTTCTCCGCGTCTGTGTGGGTGAGAATAACCACTACGAAATTGCCACAGAAGTTCAACAATAAGCAGATGAGTCGTCTGGTATGAAGGACTCTTTTGATGCTGAAACAAGCGTTAGCCCCAGCAAGACCGCTCCTGCTTCAGCGCGCTCGTTTGCCGCAACGTCAGCAACAATGCCGAGTTTTCCATTGTCCAGAAAATAGATCTTGCTGGCCACACGGAAGCCTGCTTTGCTGATACCTCGTTCAGAGGCGGAGTTGCTGCTCTGGTGGACAATCCAGAAGCGCTCGTTCTCATGGCTCTCTTTATGCAGCATGGCCTGGAGCAAACGGGGATAGATACCCAGGCCGCGCCAGGCAGGGAGCGTTGCAAAGCTCTCCAGATAACGATTGCGCGTGGGCACCTGGAAGACCACGCGCCCACCACCGAAGGCTGCGCGCCCGGCAACGGACCAGCCATAGGCGACAGGAGTAGTTCCCAGACGCGCAAGATATGGCCGCTGTCCCTCTTGCTGGAACGCTGTTATCTGTGTGGGTGAAGTCTCCATGAGCTTTGCCAACAGCTCTGCATCTTTTGCATCTTCAACTGTAAAATCCAGCAAAGGCGGAAGTATGGGGAGTGGATCGCCTTGCCACCAGGTCCATAGGAGGCCCGCCGGTTCACCTACTATGGGCGCTTCTTGCTCGTTTAGCATTGTGCTTTTCTCCTGTCGTCGAGAAATTGGTTCTTATCCGTTAATCAGAGCTTCCAATTCAGCCAAACCGTTTTCCCAGGCACCCGCAACATACATACGGACCTGCTCCCATTCCTGCGAGGCCCGCCAACCGGTATGGAGCAGATAGACATCCGTGCAGGGGGTGAGCACCTCGTCGCAGGGCGTGAAGAAGACCGCGACGTGGGTCAGGGGATCGATCTCGTTCATAAAACGGAACTGTGATGGCCCCTTCCATTCAAACGCCAATAGTACGTTCGGCTCAATGGCGGTGATCTTACAGCCGAGCGTACTATCATGTTCGGGATTATCGAGATCCCAGAACAACTCATACTTTCCGCCTATGACCGGCTCAACGTCGGCTGCCTTGCTCAGCCAGCGCTGTAACTGCTCATTATGGGTAAACAGAGCAAATGCGCGTTCAGCGGAACAATGTAAACGCGCTTGTTGCACGATAATTTTGTCCATCTTTCTCTCTCCTACTCAGGCTTTGTATCTTTCCAGATCTTCTGGATGAATGTTTACTGTTTCCTCTGTAGTATACTAGAAAAAACGTTCCATTTCAAGCGGAATCTAGACGAATTGGATGGCACGAGGAGAGCAGTGTGGCCGATAGGCGATGGCGTGTGTGTCGAGGGCAGAAATTCGTCACACTTGTATACAAAAAGCCCTGGCGTTTCGTGTAGAGAGTAAGGAATTTAATTGCATATTCAAGGAGGCATTTTCCGTGAGTTTAGCTACTTTAATCGTCATGCTGGTCATTGCAGCACTTGTTGGCATAATCGGCGAATTTGTTGCACGCAGGCGCACACCCTTTGGGATTGTCGGCGCGATTATCCTGGGATTTATCGCCATTATTCTGGTGGTCGATGTCTTCCATTGGAGCATCAGCGGCGAACCCGTTTGGGGTGGCGTGCCGATCATTACGTCCATCATTGCGGCGGCGGTGCTGGTGCTCATCTGGAGCGCTTTTGCCTATCGTCACGCGTCTAGCTATGGAAGGCGTTACTATCGGCGCGGCAGCTATGTACGCGCACCTCGTACTCGTCGTCGCTTCTGGTAACAGAGCATTCCCCCAGAAAAAGGGGTATAGACCCCAGCGCCGGGGG
>CAXUEY010000047.1:0-26416 GCA_964250225.1 uncultured Ktedonobacteraceae bacterium | reverse complement strand
TCTGGTACCACTCAATCCCACCCGAAACCGTCTATGGTGACGCCGGGCGTGGTAAGCTTAGACGTTTTCTGGTGGAATATATTTCTCATGTTCACTGAATCTTGAATTGTTGGGAGAGCAGAAAGGCGCTGAAATTCGCCACGCTCTCTACCTCCCCTTCGCCCAGCATATTGACCATCTTCCTGACTGCCAGGCGGCGCGGCTGCCCTGACGCGTGGGGAAGCGTAAAACCGATGGTGCTGACCTGCTGTGGCTCGCGTTCGTAGCGAATCTCTTCCGCGACCAACTCCAGCAGGTCGGCGATATCCATATCGAGCGCCTGGGCAATGCTCTCCAGCACACGCGAAGACGGGTATTTCTGCCCACGTTCGATCTCGCCCACATAAATTTCTGAGAGGCCAGCCTTCTCGCCCAGCTCCTTAATGGTCAAATGGCGCTCCTGGCGCTCGCGTCGGATCACGCGTCCCATAATCTCCTGTAAATCCATCGTCTCTTCCTTTTGTTATGCTATCAGCATATCCATGCTCTATGCCTATGCTAAGAGCATAGATTTTCCCTATAATTATACACTTTCAGCATGGTATATTCAAGAAGAGATCAAAACATCCTGCAAGCTTTTTGCAGGGGAAGAAGGAGAAGAAGACAATGCAATTTCCCACCCGCACAGCCTGGAAAACGTTCGCCGGACAAAATGATGTCCTCCCTGGTATACATGTTCCGATGGTCTATGAGAGCGTCCCGGCCCGCACGCCGGATTGGGAGTATCATGTCGTGAGCGTAGATACGCACGAGGCAGCGCCGCCTGATGAGGAGACACTCAATGAACTGGGCAAGCAGGGCTGGCTGCTGGTTAGTGTGCTGGAACAGCGTGGCTCGCTCGTTCATTATTACTTTGTGCGCCAGAAAGAAGTATAGAAGGAGAAAATGATGACATCGTTACTTGTTCCGACGATTATCGAGAACACCGGACGCGGTGAGCGAGCCTACGACCTCTATTCGCGGCTGTTACGTGAGCGCATCATCATGATTAACGGCACGATTGAAGAGAATATGGCGGGCCTGGTTGTGGCGCAACTGCTCTTTCTGGCTGCTGAGAGTAGCGAGCGCGAGATCAACCTCTATATCAGCTCGCACGGCGGCGTCATCGATGCCGGGTTGGCGATCTACGATACTATGCGTCACCTGCCCTGCCCGGTTGGGACGACCTGCGTGGGATACGCGGCCAGCTTTGGCACGGTGCTGCTGATGGCCGGCGATAAGGGGCGCAGACGTGCTCTGCCCCACGCGCGTATTCATATGCATCAGCCGCTGATCCAGGGCGGTCTGGGCGGCCAGGCCACCGATATCGACATTCACGCGCGAGAGATCCTGCACACACGCGATGTGATTAATGGCCTGTATGTTCAACACACCGGCCAGCCTCTGGAACGCATCAAACGCGATACCGAGCGCGATTTCTTTATGAGCACTGAAGAGGCCATTGAGTACGGGATCATCGATGAGATCCTGGAACTGGCGGATAAGCAAGCCTGACGTGGCTCCTTCTGCCGTCGCTGACTGCTCTGGCCGGCTAGCTCGGAGCAGTCAGCGCCAGCAGAAGGATTCGTACAAAAATGGGCCATGTGGCTGGGGGTGTGGGTCCGTCAGGCTCCCATCTTTACTTTGTGGCCTCATCTCTCTTTCTGAGGCGTAATCACCAGGTTTGCAATCTCAAACCACTGCGGCCCGCTACTCACCGTACCGAAGCGCAGCACACCGCGTGGGGTGGCAACGGCGAACTGGTTATCGAGCCACGCCACAAAGCCCAGCGCCCGCGTTGGTGGATTGGGCGCGCGCAACACCTCCTGGCCATTCACCAGAAAGCGCGCTTCGTGGGTGTGCCACTCCAGGGTGTAGGTCTGCCAACTGGTAAGATCCACGTCCAGCAGAGCTTCGTGCGCGCCTGTGAGTCGTTGCATCCAGCGGGCAGCAGGCCGAACCTCGCCAGTCAGCAGTGCCAGCGAGGTAGATAGGGCCATTGGAGCGGCTGAGAGCAGCGCGCCGGGGCGCATACTATGGACAACCTGAGCTTTCCAACCCCAACCGGGGACACCTGGCACCAGGGCCATATTCGAGGGCGGCGAGGCATAGAAGAACCACACGGCCTCTGGCAAGGTTAAGATATCGCCGCGGACAGAGAAAGGGTAGTTCCAGAAACCGAAGCCTGCCGTACCCTGGAGTACGGCGTTTGCTGGCCCAGTGGATGGCAGCGATGAACGCGCCTCTACCTCCATACGCAAGGGAGGGCGCCAGGGGTAGCGCGCGCGCCGCAGACGACTATAGTCATCGATCTGCGCATCACTGTAGGTTCCCTGCGCCGCCCTATCAAAGCCCATACGCAGAGCGTCACCCACGTGGGTCAGAGTGCCATCCCCGATGAGGGTCTGGGTCCAGTAATCCTTCAACGGCTGGTGAAAATCGTCACGCATCTTATGTACTATCTAGCGTTCTTCTATACAGTCAACAAAATACACCCTCAAAACAGTATATACCGTTTTACTTCTCACATCTGGCGCTCTTGCTGAATACGTTGATATTTCTCTTTCTGCTGTAAGATCAATGTATCCTCCAACTGTTCCCAGACAGATTGTTCAGCATCGATATCTGACGCCGGATTGTTTTTGGCGGCGAGAATACGTTGGCGGAACGTGCTGAATGCCTCTTTTTGTTCGCTGTGGAGAGGCATGACGCGCAATTCCAGATCAGCGGGTGCCACAAAATCTTCCGGGTCGAGGGCCAGAGCCAACAAATGCGCGTAATCAGCTATCAGGCGCGTTCGTGAGGGATGATAGAAAGCATGTGCTTCTGTACTGGAAATGAGCAAACAACCGGCGATACGGCCCGCATAGAAAATCGGGTGAGCTGCCGCACTCCGCTCATGCTCAAACTGGTGGCCGGGCGAGGCATGTGGTTCTTCACGATAGTCCTGCACTTCGTAGGGGCGACACATGGCAACTGCAAAACCAGCCAGCGACTCAGCCCCCAGGAACATAGCGTAGTGTTCCAGGTGGCTGGGCCAGGGAGGAGTACATTGCCCCACATCCTGCCGCAAACTAAAAATTTTGTCATGCTTACTATGCTGCATACATTTGACCAGCGTGATCGCCATGCCCAGGTTTTCCGGGTCGAGCTGGCCAAGCGCGTGGCTGATAATAGTGTTCGCAAGCGACCAGTGGCGCTGGGTATGATTGATGGTGCCACATGTCTGAAAGAGATGTAGATAAAACCTGACCGCAATGTCCTGGAATGAGCTGCTGATTGGGAGGTCAGCAAAATCATCGTATTCCTCGGCAAAGAATGCGAGAAGGCGTTCGCGGTGTTCGGGCAGGGCGCTCAACAAGCCACGCAGATTTTGGGCGCGTGGCTCAGAGATACCCTGGACCCAGCGTCTAACCGTAATCGCCTGCACTCCTAGGGTTTGTATAATGCGTTGCAGGCCCGCAGGCTCACTGATAACCTGTCCGACCAGTTCGCGCCAGTTTCCGGGTTCTTCTTGAAACATTTTCCAAACCTCAACTAAAGGAAAACCACAAACATACGTTGAGCAACTATAGCATATCTTTCTTTATAATGCAAGAGTTGCACAAGAAGCTTTCCCTTGAAAGAAAAGGTCTGCTCGTGTTTTTTTACCCTTTATGCGAGATCAATTGGAGCCAGTTGCGTGGAATAGTTGTCAGATTCAGCTCTGTCCCAGCCTCATAGACCGTTGTACCGAGAGCTGCTGCGCCCAGGGCAAGCGGAATACCAGGTAAGGCGCCTTCAATAAACAACCAGTACTGACCGATATCGTGATACGACTCCACGGTCATCATGACCTCTTCTTGAACTGCATCGATATGCTGGAAGCCCCCCTCTTGCAGTAACTGGATATACTCATCAGCGGTAATCCACTGCATAGCCATCGTTTTAGTTTCGCGGGAGACGCGGACCTCCGGGTGCTCTTTGCGGAGCCAGCCGATAGCGCGGCGCGTCCAGAGGCGATAGAAACGTTCGGTACCTTCCACATAGGCGCCGGTATAGAAGGCGCTATTGCAGGCAAAAATCCCATGAGGGGCTAAAATGCTGGCCATCAGATGGAAAGCCGAGCGTTTATCGGGCAGCAAGTGAATGGCATTGCAGAAAAAGGCGGCATCCGCGTCGTGGACAAGGCGTGGGAGATCGTCGGTATCGCCTTGAATAAACTCGGCCTGCGCGCCGATAGCAGCCATCCCCTTTTGCGCGTGGCGCAGCGCCTCGGCGGAAGGATCGACCCCAATAATACGCGCCTGGCGCCCCTGCTTTTTCATCTCTTCAGCAATCAGGCGGGTAACAGCGCCAGTGCCGCAGGCCATATCGACAATGGTCAGAGGTTTCTCCGTGGACCGTGTGCGAAATGGAGCGAGAGCCTGACGTACCAGCGAGCGATTCACTTCGGTATAAAAGGTATGGGCCGCGAAGGCCTCAAAAGTAAACTGATTGGTTTCGTTGGTCTCAATAAGCATAAGTGCCATCTCCTCCAGTGCTATACTTTAAGCTGGTCTACTCACCAGCGTCCTGTATGTTTTTAGAGGAGAATGCTCAGGATTTTGTTTCACCCCACGACAGGTATCTTGAGCAATGACATGCCAGGGCCACAAGCAGAAGGAACGTGCTTGTGGCCCTGGCTCTGTATATTTTCTGTGAGGAAAGGCAGTTTGTTAGACATGCATAGACATGCCGCCATCGATGGCAATGATCTGGCCTGTGATATAGCCAGCCTCTGGGGAACAGAGGAACGCGATGGTCGCCGCGACCTCTGCGGGGGTGCCGAAGCGAGCTAGCGGAGTGATATCGAGCATGGCCTTCTTCTGCTGCTCGGTCAGGCTGGCGGTCAGCTCGGTGGGGATAAAGCCCGGCGCTACAGCATTAGCGGTAATATTACGGCTGGCCATTTCACGCGCCGTACTCAGAGTCAGGGTCATCAGACCGGCCTTCGAGGCGCTATAGTTGGCCTGACCAGCGTTCCCCAACAGGCCCGCGACCGAGGTCACGTTGATAATGCGTCCCCAGCGCGCTTTCATCATCCCACGTAGCGCGGCTTTGGTGCAGAGGAAAGCAGAGTGCAGATTGGTTTGCAGTACATATTCAAAATCGGCCAGAGACATCTGTAGGATTAGCTTATCGCGTGTCGTGCCTGCGTTATTCACCAGAATGCCCACCGGTCCCAACTGGGCGTGCGCTTCGGCAAACAGACGTGTGACATCCTCTTCCTGCCTGACATCAGCCTGGACCGCGATGCAGCGTCTCCCCAAAGCCTCGATGCTCGCTTTTGCTTCGGTAGCTGCTCCAGCGTTGCTGTGATAGTTAATCACAATATCCGCTCCAGCCTGAGCCAATCGTTCAGCCGTCGCGCGCCCAATACCCTGACTGCTGCCAGTGACCAGCGCAACCTTCCCCCCCAGCGGTATAGATGATTCTTCTGCCATGATTATGATAACCCCTTCACGTTTTGAAACATAGCCCGCTCTGAAACATATGCCTGCTCTCCGCCCCTGTAGTATAGCGTTTCCAGAAAAGTCCTGCAATTTCTAGCTATAACACTCTCTCATCTAATGTACGAGCGGACTTGTCGGGAGAGCACCCACGTTTTAGCTCATGCGAGTTGTAGTAGTATTGTACGCTATGATCCGCGCGAGGGCAACGTGCTTTTCTCACGAGACAGTTTTTTCGATTTCCAGGCAAAAAGTGTGTTGGTTGAAAATGCCACTATTGCCCCTATGTATCGCGCCACCTGCTGGGAACGCACCGAACAGCCAGTCCCTGGACTTGAGCCTTCGGGAGGCACGCTCCTGAGAAGCCTGTGGGGAGTGGTCACACGGTTCTTCCCATGTGTTTTGCCGCTCGCGCTTGTTGTCCCACCTGATGAACTTCTTTGGTCGAGCGTGGAGACAGATGGATAATCTTATTAGAAGACTCCTCTTCATTCTCCTCAGTGCCGTCGTTTGCTCCCTCGCCTTCTTGCTGTTGCTCTCGCGCTCGCGTATGTGGCGAGCCAGCGGCGGTCGTATCTGTTTGCGCGGCTTCAGGCGTTCCAGGTGCAGTGAGAGGGGACTTAGGTGTTTGCGGTGTCTCAGGGTTGGAATTCATTCTAGTGGCAAGGATCGCGGCCTTCCTGGGTGCCGACTGATTGAGCATAGGCATTCTCATCGTCACCTCGTTTTCGATTGGTTCAGAGAGAATTTCAGAAGCTGTGCGGGGAAGCTCTGGTTGCGTACTTTGTGCGTCCGGTGCAGGTGCCAGAGCAGTATAGATGGCTCTATCAATGCTTGTGGTATTATCATAATTTGCTGCATGTAATTGGGGCAACATAAGACCACGCACATCTTGCAGGATCGCTCCATGCAGGAGTGCGTTCTGGAGATCTGCAACCAGAAGATTGGCTCCGCGCAAATTGGCTCCGCGCAAGTCGGCGCCACAGAGATTTGCTCCGGCCAGGTTCGCCCCTTCCAGGTTCGCACCCCCCAACCGGGCTGCGGTGAGATCAGTCATATAGAGGTTGGCCCCCATCAGTTGGGCCTCGCGCAGATCGGCGCGGCCTATGTAACGATGCGAAAGATCGCGCCCACGCAAGTCGGCCCGGTAGAACGTGGGGGGCTGCCAGTGATCTGGCAACTGCCGTGGAGTGTGTGCATTCAAGGGTAACTCAACATCTTCGATATGCGGCAGGCGTGCCAACACCTGTTCAAGATCCACACGTGCCTGTATCATCTGCTGCTCTTGCTCTGCTGCCTCGTACCACTCGTGCTGCCAGCTCTGCCATTCTCTCCGTAGATCTTTGACCTGATTAAAGATCTGCTTCTCAACCTCTACATTTCGTTTCGCCTGGCGGACCTCCCAGATTCTCTGCCGACCTTCCTGCGCCTCACGCCAGGCGTCGCGTTCCTGGCGTCCCTCTTGCAAGGTGCGATGCTGGAAGCGTAGCGCGATCAAAGCGCCAGCGGTGGCTGAGATTAGACTGAGCGGTATAAGTATAATCCAGAGTGCAACCATTGTTGTATCCTTCCCCCCAAATAGTATTCCCATGCAACTCGTCAATAATCTGCCTACTGCTGTGTTGCGATAGATGACCATAGATAGTGTACCATACAGCACAAGGAACAGGCAGGGGAACACCCTCTGGAAAGAACCGCTCCTTGTTGTGGTCCCGCTTTGAGTGACTCTACGAAGTGAATAGTCAACTATTCACTGTTTGACAGCCCAGTGTCACTGACTAACGGCGTTACCTCTCTGCTGGCGAGGTCTCCAGATGGGCTAGAATTGCGTTTGCAGGACGCGGCACTCGCTCGCCAATTTCTGCGATCCGGCATCTGTAGCAAGCTGACAAACGGTCTCCAGCAATGCGGCTATTCCCTGATTCTGGTGGGTATGCAGGCTCAGCCGGGCCAGGGCGAGGGCGCTGGTCGCATACAGTTGCAAGAGGCTACGCTTTCCGCAGAACGCCAGTATTCTGCACAGCCGCTCATAGGCTTCAGTGGATGCACCCTGGTGCTGAGCGATCTCGGCCAGGCCAATTTGGGCCAGAACGTAGACCTCGATGTAGACGCTCTGCCGCTGCTCCAGGGCTTCGCTTAACAGGTGATGCGCCTGAGCAAACTGCCGCCGGGCGAGGGCGAGTAGACCCAGGCCAATTTGCGTACTGCACCAATTGGACGGCATATCATGGTTGATAGGTTGACGTTGAACCTGAAGAAAAATCTGTTCGGCCTCATCTAATCGCTTCAAATCCAGCAGAGCATAGGCCCGGTTGAGCCACGGCCAGATCGTTACCCATTCCGCCTCAGATATCTGCTGGCATAGTTCCAGGCAGCGTGCAAACTCTTGCTTGGCACGCTCGCGGTGACCACAGAAAGCATATGTTCGGCTGAGGTGTAGAGAGGCAAGGATCTCCCAGGTGACCTGACCGGTCGCCTGGGCAGCCTGCAAGGCGGCCTGCAAACACCTCTCGGTTTCAGCACTCAGGCCCTGAAGGAAGAGCATCCAGCCATAAAAGGTCAGGACACACGCGGACTGCGCTGGACCCAGCACCTCGATGGCCTGATCCCAGTCGCATACCTCCGGAGAGGCGACGGCACAAAAGGGCGCGAATGACAGGACCGACGTCTGATCGCGATCCCAGGGCTCATCCAAGCTCATGATGTGCTCCCAGCGTTGAGCTATATCAACCAGCAGGCGTAGACTTTCCCTGGTCGGCTGGGGGAGCGCGAACTGTTTTTCGCTTTCTCTTTGCAATTGGTGAAGCAACTCACGTCCCATCCCTAGCGCTTCGGGAACATAGCCCATCAGAGAACGGCTGATCATCATGCGCTGGACGATACCTTTGGCCAGTACCGAATCGTGTTGTAACGCGGCCCAGTTCGATAAGTTTTGATAGTTCTCCTGAATACCTGGCCAGTCCAGGAGCGCCTCGTAGACCAGGCCACGCCCATGATACACCCTACCCCACTCAACGCGTAAACCGCTCCCTCTCTCTTGTCGCGGCTCCTGTACCTGCAATAACTGCGCCGCCGCGTCATAGTCCGCGAGCGCCAGGCGGTAACTAAACGTCCGGCGCGCATAATCTGCCGCCTGCATGGTATAATGGAGCGCCTGCTCCTGTGTCTCCACCAATTGTTGTGCTAGCCAGTTCGTCTTGACCTGCTGTTTGCCTTGCCTGCTCAGGTCATCACTCAATAACTCAATCGACCTGACCTGCTGCGGTACTGGAAACTCCCCTTTGAGGATGGCCATATGTAGTGCCAGCGTTTGCGCGGACGGATCAGCTCCCATCTGTTCATCCAGTGCCCGACGGCATCGTTCAAAGGTGTGCAGGGCTGCGGCATTATTCCCTACTAGCACTTGATACTGCATAGTCAATCTGCACAACGGTTCGTAGCATGTATCCAGTTCCAGTGCGTGCTGGCCCAGTTCGATAGCCTCATTGTAGCAATGCAGCGCACCCCACCATTTCATCAGGCACAACACGCCAGCAAAATAGCGGTCGCGCAAACGTGCGCGTTCTGCCAGTACCCAACTGGGATCACCATCCGCGGAGAGGTAATCACCTGTGTAGAGTTGCAGTGCTGCCTCCAGCCCAGCACGTGTTGTGGCTGTGTTTTCCCCATCCAGGTTGGCATCCAGTAAGTTCTCGAATTCAACAACATCGATCCATACAGAACAGAACGTGGGAAAAACGAGTGCATAGCCCGCCTGACCGCGGGGGACAAAACTGGAAGAGAACCACGGTTCGCGATCCGGCTCCAATACATCTCTGAGCGCGCTGACCGCGCTACGTAGCGTCTTATGCGCGTTTTCTACATACTCAGGCCAGAGTAAGTTGACCAGTCTATGGGTAAGCACCATGTGCCCTCGTTCCGTGAGCAGCACCTTGAATAACTGGCGCGCCTGGCGCGTGTACCAGTCTTTTGCGGAAATCTCGATCCCGTTGCGCAAGAGGCGAAAAGAATCAAAAAGATAAATACGTAGCTGCCTGGTTGTGTTCATCTCATCCTATCGTTCTCGAACATGCCGGATGGAATAGAGAAGTGATGCGAAATGTCGATCAGGTTACATGCATCATATCAGAGATGATCTGCCGCGCGCAAGGGAAGCGGACAAACGGGGTGTGGATAGAGGCAGTATCATCCGAACGTTGTCGGAACATTTCACTGGTATGCTAAACTTGTGTCTTTTCTTTTCTCTTCATGCGGCGGCATTTCGCCTATTGGAGTGTTCTCTATTATAAAGGAGGGCTGTATGGCAAGTGCAAAATCTCCTGCCAGGAAATCACTTCCTCTATCTGTTCATCTGTCTCTCTGGCTGATTGGGGTGGCTATCTTCCCCCTTCTGCTGGCCTTATTGATCAATGCGATACCATCTCGTACCTCGCTAATCAATCAGGCCAGCGCCTTGATGTTAACCGATGCAAAGGCCCACGCGACATTGATAGATACATATCTGAGGAATAAAGAGGCCATCGCTGCAAGTTTGTCAAATGATCCCAGCGTTCAACTCTATCTCCAGCACCCTAAGAGCTTTTCACAGGCACAACTGGCTTTATTTGTCCACGATGGCCTTGCCCTGGAGCAAAGTTTGTACCCAGAAGTGACGCTGATAGAGTATTTCACGCCGCGGGGAGAACTTCTTCTTCATTTCTCCATATATGGCACCCAGCCGCATCTGCATGGAACAACGCTGGTCCCAGATGAATATTTGCAGGGAGTCCTCCAGGGCCAACAATTTTTCTCGGCGGTTTCCTACGACTCCAGAACGCATATATCTTCCGTTGAGTTGTATACACCCGTATTTGCATCAGCCACATCCAGGCAGGTCGTCGGCTTTCTTCGTAATACCCTCAAACTTGATACCATCTGGACCATTGTTCTCAGCGAAAAAGGTGCGAACGGCAGCGGAAGTTACGCTTTTCTCCTGGATCAGAATGGCGTGCGTATCGTTGATCCTGACCCACATACGCTTTTTACTGCCATCGCACCCCCCAGTCTACAGGCCCAGCAACAAATGCAGGTCCAGGGGTTCTACGGCTTGACCACGCAGAAGATACCTGTGGTTGATGATCAAATATTGCAGCGTATCCAGGACCAGAACCATCCTCCGACCTGGTTTCAAGAAGTTCCAGCAGATCTGCACGATTCTTTTCAAGTCAACTGGCAACGACTCACGACGGTTCCCTGGACCTATTTCGTCTTGACACCAGTCAACATCGTAGAGGCGGTTGCCAATCAGCAGATGCTTATCCTCTCCTTGATCGCGCTACTCGTGCTCATTCCTGTAGCCGTCATTGGATGGTTCGTTGGCCGGCGCATCTCAACTCCGATTTTACGCTCAACAGACGCACTGGTAAAGAGCAGCGCTATCCTCAATCGTCTGGCAGAAGTTGCGGAGAATGCGGCTTCCGAGCAGATTTTGATCGTTGATTCTTCGCAGGTTGGCCTCAAATCGGTCGAATATTATACGAAAGCCTCAAAGAAAGCTATCTGGCAACTGATAAACCTGGGCAAAGATTTGCCCCTGCGTAGTCATACCGGCCAACAAGCATTCCAGCAAGATATCCATGTGATAGTTGGTATAGGAGAGTATCTGAAGAAAGCAGTTGATTACCAGGATGAGAGCAATAAGAAGGTGTCTACTGCTATTAAAGTGACCGATGGGGTCGCAAGCCAGCTTGCCTCTGAAGCTCGCTCAACGAAAGCAGTCGCTGACGAGCTTGATCGAACAGTAGAACAACTGCGTGGAATCGTCGGGGACGCCTGAAGCGAAAGGAGTAGTATCATGGTGCGCACAGCTTCTAGCCGGAAACGAGTCGCTTTCTCAATGCGGATCTCCCTCTGGCTGATCGGGGTAGCAATCTTGCCCCTTTTGCTTGCATTACTTATAAGTGAGGGGCAAGCTCGTCCTATTCTTGTCAATCAAGCCGCGACCTCAATGGAAAACAATGCAAAAACGCAGGCGAACTTGATTGATACTTATTTAGCAAACAAGTTGCAGATCATCAGAAGTTTAGATAATATTCCCCTGGTTCAACAATATTTGCAGAACCCGCAGCGCGATGACCCGGCGAATGTCTATGGTCCCCTCGGCATTGTACAAAACGGCATCTCTCTGGAGAACTACCTGTATCCAGACATTACTCGCGCCGAAATTTTCACGCTCCAGGGAAAGTTATTGTTGTCTTTCTCCGCACACAACCTCCAACCAGAACTCCGTGGAGTGAGTCTTATTCCGCCAGAATATTTGGCAAGAGTGCTTCTCGGTCAGCCATTTGTCTCAGATGTCTACTATAATGCTACAACCCGTGTATCTTCCGTTGATTTATACAATCCGGTGTATACCCCTTCGTTTCAAGGTCTTCTCGGATTTGTGCGTCACACGTTGAATCTCGATGTCATTTGGAACTTTGTCAATGAAGCCAGAGGTGCGAACGGCAGCGGAAGTTACGCTTTTCTCCTGGATCAGAATAATGTGCGTATTGTTGATCCTGACCCACATACGCTTTTCACTGCCATCGCACCCCCCAGTCTACACGTTCAACAGGAGATCCGGAACCAGACGCTCTATGGTTTGAGTACTCAGGAAGTGCCTGTTATAGCCGACCAAACATTGCAGAACATAGAGAGCCAGAACCATCCTCCGACCTCGTTTCAAGAAGTTCCAGCAGATCAGCACGATTCCTTTCAAGTGGTTCGACAACCTCTCACAATGGTTCCCTGGACCTATTTTGCCTTGACGCCGGTCAACGTCGTGGAGGCGGTTGCCAATCAGCAGATGCTTATCCTCTCCTTGATTGCTCTACTCGTGCTCATTCCTGTAGCCGTCATTGGATGGTTCGTTGGCCGGCGCGTTTCTTTCCCTGTTTCGCACGCTGTGGATGCGCTGAAAAGAAATAGCGCTGCGCTCAATGAACTCGCTCAAAAAGAGGAGATGGTAGCTTCCGAGCAGATCTGGGTAATAGATGCTTCTAAGGACAGTCTCAAATCAATGGAGTATTATACCAGGGCTTCGCTAGGGGCTATCCGGCGGCTGAATAATCTAGGTAGAGAATTGCATATACATGGATATGGATACAAGGACAAGGATGCCCAGCCATTCTTGCAGGATGTTGAGTTAATAGCACACATCGCCATGTACCTGGGAAAAGCTACCGATTATCAAGATCAGAGTAATAAAAGGATCGCTATCTCTATTGGCGTCACAAAAGAAGTCGCCAGGCAGCTTGCTTCAGGCGCTAGATCGACAAAAGAAGTCGCTGACGAAATCGATCACGTCGTGCAAGCTCTCCGCCAGGTGGTTAGCCAGCGCTAGCGCTCTGGTCGTTAGCGGCTCTGCTCCGATAAAACTCTTCACCTGGCTTTGCATAAAGCCGTCAGAATGGCCGAACCTGGCCAGACTGGCTGCCTCGCAATTGATGGCGTGGAGTTTCACCAGCGTATCTACCACGGTCTCAATGATAAATTATCAATTTTTCTAAAATTTCAGTGTGATATTGATATTTTATCATTCTCCTGGTATACTTGAGAACAACGTCTGGGTGGTGAAAACTACCTTCTCCTTATGGAGCGTCTTCCTGATGAGGGAGTTCTCTCATATACGCATTCTCATGAGGATGAGCGCCCAACGTGAATACGCTTGTCGACTGGCACTTTTCTCGAAATGCAAGCCAGTTCGCACCTCTGGCAACGCGCGCTGAACGGCCAGCGCCAGTTTATCAGGGGAACACGCGCGTTCTTTAGGTTCTCTTTGCCGGCTCTTTTTTAGACGCGTTTCTATCGCCACGTTGGCACACAGAAGCGCCAACGAACAGGCATTCAGGAGGTTCTATGAGCAGCTTGCCAATCGGACCCAGGCACCGGTATCTTGAGCATTATCCCAGCAATGGTTGGCGGATCTGGTATCTCGCACTGGCCGTTATTGCTACGATTATGCTCTATTACGAGTATTATATTCTTCCCTCCGTCTCCACCCTGGTCATCACGACATTTAAAATCAGCCTCTCGCAGTACGTGCTTGTGCTCTTAGCCAGCAATCTGCTTGGCGCGGCGGCGACGCTTCTGGGCAGCCTCTCGGATCGCATCGGCAGAAGTAATCTGATCGTATATGGATTGCTGATCACCGGCATCGGTACTCTGCTCATCCCGCTGGCTCAAAGCATCGGACTGTTCTTACTCGTGATCTTTATTGTCGGCTTTGTCGAGGGCATCATTCTCATTGCCACGCCCGCCCTGGTCCGCGATTTCTCCCCGCGTTTTGGGCGGGCAATGGCGATGGGCTTCTGGACGGTTGGTCCCGTTGGCGGCAGCTTTCTGGCGACCACGGTGGCCAGCCAGACGCTCCCCATCTACGGCACCTGGCAGTCGCAGTATGTTATTGCAGGCATCATCGGTCTGGTTGTGTTCCTCTTCTGTTTCGCTTTTCTGCGTGAGCTTTCGCCTGGCATGCGCGACCAGGTCATGAACACGGTCCAGGAGAAAGAGACGGTTGAGCATCGCGCCTCCAGCATCGATGTAGAAAGTGCGCTGAAGCACCCCTGGCGCCAGATGCTGAAGCCACGCCTGCTCGTCAGCTCGGTTGGGATCAGTGTCTTTCTGCTCATGTACTTTGCTGCCGTGGGCTACTTCCCGCTCTACTTGAACGCCATCTTCAAATTTTCCCTGGCCGAGGCCAATGGGCTGGTCAGCATTTACTGGGCCGTCAATGTCGTAGCAGCTGTGCTCTTTGGCTTTTTCTCTGACCGCCTGCATACGCGCAAACCTTTCATGTTGTTGGGCGGCGTGACTACCGTCATTGTAACCATTCTCTTTATCAGCCGCATTGGCGTGCCCACCAGCGGCCCGCTTATGGTTGTTTTCCTCAGCCTCTTCGGCCTCTCCCTGGCGGTAGGATACGTCACCTGGCTGGCACTATTCACCGAAAATTTGGAGGAGATCAATCCCGCGCTGATCGCGACAGGTCTGGCCGCTCAGGGCGCTATCCTGCGCCTGGTAGTCGTTCTCTCCATCGCGGGATTTGTCGTCGTGGTGGTCAACCCGCTCAATGGATCGCAGTGGGCAACGTGGTGGTGGGTTTGCGCCGTGGGCGCGGCGGTATTCCTGCCCACAATCTTTGCACTCTCCGGCTCCTGGCGTCCGATGAGTGCCTCTGCTGCCGCGCAAGAGCGCAGCACGATCACACAGGCATCTGAGCCGATTACGCATCAAGGCTGACGAAGCACGTGGGTCACATGCCATCTCCAGTGGAATTCACCAGAAGGGTGAAAACGTCAAGAGAAGCGGAGCCTGTATACAAGCCACATCGACGGAGTCGGCACGTGACCCACGAGGTGTGAGAAGCGTGGAAGTTTTCTGAATAGTAAGGAAAGAGAAGGAGCAAAGGATAATGTCCATCACCAACAACCGCACGCTCAGCACGACCAGTACACAAGGACTACGTCACGACCTGCCACCGATGCGCCTGTGGCAGAAGGCCAAGAAACTGGGGATCTGGAATCCCAGCGACCTGGATTTTACGCAGGATAAACAGGATTGGCAGGGCTTACAAGAGATCGAGAAGGATTACCTGTTGCGTCTCTGCTCCCAATTTTTAGCCGGGGAAGAGTCGGTGACATTGGATCTCTTGCCACTGATTATGACCGTGGCGGAAGAGGGACGTATTGAAGAGGAAATCTACCTGACCTCGTTTCTATGGGAAGAGGCCAAGCATGTTGAAGGCTTCCGCCGCTTCTTTGATGAGATTGCACAGGAACAGAGTGATCTGAGTCGCTTTGGTAATGCGGCCTATAACAAGATCTTTTACGAAGAACTGCCGAGCGCGATGAATCGGTTGCGCACGGACCGCTCGGTGGAGGCCCAGGTGCGTGCCTCAACCACCTACAACATGATTATCGAGGGCGTCATGGCCGAAACCGGCTATTACGCGTTCTATAAAGTATTGACAGTCAACAACCTCATGCCCGGTATGCAGCAATTTGTTGCCAATCTCAAACGCGACGAATCGCGCCACATCGCCTTCGCTGTCTACTTCCTCTCACGCCTGGTTGCTGAGCACGGCGATACCGCCTGGAATGCTCTGGAATCACGCATGAACGAACTCTTGCCACTCGTCATCGCAAGCAATAACCTGGACACCGAGATCTATACGGATGCCCTCGGCACGCAGAATCTCGCCTTTGGGCTTGACCCCAATGAGTTCAATGAGTACGCAACCACCCAGTTCCAAAAGCGCCTTGAGCGCATCCGTAAGGCGCGCAATCAGAGCCTCGCAGAGATCAATGCTATCGCGAACAACCTGGATGAAGTGCTCGCCTAGCTTTCCAAGAGGCGACAATGAAGAAAGAGAGCAAAGAATGGCAGAGAGACTGAGAGGCAAGGTGGCCCTGATTACCGGGGCAGGCAGTGGCATTGGACGCACGATGGCCCTCCTCTTTTCGCGTGAGGGCGCACGGATCGTCGCGGGTGATCTCAACGCCCAGGGCAACGCAGAAACGGTCCGTCTCGTTGAAGAACAAGGAGGAACAGCCATTGCGATATCGCTCAACGTGACTATAGCACAGGAGATGCAAGCGGCAGTGCAGGCGGCCTTGGAGCATTTCGGTTCTCTGGATATTCTCTGTAACAATGCCGGTGTGGGCGAGAGACGCACATTCATCCTTGACCTGGAAGAGAGTGAATGGGAGCGCGTCTTTGCAACGAATGCGAAAGGCGTTTTTCTGGGGATCAAGTATGGCGCGGCTGCCATGATCAAGACCGGTCAGGGTGGTTCAATCATCAATACGGGGAGCGTTGCGGGTATTGTCGGCAATCCTGGGTCAGTGGCCTACTCCACCTCAAAAGCGGCGTGTCTTCACCTGACCAGGACCGCGGCCCTCGAACTCGCTCATTCCAATATTCGCGTGAACGCGATTGCCCCTGCTTTTACCGCGACGCCTATGGTAGACGCGATGCTCTCGACGCGGCGTGACCCAGAACATGCGCGGCAAAAACTTGGTAATCTCATTCCACTTGGTCGCCTGGGGACTGCAGAAGAGATTGCCAATGCTGCGCTTTACCTGGCCAGCGATGAATCCTCCTTCACCACGGGTGCTGTACTGGTCCTTGATGGCGGACTGACTGTCCAGTAGAGTCAAGCTCGATGCGCATCGAGCAAACATATCTCTATGGACGTACCATAGAATTGCTTCCAGGTGAAAGGATCTGATTTCCTCGTGACAGATCCGCAGCGGCGGAGATCCTCCGCCGCTACAAGAATACGTTCGGGGGTGAGCGCTCCGCCGGTCATCGGCTCTGCTTCCAGCCGCTGGAAATTTACACTTCACAGGTAAAAAAACACCATGCATGCTCGAAGGAGAGTCGCTTCTTTTTTGAAAACTATTTGGTGGGGTTCTGTATAGTGAGAGTGAATAGTGACCCTATTCAAATATGCACAACACGTATAGAGCTAAGCAGGGCGGCCAATGTGGCTGGCCTCACATCCCATAGCCGTGTTGTAGTTCCGGTCAGAGGCGTCTGATGCCTCTGCGTGATACTTGGAAGGAGTAACAATACTCTTATGGCAGCAACTTCAACAGAGAAAGGTACGCCTGTCGTAGGGAAGGACGAGCTGATCCATCAGATCGCCGCCAGGGCCGGCATGAATCTTAAAGAGACCAGCAAGGTGATTGATGCATTCACCGAGGTTGTACGCGAAGATGTGTCGAAAGGCCAGGAAGTGCGTTTGATGGGCTTTGGCACCTGGAACCTGCGCGATGTCGCACCTCGCCGTGTGAAATCCATCCGTGGGGGCAACCAGATCACCATTCCAGCCCGCAAGCGCGTTGGCTTCTCAGTTGGTGCGGTGCTCTCCCAGGCTGCTCAGCCTCACAAAGCCAGGGCGACCAGCACTCCTGGTACGACACGACCAACAACGCTTCAGAAAGAGGCTCATAAGCGGTAATGGAGTAACCTGAGGCAGAACCGCTCGCTATCTCCTGGAGCAGAGATCCTCTCTCGTGCTCCTGGCCAACGGTCCTGCCTCAGCTTTTTTTTCCCTCATTGTCCGTGTCCGTGCGTTGCAAGGTATGCAGTGGCTTCCTGACGCTCCTGAGATGTGGGCGTGCGAAAACTCCCCTGGTCATTGATCAATACGATCCAGGAAGACTGGAAAAAGACGAGCATATCCGCCTTCTGATCCCCGTTGACATCGGCAAACGTCAGCGTCACCGGCGTCTTATCCGCGTCGGGACCATATAGTTGCGGGCCGAGGTAGATACGCGCGTGCGAGCCATCCCCACCGGGAAACTCGATGATCTCGATGCGCCCGTGCAGGTTTGTGACCAGAAAATGGCTTGGGTTGCTCGCGGAATCAGCATGGCCCACGACAGCATCGATCTGATACGTGCGGGGGTAACCATAATGAATAGTATTCATGGTGTCGTTCCACCAGTTCAAACCGGCATTCAGCGCGGACCAGAGCGCCAGCATGGCCAGCATGCCCAGACCCAGCAAGAACAAGGGGTGGGCATGGAAACCTGTGGACCGGCGGGTCGCCTTTCTGGATGCGGGCTTGCTCCGTCCACGTTGCGCGGCAGGTTGGGAGGTGCGTCGCAACACCGATGCGCTCTCTGCGTCTACATCCTCATCTTCCCGTTGCCACTCGTTCACCAGGTCATCATCGGCGCGTTTAGGACGCGGACGCGAGGCGCGTTGCACCACCGGGTGCGCCGAGGTTGTCACTTTTTGCTGTTTCGGACCGCTCGTCGGTGAGCGATGGCGCAGAGCACTGCGGGGGAACTGGGTATCGGTTGCTTCTAACACTGGCATGATTGTTAACTCCTTTTGTCTCGTCAAAAACGCTATGCAATTACCGAAATACCGACACCAGTCGGGCCTATGCCATACCCAGCTCCGCTATCCCTCCTTGATAGTACACATGTTCTAAAATAAGTGCCTGAAGAGAGAACGTCTCCAAATATGCGTGTGATGCGATGGATAGTTCCACAAGGTCACAAGAGTCGTGACCTCTCCCTACCAGGTAGGACGAAAAAACGAGGATACTCCGCTTCGTTGCTAAATGAACGTCTGCGTTTTCGCTATACGTAGTATAGCATACGCAGACGTTTTCATGCCAGGGGACTACAAGAAATTTTTGAGATCCAGCACCGCCTGAAGGTCAGCAGGTAAGGGCGCCTCGAACTCCAGCGGCGCGCCATTCAGCGGGTGGGCGAATTGCAATTGCGAGGCGTGCAAAAACTGGCGTTTGAGATGGGAGCCACGCATGACATTCCCAGAGCCATAGGTGGGGTCGCCAACTACGGGATGGCCAATTGCCTTGAGATGTACGCGGATCTGATGGGTGCGCCCTGTTTCAAGCTGGATGAGTAGCAGGGTATGACGGCCAAAGCGTTCCAGAGTGCGAAAATGCGTGCGCGCCTCGCGACTGCCAACGGTAGTAATTGCCATTTGCTGCCGGTGGCGTGGATCACGGCCAATGGGCGCATTGATACTCCCCTGGTCGAGCGAAACGACGCCTTCCACCAGAGCCGTATAGCGTTTGATGATCTCGTGATGTTGCATCTGCTCCACCAGCGCGGCCTGGGCACGTGCGTTTTTCGCGACAATCAACAGGCCAGAGGTATCGCGGTCCAGCCGATGCACGATCCCAGGCCGCTGCTCGCTATCGGACGTGTGCAGTTCCGGGCAATAGGCCAGCAGCGCGTTGACCAGCGTGTCCTCGGTATGGCCTGGCGCGGGATGCACTACCATGCCGGGTGCTTTATTGATGATCAGCAGATCTTCATCCTCATATACAATATCCAGCGGCAAAGCGCGCGGCTTAACCTGGCTGGCTGGCTCAGTGAACGTCGTCGTCTTGATGAACACTTCATCGCCCACACGCAGAGCGTAGCCAGGCTTGCTGGGGCGCCCATTCACCTGAATAGCCTCTTCAGCGATCAACTGTTGAATATGGGTGCGCGAGAGATCAGTGAGCAGACCTGTGATATAGCGATCCAGGCGCTGGCCTACCTCAGCGGCATCAATCGTGTGTACTTGCTGAGGTGAGGATAAGGGTTCAGGATTGTGCATCGTGTTCCTGGGCGCGAGCTGGCAGCAACTCGTCTTGTGTGGGGGGGTCAACGGGGCGCGCCTGCTCTTGCGTGGTGGTTTTCCTGCGCGCGCCGCCAAAGAGCAGCAGGAGAAAGAGCAACACCACGCCAACGGAGATCGCGGCATCGGCGAGGTTAAAGATCGCGAAGTTAAACCCGATTTGTGGGATGCGAAACCAGATAAAATCGACCACCGAACCGTGCATCAGGCGGTCCAGCAAATTCCCGGCGGCCCCACCGATGATTAAGCCAAAAATGAGCTTATAGAGCAACGGTCCACTATTGAACATGCGCGCGTAAAAATACGCGATCACGGCAACCGCGATGGCAATCAGCACAATCAGCATAAAGCCATTCGTGTTGAACATGCTGAAGGCTGCCCCCCTGTTGGTAATATAATAGAGCATCAGATAGGGGTTAATCAGCGGCACCTGCGGGCCAAAATCTGGCGGCCCTAGATGTGCGACCACGAGAGCTTTCGTCCACTGGTCCAGAATGACGATAAGCATGGCAGTGAGTAATGCATACGCATCATAAATTCGAGCACGCCTGGCTATCACGCTCCTATGCCCACCTTTCTGTCTTGGTTAAGTACGTGCTCCTATTCTACTCGATATCCTACAGATTGGAAAGGGAAGTAGCCAGGTTTGGAAATAAGCCGCCTTCCCTCTCCTTATATATACGCTTGTCAGCAGGGATCTTAATAAAAGGTCTGAGGTGCGCCATAGACCTCTTCGCGGTTCTGATACATCTGTTCCTGCTGCTCCTCACATGCGATGCAGCGTTCCGCCCAGGGGATCGCTTCCAGGCGTTTGATGGGAATGGGTTTGCCACACTGTTGACATAATCCGTAGGTACCCGCGGCCAGGCGTTCAAGCGCTTTATCCACCAGGGTGAGCAGGGCCTGCTGATTAGCCAGGATCGACTGTTCATTCTGGATCTCCAGAAAATCGGTGGCCACATCCTCGTGATCACGCGGTCCCTCATTTGCCTCAGTGGACGGCACAGGAGTTGGATGAGCCTCGGTGAGCCTGCTCATGCTCTGCTCTAGCTCGGCCTTCTTCGTTTCCAGGCGGCTCTTTTGCTCTTTCAGGTTCAATTTCATACACACACATCCTTTCTCAATCCGGTGAACACCTGTCTTTGTAAGAGAGCGAAGATGCTGTTTCGCCCGGTGCTCGTCTTCTTTGCGCGCATGCTTTGCAAAAACTTCTCTGAAGTAGACACGGATAAGGCAATGGTTCCGTCTCATTGGATCATCTGCCCAATCAAAGCTTACATATGATGATTCTGGCGCGCATGCAAAAGAGCCGCGTCACTCTGCGTGCCAGGGTTTCCTGCATGTGCTATGCTGAAAGCGATGATGTTTTTTTTGATACAATACAATCTGGTAGGAGCGGCTATGGCAAAGCGTCAGCGCAATCTCAAGCAGGAAATAACAACGATGATAGAACCAGAGCAAGAATCGATTTTTAGCGATTTTGACCTGTATCTTTTTGGACAGGGCAAGCATTATCATCTCTATGAGAAGATGGGCGCGCATCTCCGCACACTCAATGGTGTGGCGGGCACGCATTTCGCGGTCTGGGCGCCCAACGCGCTGAGCGTCTCGGTGATTGGTGATTTCAACCACTGGAACCGCAGCGCTAACCCTATGCAACGGCGCCATAACGACCTGGGGGTCTGGGAGTGTTTTATTCCAGGCGTACAGGCTGGCGCGCTCTATAAATTTTCGCTTTATTCGCGCCATAACAACTATGGCGCCGACAAAATCGACCCCTACGCCTTCGCCTGTGAACTGCGACCCAATACCGCCAGCGTTGTCGCGGATATCAAGCGGCACACATGGCACGACGAGGCGTGGATGAGCACCCGCGAGCAGCACCAGGGACTCCACACACCGATGTCGATCTACGAGGTTCACCTGGGTTCCTGGAAACACGCGCCGGAGCGTCACGTCGAGGGCGCGGTTGAAGAGGATCGTTTTCTGACCTACCGCGAACTGGCAGATGCACTGGGCGCGTATGTCAAAGAACTGGGTTTTACGCACATCGAGCTGTTGCCGGTGATGGAGTATCCTTTCGATGGCTCCTGGGGCTACCAGGTAACTGGCTACTACGCGCCAACCAGTCGCTTTGGCACGCCGGAGGACTTTCAGTATTTTGTCGATCACCTGCATCAGCTGGGTATTGGGGTGCTGCTGGACTGGGTGCCGGGCCATTTCCCCAAAGATGGGCACGCGTTGAGCTATTTCGATGGCACGCATCTCTACGAGTACCCCGACGCGCGCAAAGGCGAGCACAAGGACTGGGGTACGCTGGTCTTCGACTATGGCCGCAGCGAGGTGCGCAATTTCCTGATTGCCAACGCCCTCTACTGGCTGCGCGAGTATCATATCGATGGCTTGCGCGTGGATGCCGTGGCCTCAATGCTCTACCTTGACTACCAGCGCAAGTCAGGCGAGTGGGTCGCTAATCAGTATGGCGGACGCGAACACCTGGAGGCCATCGACTTCCTGCGCCAACTCAATGAGGCCGTGTACGACCAGATGCCGGGTACCCTGACGATGGCCGAGGAGTCCACCGCCTGGCCGCTGGTGTCACGCCCCACCTATGTCGGCGGCCTGGGCTTTAGCATGAAATGGAATATGGGCTGGATGCATGATATGCTGGAATATATGCACCTGGACCCGATTCACCGCCGCTATCACCACAACAATATCACCTTCTCGCTGATGTACGCGTATTCGGAGAATTTCATTCTGCCCCTGTCGCATGATGAAGTTGTGCATATTAAGGGATCATTGATTAATAAAATGCCGGGCGATCTCTGGCAGCGCTTTGCCAATCTACGCGCTTTCTTTGGCTATATGTGGGGGCACCCGGGTAAAAAGCTGCTCTTTATGGGTGGCGAGTTTGGGCAGTGGAGCGAGTGGAACTATAAAGAAAGTGTGGACTGGCACCTGCTCACGCCGCCTAGCGATCCGCGCCACGCGCAACTCCAGACGTTTGTGCGAGATCTCAACCGTCTCTATGTGCAGGAACCAGCTTTCAGTGTGCTGGATAACGATCCGGCTGGCTTCTCCTGGGTTGATCCGCACGATTCGGACAATAGCGTGATCTCTTTTACACGCAAAAGCGAGCGGGAAGATGAGACGCTGATTTTTGTCTGTAACTTTACGCCAGTTCCGCGCCTGGGCTATCGTCTGGGGGTGCCACAGGCGGGCGTCTATGAGGAAATGCTGAACAGCGATGCTGAGCGCTATGGTGGAAGTGGCCTGGAAAATGTGCAGGTCATGGCCAGCGCGTCCATCTCCTGGCAATCGTGTCTCCATTCGATTCTGCTCACCCTGCCTCCACTGAGCACCGTGATCTTAAAGCTAAAGCGACAGCACGCAGTGGAGACAGTAGATGAGGCGGGAGAAGTATCAGCGGATTGATTTCTCCCGGTGCGGGTCGTTATTATCCATATGAAAACTGGCGCGATGGGCCTGCGTGACCAGCTTACAGATTTCCTCAGGATCGTCGGAAAGGCGCAACAGATCCAGATCCTGGGGAGATACCATCCCTCTACTCAACATGGTGTTGCGCATCCAGTCCAGCAGTCCGGTCCAGTACTGTGAATCATAGAGGATCACCGGGAAATGGTTGACCTTATGAGTTTGAATGAGCGTCAGCGCTTCAAACAGCTCGTCCATTGTGCCATAGCCGCCGGGGAAGATGATAAAGGCGCTGGAGTACTTGATAAACATCGTCTTGCGCACAAAGAAGTAGCTAAAATCAAGTGAAACGTCCAGGTAGGAATTGGAAAACTGCTCAAATGGCAGCTCGATATTGCAGCCAATCGAAAGGTTCTCCCCATCTTGCGCGCCCTTATTGCCAGCTTCCATAATGCCGGGGCCACCGCCCGTGATAATGCCAAAACCCGCTTTGGCCAGCAGACGCGCGGTTTCCACAGCAGCCTCGTAGGCCGGGTTGCCAGGCTGGATACGCGCCGAACCAAAGATGGTGACTGACGCGGGAATATGGGCCAGGGCGTCAAACCCGTTCACAAACTCGCTCATAATGCGCAATACACGCCAGGGATCGGTGACGGTGAAATCGAAATTCAGCGCGCGCTCAAAGGCATGGTCGTCGCGCCGCGTTTGTTCGCGTGGCAACGGCTCACCTGGGCTAATGAGTGGTTGGGCTGGACGACTGAGGAGGCGCTCATCCTCGGTAATCGCTCCGCCTTTTGTGCGGAGAGAGCGATAACGGTCAGCAGCTTTCTTGTTATTACGAGTATTCATACTACTGCTCTTCTCTATATCTCTTCTCGTGATAGTTATTATACACGAGGTTTGTCAGGCTCAATGCGGCATACAGTTAAGATACACATGCTAAAAATTCAAGGTGCTCTTCTCAAGCTGGCATTTGAGAAAACACAAGATTTTCACAAATTCTTCCCCGCATCGTGAGAAAGCGAAGTATACCTTAGCTCTACATCCACTAATATAGCGCGTGCGACCTGATTGAGCAAGTTTCGCGGATACAGTGGCCATGAGAGAGCGAGGCATGCCATCTTATTTCATCCTGCCCGCGCGCCTCATTCGCTCTACTTGTCTATACTTCCATGACGTTTCTGGTCCTGTGATCTTAATAGACAAGGATGGTAGTATCCCAGTTGGTATGCTGGTAGAGCCAGCCAGCAGCTTGTTCTGGCAGATTAATACAGCCATGACTGCCACTGTTTGAGAAGGCGCTATTTTCGCTCACATCAGGATGGGGAAATTGAGTACCAGGCCCATAGACGCTACGCCACCAGGAATCATGGATAAAATAGCCACCCAGGTGATAGAGGATCGCATAGTTGATGGTCGTGGGGGGAAACCAGAAGGACGAACCCTCAGGGAAGGGTGAGGTAAAAATGGTGGGTGAGAAGCGATTTGCTGTTGGCCAGACGCCTGGAAGCGAGGGATGTTCTGGTCGTCCGCTTGTAACGAGGAACGCTTGCACCAGTTTGCTCCCCTGGTAGACCCGCACTGTCTGTTCAACTAACGAAATGACTACAACCTGTTTTTTTTGCAGCTGGTAGTGTTGAAGAAGCTGGAGATCTGTCGCGTGTACCGCATCAAAGGGCATTTGATCCCTGTAATCGGCTTCTAGCATGCGGAGATTGAAAAGCAAATTTTCTGTTTTGTCAATCATCGTTTGGAAGGCTTTATCCGTGTACGCTCCGGCTACCATTGCGTCGAGCAGCGTACCCATCCCCTGCTGGGTGTAGCCGCTATCCAGAAGATAGTTGCGCCCATCATAGCTATCGTGATAGATGTGGGCATTGCCCCAATGGTTTACCTCGTCGTGAAACTGGCTGAGCAGGCTGTGCGCCTGGTTGCGCAACTGCGCCGTTCGTAAAGTGGCCTCTAGTACTTGTTCTTTACCGCGGATGTATTGGTCCTGCGTAAGGGGGGCTTTGTGAGCGGCCATGCGAGGAACATCGGTGTCCGCTAACAGGAGGGAGGCCATGAGTAGCAGGCAAAGGCAGTGTGACACAATGGCGAGAAATTGCCTGAGATGGTGAAAACGCGTGTGATAGAGGCTTCTCTTCATCGCTACCATACCTTTGCCTGCTCTACCCAAAATGCTTTTGAACAGTCCTAGCCGAGACCAGGGCCAGTGTAGGGGACCGCGAATGGTTTTCTCTGTTCGACGCCGCCATCACTGGTGCTTACTTCCTGATATGTATAGCTATTGCCATCTGTTGGACTCAGGTAGCCAGCCTTTTTCACCAGAGCCGGGGCGTCACCCACTGAACCCAGGGCAATAGGTGAGAAGGCCCAGTTATTCGCTGGAGTGAGGCCGCCGATCATGCGTCCAAGTGCGCGGTGCTCAGCCTCAACTGTGGCGACCTGTCCGGCAATTTGCGCGAGATCGAGCCGCCCCAGCATGCCAAATTCCATGATAGCTACCAGGAAGGCTGAGTCAAACACGCCTTCGAGCTGCTGCTGCGTAGCGATAAAGGTCGAGAGATCCTGGAAGGTTTTCGCTCCCTGTGGAAAACTAAACGTATCGGCCAGCGATGCGCCTCCATTGGCGGCAAAGAATTGCTGGTGGATCTGTTCCTGAATCAGGGCCGCTTTGATGGCGTCAAGTGATGCACCAGAGAGGCCGAGCTTATCCGCGTTCGCGATGCCATTACTATAAAAGGTGACAGCCAGTTGTTCGGCTGTGCGAGCGACCGTCAGGATTGAGGCAACCGTATCAGCATTCATCCTCCGCGTTATGCCAGTAGCGGTGCTGGTTGCGGCAACGCGGCTTGCCGATAGCATCCCTGTGCTTGCCAGGGCCAGGCCAGTGACTCCGGCGGTCGCGCTAGCTACAAAGCTACGGCGTGTCGCTGGTTGCTTGAGTGAATTGAGAAGTTGAGTTGTTGCCCTATCTTTATCTGGTACAGTCACAGAATTTCCTGCCTTTCATGTATATGGTGCTAACGTTCCTGTTTGTCAGTTCCCTCTCTTATACAGCTCTATGAATTATTCGATCTAATTGTTTAGTTTGCCAGGCTACAGATCAACAAACTGAATAAGCAACCAGGCAATACCTATGAATGCAGTTTAGGGACCCGTAAAATCGATGAATTCACATGCATATTGCATTCACTCCTCGTCCCCTGGCGATCCCCTACGCAGCTATTGTGCAGGTGTGTGAGGTGCCACGCTAAAATTTGACATACTATCATAAGCAAGCTGAGAAACGAGAGGGAAGGGGGAGCGACCTCGACCAGTTTCAGGACAGGCTGAAAGAATAGCCATGT
>CAXUEY010000046.1:0-39535 GCA_964250225.1 uncultured Ktedonobacteraceae bacterium | reverse complement strand
TTGGTAGCTTTCTCCTTCTGACCAACGAGAATGGAATAGTCCCATAAATTGTCGCTCAAAACCTGTACTTTCCCTATTTTTTCTGCTATACTTTTTCCAGGTGCCATCCCCTCATTTGATTGTTTCTGTCTGGGGAAGTACTCTACGAAACGTGTGTTATCGTACTGCGCCCTGTTGTGTGAACCTTTCTTGGGGAAGAAAGGGGCATGAAAGAAGGAGAACAATGATGTTTCAAACACGGCTCAGAACCACCCTCATGTTACTACTCATGGCTTTTGTCCTGGCTACGTCTTTTTTCATTGGACCTGTAGTAAAGGCAGCGGCTTCGTCCGGCCCTGATTTTTCCATCTCGGCCAATCCCACGTCGCGGACCATTGAACGAGGACAAACCGCGGTTTATGCCATCCACATACAGGCATTGAATGGCTTCAATGGAACAGTGAATTTGACTGTTACAGGTGTACCCAATCATGACTCTGGCTTCTTCACAAACGCGTCGGTCACAGGCACAGGAGACACCGAGCTTGATGTTCATAGTGCTGGCCATCAATCTCCTATAGGGACCTCGACATTAACCATTACTGGTACCAGCGGCAGTTTGCAACATGCCATCCAGGTAACATATCAAGTGGTTCCAGTCCCCGACTTCTTCCTCTTTTCAGATGTCTTCACTGCTACCGTGAAACCGGGGGGGACTGGCGTCTATCATCTTCAAGTGAAGACGATTACGGGCTTTACTCATCCCGTGACCTTGAGCATCTCAGGCTTGCCTGCTCACTCTACCGCATCCTTTAGCGCTAGCACAGTGAACGTTCCAGGTAGCTCAGAGCTTGATATTGCCACCGACGCGCAAACTCCCATCGGTTCCTTTGCGCTCACGCTTCTCGGTACAAGCTCAACTGTATCGCATACATTTGATCTGACTCTTGAGGTGATTCCGCCTAACTCTGATTTCTCCATCTCGGTCAGCCCCAAATCACAGACCATTTCAAAAGCAGAGGGCATAAATGCTGTCTATACCGTTCATGTGACGGCGAAGAATGGCTTCATTGGCACAGTGAATTTTACGCCGGAGACCTTCATGGCCTCTTTCGATCCATCCTCGGTGACAACTTCAGGGGACACGGATTTTCTCTTTAATGCTGCAAACTCTCCCCTGGGTACCTTTACCTTAACCATCACCGCGACAAGTGGTCCCTTGCAGCATACGATCCAGGTGACGTGTACGGTGGTTCCGTAAGTTTCTCGTAGGCTCATGTGGGATCACGCGATTTTTTCGGACGCATCATACGCTGTGGTGCGTCCGAAAAAATTGTGTGATCTCTCCCTATGCCAGCACACCAGAAGGAGAACCTGACTGGATTTGCTGACCGTTGCTGAAACGCGCAAAATTCAAGGGCTGCATATCCGTCGGTTTCTGTCCGGTCAGGACGAATTCCGCCATCCATTGGCCCACGAGCGGCGATAGTTTGAAACCATGCCCACTAAAACCAGCCGCACAGTACAGCCCGTCGTAGCCTGGCAAGCGATCCAGGATAGGATGATAGTCAGGGGTATCGTCGTAGATGCCAGCCCAGCCCCCGCGCGGCACTGCGCGCTTGAGCGCTGGAAAGCAGTTGCCTCCATTGCTACGGAAATGCGCAATCTCTGTTTCGCTCATCCCCTGCGCGTAGGCGTCGGGGTCGCTGGGGGTGAGAACGTCCTCTGTTGAGCCAACCAGGGTGATCCCACCGAGGTCTGGGCGCAGGTAGATCGCGCGCATCAGGTCGAGGCAGACCGCGTGCAGACCTGTGCACGCGCCAGCATCGTCGGGGCGGCGCAGGGCAAGCATGGGATGGCGCGTGGCAGTGATTGGCAGCGTGATGCCAGGTGGCTCAAGCAGCGATCCGCTCCAGACATTGGCCGCGACAATCACTGTGCCTGTTCCAATAGTACCCGCATCTGTCTCAACGCCGACGATGCGCCCGCCGTCCGTGATAATCCGGGCAACCTCTACACCTTCGCGAATGGTCGCGCCCAATTCACGCGCGCGCCTGGCGAAGCAGTGCGTCGTCGCCATCGGATCGGCCACGCCCGCGTCCAGCTCGTAACAGGCTACTTCAATGCCCTCGTCGCTATATCCCGGCGCGATCTCGCTGATTTCATGAGGAGCGATTATGCGCGTATTGACGCCCTGAGCCTGCTGGAGCGCTACGTTGGCGCGTAACGATTCTAGATCATCCGCACCGCCAACCACCAGCATTCCTGTGGTCACAAAACCGCATTTACCGCCGACCAGTTCGTCGAAGTTTTGGAAGACGCGCAGACTGGCGCGAGCCATGCGAATGGTGAAGTCGTGCGAATAGTGCTGGCGCACAATTGCCCCCGAACGTCCCGTTGTTCCAGTGCTCAACGCCTGCCGCTCCAGCAATGTCACGCTTGTAGCTCCACTGCGCGCCAGATGATAGGCGATGCTGGCACCCATGACCCCGCCGCCGATAATGATGATATCGCTTGTGTTGTTCATATAGTTACCTTCTGAAAAAGAGACGTTCTTCTGATCGCAAGCTCTCCGCGTGATGACGCGCCGCTTGCTGATTTTCAATGTAACCGCCAGGGTGCAAATATGCAAGGCGAATATATCGCGTCGGAAAAGTACTCCAATTTTCATTGGATAAAAGCCATAGCAATACGTTATACTATCATAGCAGATGGCATACCTGTGAAGGGAATTGTTCGAGCGAGATCTTTGCCTGACGTTTCGTTCAGGCGAGAGAAAGGAATAGCTTTGTAAAATGAGGACCAATCCAGATAGCGGTTTAGAATACCAACGCAGGCGCGGGGAAAGGCTAACAGGTCAGGGGCAGACTTCCTTTTTGGCAAAAATGATTGGGTTGGGTGTTTTTCTGCTGATTATAGTTGCTATCGCTGCGTTTATCCTGTTTTATCACTAAACAGTTGAATTATGTAGTCGGCCCTTGAAGGACAGGTGTGGACAGGAATATTTTCTAGACCTGCGCCTGTTTTTGTATGATGAAAAAAAATAGGAATCAGGTATATGATTGATATGATACCGCTCTGGACTACTCCTCCAACAAAAAACAGCCTGGGGGCTGATGAGGTTCATGTGTGGAAGATTCATCTGGATCGTGAAGTAACACGTGTTTCCTCGTTCCAGAGGTTGCTTACGCCCGAAGAAGTCAGCAGAGCGCAGCGTTTCTATTTTGAGCGAGATCGTCAGCACTGGATGGTTGCACGTGGCCTTCTGCGTGTCCTGCTGGGGAGTTATCTGCAGACCGATCCCCAGCTTTTGCGCTTTGGCCTTAATGCCTATGGGAAACCGGCACTGGCTTTCCCATCTGCATCTCCTCCTCTGCAATTTAACCTCTCGCATTCAGCAGACCTTGCCCTGTATGCCTTTACCTGGCAAAGGCACGTTGGCGTAGATGTGGAGTATATGCGGACGCCTCTCGACTATGATGCCATTGCCCAATACAGCTTCTCTCCTTCTGAACGAGCTGCCCTCCTCACCTTGCCTCTGACGGAAAAACACGAGGCTTTCTATCGCTGTTGGGCACGTAAAGAGGCGTATATTAAGGCACGAGGTATGGGTCTCTCGCTGCCCTTAGATCTCTTTGACGTTGCACTTCTCCCTGGCGAACCTGCTGCCCTTTTGCAGAGCCGCGAAGACCCCCACGAAGCACAACGCTGGTCGATGCGACACCTTGTACCCGCACCTGACTATGCCGGCGCCCTGGTTGCGGAGGGCACAGACTGGCAGGTACGCTGCTGGGAGTGGTATTCTCTCTAAAAACCTCTTCATCAAGATTGAGCCTGTCTCTGGAAGTTGCGCTGCTTTTTCAACAGACGCACAAAGACCAGGCTCTTGCTCCTTTCTCTGAGTAAGAGCCTGGTCTTTGTGATCCTTCAGGAATTTTCGGGCTACCTCCCGTTGCTTCCTTGCATCCTCGCGCTGTAGACCGCAGAGGTTTTATGGACCTGAGATGGTACAGCCGCCGATATTGTTATCCCACTCTTCCTGCAGGATATAATCGTTGCCGTTAAAGGTGACGTCTCCACCCTGGTTATCAAGGGGACCAAACTGAAAGGCGCATTTATCGCCGATCTCCTGCCCGCTGGAATCGGTCCAGGCGTTCAATAACGGATCAGTCGCAGCTTCCATCTGTTCGTGAGAGATCACATTGATGGTTTGGTCGGCGTCATCGTTGTTGGGGCTGGAGCCGGGATTACAGCTAAAGCTGGCCGCGTAGGGCATGGAGGCGTAAATGGTGTTGCTGCCAAAGAAATTGTGGTAGGCACAGAAGGTATTCGAGGCGCACTGCGACTGAGAGCTATCGAAGCAGATGTCCTGGTTCATCTCGGTGAAGACGAAGAAGACATTATCGATGCTTGAACTCCAGCCGTTGGTATTTTGCGCGTTCGTCACCTCGTTCTGAATATCGCTATCCAGTAGCGGGCTTTCAGGATAGGCACTGTTGTCCACCCACGAGCCAGCCAGATGGGTATTCGAGGGTACGTTGCCATTGGAATCGGTATACTGCGTGTTGTTATGGTACAGCCCGCTCCCGCCGACATCACCGAAGTAGCGCAGGATCAGGCTATTATAGTTAGCGGAGACACTGCCTGTCGGCTCCCAAAAAATGGCGAATACATTGGTTGTGCCACCCATGACCGGGCCACCACCATAATTGAGGTTGTTGCCACTGGCTGCAGCAAGCTGGCTGGTGTTCTGGTGGTGATGCAGGCTCTTCTTCATAAAGAAATGCGGACGATGGTGAGTGGGACGATGCTGGTTGGCACTAATGGTCGAGGCAGAAGCACTCAATGGCATCATTGCCAGAAATGCGAGGGCCAGCACAAGGGTTGGTAATGCTAGAAAGGAATATACGCGTTTTCTCACTGAAATCTCCTTTTCTTGAGTGAGAGGATGGTTCCACCAACAGAGCGAGAAACACCTTCCAATACTACGCATCCTGTCACAGGTTGCTCTGCTGTTATAGTAAGTATAAATAAATGAACTTACTGCGCACTTACTTCTCACTTTCTTCTCTCTTTATCTGGAGAAACAGAATTATACACAAAGATATGCACAATGGCGAAGGTGGTTGTGCTCGCTTTGAGAGGAGGGGAGAAATACTGAGGCTTCCCTTGTTACATAAGACAGCTACGTTACGCTTAGGGATGAGGAGAAGTAGTGGTGCGTATGCGCTACATAAGACTTAGAGAAGAGAACAATAAGGGGTGGCACGCGTAGATGCCATAAGTCAATCAGTAAGCCATGCCTGCACCTGTCTTGCATAAAAATATCCTTATGGCAATTACCTTGTGTAAATGATCTTGTGCAGCAAATGATCTTGTGTAACTTACTACGCCCTTCCAGTACTATAATCAGATATACTTTTTTCGATGGATTTATCTGCATAATTATGTTATAGTTAGTTTGTGTAAATAGAGTGAGAAAAAAGGTGGACCAAATCGATGGAACCAGTTGCAATTATTGGTATGGGCTGCCGCTTTCCTGGCGCCCCGGATACTCATACACTCTGGCAGTTCATGTGTCAAAAAGGCGATGCGATTACCGAGGTACCGGCCAGCAGGTACGACATTGATGCTGTCTATGATCCTCATCCCGCTACACCGGGCAAGGTGATGAGTCGTTACGGAGGTTTTTTAGAGCAGGTCGATCAATTTGACGCGGCATTTTTTGGGATCTCTCCCCGCGAAGCCGCTAAAATGGACCCCCAACACCGTTTGCTGTTGGAAGTGGCCTGGGAAGCGATGGAGGACGCCGGGCAGGTCACGCGGAGCATGACGGAAGAGGAGCGGTTGAATATTGGCTGTTTTATGGGGGTGATCACCGGCGATTATTGGGATCGGCAGTTTCGTATGACCGCTGACCTGGATGTGTACGCCACGACAGGCAGCGCGCGTAGCGGGGCTGCTGGTCGCATTTCGTTTTCGCAGGATCTGATGGGGACGAGTTTTGCTATTGATGCGGCCTGCTCTTCCTCGCTGGTTGCCGTCGATCAGGCGGTGCAGAACTTGCGGTCCGGCGCCTGCACGACAGCTCTGGCGGGCGGTGTAAACGTCATCCTTACACCCGATCACACCATCGGCTTTTCGCAGGGGAAGATGATGGCACCTGATGGTCACTGTAAAAGCTACGATGCGGCAGCGGACGGCTATGTGCGGAGTGAGGGCGCGGGTGTCATTGTGCTAAAGCTGCTTTCTCAGGCCCAGGCTGATGGGGACCGCATTCACGCGATCATTCGCGGCTGCGCTTCGAATAATGATGGCCATTGCGCCTCTTTTATGGCTCCCAGCACCAGCGGGCAGCAGGCGGGACTGCGCAAGGCCTGTCGCAATGCCGGGATTGATCCACTGACCATCGATTATGTGGAGGCGCACGGGCCTGGCACCAGCGCTGGAGACCCTGTTGAGATTACAACGCTGGGCGCGGTGCTCTGTGCTGGACGCGTGGCCGAGCAACCGTTGCTGGTCGGGTCGGTCAAAACGAACATCGGCCATACTGAGGGCGCGGCGGGCGTGGCTGGCTTAATCAAGGCGGTACTCTGTCTCAAGCACGCGACGATTCCACCCAATCTCCATTTCCACACTCCCAGCCCCGCTATTCCCTGGCAGGACTACGCTCTCAAAATTCCCACTGAGCTGCTCCCGTGGCCGTGCTACAGTGCTGGGCCACATCGCGCGCTGGTCTGTAGTTATGGCATTGCTGGCACCAATACCTACGTTGTGGTAGAAGAGGCTCCCCGGAAGCAAGAGGATGCGGCGCTCACCGAGCTGCCTGCCACCACGCTCCTGCCGCTATCTGCCCACACTCCTGGGGCGCTCAAGGAACTGGCGGGCCGCTATCTAGCCCATCTGGAGGGTGAACTTTCCGGTGAACAGACGCTCGCTGCGATCTCCGCGACGGCAAGTCTGCGCCGCACACACCATGAACATCGTCTGGCCCTTGTCAGCCGTGACAAGCGGGATGCTCGTGCGAAACTCGCGGCGTTTTTACGTGGCGAGACGAGGCCAGAGGTGAGCAGTGGACAGCGCAATCCTTACAAACAGCAGAAGATGGCGTGGATTTTTCCAGGCCAGGGTTCGCAGTGGCCTGGTATGGGACGCGATCTCCTGGAGCAGGAGCCGATCTTTCGAGCGGTGATTGAGGAATGTGATCGGGTGATGCGCGCCTATGTGGACTGGTCTTTGCTCGCTCAGTTTCAGGCTGGTGAGGCGCAGACACGTCTGCATGAGATCGATGTGATTCAACCAACGCTTTTTGCCATCGAGATAGCTTTGGCCGCGCTCTGGCGCTCCTGGGGTATAACGCCCGATGTGGTGATTGGCCACTCGATGGGCGAGGTCGCGGCGGCGTATATCGCTGGCGCGCTCAGTCTGGAGGACGCGGCCTGGATTATTTGCGCGCGCAGCAAACTGCTGGTGCGGGTGAGTGGCCAGGGTGCGATGGCAGCGGTGGAACTCTCGCTTGAGGATGCCCGCGCACTGGTCAGTGATTATAGCGGGCGTGTCTCCGTGGCCGTGAGCAATAGCCCAAACTCAACCGTGTTAGCGGGTGAGCCAGCGGCTCTGGCCGAGATCCTGGCCCGGCTGGAGAAGCAGGGTATCTTTGGTCGTTTCGTCAATGTCGATGTGGCCTCCCACAGCTCGCAGATGGACCCCTTGCGCGCCGATCTGCTCAGGCTGATGGAGCGTCTGCAACCTCGTGCAACCACTCTCCCGATGTTCTCGACGGTGAGCGGCGCACTCATCGATGGCCGCGCGCTAACTGCCTCTTACTGGGTCAACAATTTGCGCGAGCCGGTCCTCTTTTCCTCCACCATTCAGAGCCTGCTCGCGGATGACTACGCGCTTTTTCTGGAAGTCAGCCCCCATCCAATCCTGGTGGGTGCGATCAGGCAGACGATTGAGCAGAGTCGCGCATCCGGGCTGGTCCTGGCCTCGTTGCACCGTCAGGAGGAGGGTCGCGCGTCACTGCTGGCCGCGCTGGGCGCGCTCTATGCGCAGGGATGCGATCCCGCCTGGTCCGGTCTCTTTCATGGTAAGCGCCAGCACGTCTCGCTGCCAAACTATCCCTGGCAGCGTCAGCGCTATTGGAACGCGACTCTCGACCATGCTCCCAGGCACTCCAGCTCGTGGCGTCAGCGTGGAAACGGTCATCCTATCCTGGGGAGCAGCACAGCGTCGGCGCTTCATCCCAATACCTTCCTCTGGACCGCCACGCTTGATGTGGAGACCTTTCCCTATTTGAGCGAACATCGCGTGCATGCTATGCCCGTTCTGCCAGGTGCGGCCTACCTTGAACTTGCCCTGGCTGCCGCGAGCGAGATCTACGGGTCGCAGGGTTTCATTCTCGAAGATGTGCATCTAACAAAAGCGCTCTTCTTTCCTCCAGGCAGCAGCCATACCTTGCAGGTTGTTCTGACCTCACATATGGAGGGTACGCAGTGTCTGCGTTTCTTCAGCACTTCAGCGGGTCAGGAGAAGCAGGCAACCTCGTGGATTGAGCATGCCTGCGTCACTGTGCGCAATGCAGCAGAGCCACGCGCTAGCACGCCGGTACCACATCCAGTGCCCGCAGATGTGCAGCACGGATGGACGCTCGCTATGGAAGCGCCAGTGTATTACGCGGGACTGCGCGCGCGCGGCATCCAGCATGGTCCCCTCTTCCAGGGCATCACGCATATCTGGCGGCGTCCCGGCGAAGTGCTGGCGCGCCTCACTATTCCGTCGCTACTGGTGGAGGATATGCCCGGCTACCTGGTCCATCCAGCGCTGATGGATGCCTTTCTCCAGGGAATCACGCCTTTCCTGCCCGGCGAGCAGGGGGACGAGACGTATGTGCCGGTGGCCGTGCGCGAGGTTACGTTCTACCAGCGGCCAGAAGTCGGCGCGACGTTGTGGACGCACGCCATCGTCCAGCCTGCTGCCCAGAGCGCGCCGGGGATACTCGAAGGCGATGTGTTTTTATTGAATGAGCAGGGAGAGGTCTTGCTGGAAGTGCTGGGCTTCCGTTTGCAATCGCTGGGCAGCGACAATACGCGTGAGTTTACGCGTCAGCGCCTGAACCAGTTGCTCTACACCATCCAGTGGGAGTCGCAGACGCTCAACGAGCCGCGTGAGCCGCGCACACAGCGTAAAAACTGGCTCATTTTGAGTGAGGGGAACGGGTTGGGAGAAGACCTGACGCAACGTTTGCGCGCTATTGGTGCCAGTTGTGTGACCGTCGTGCCCGGTGATATCTATCAGCGCGTGACCCCGCAGCACTACACACTGCCACCAGCCGACCCGCGGGCGTTTGCACGCCTCTTCCATGAAGTGTACCCACAAGATGGCGAGCCGACCTGCCACGGGATCGTCTATCTCTGGGGTTTGCTCACCACGTCAGTTTGTGACGGCGTGCTCAATCTGGACCAGGACAGCGCTGAAGTCGGACTGCTCCACCTGTTGCAGGCTTACGCGGCAACGAAGAAGAGCGTCTCCCCTCGCCTCTGGCTTGTCACCAGCGGTGTTCATCCTGTCGAGCCACAGGATGAGGCCGCGTCTCTCTTACAGGCGCCTTTGTGGGGATTTGGTCGCGTCATTGTCTATGAGCAGCAGGAGCTGCATAGCACACTAGTAGATATAGACCATATATTTTCAGCTCAGCAAGCAGCAGCCGTGTTCAGAGAAATTTGTTCGGACAATGTCGAGGATGAGGTAGCGCTACGCGGGGAGCGGCGCTATGTCGCCAGGCTGACGCGCCACCAATTGGCGGATACAGGCGCAACGAGTCTCTTTCGCGCGGACGCTACTTATCTGATTAGCGGCGGGTTAGGCGGAGTTGGCCTGCGCGCGGCCCAGTGGATGGTCGAGCAGGGAGCACGCCATCTCGTCCTGCTGGGGCGTCAGGGTATGTCTGAGGCGGTGGCAGCGGCCGTCGGAGCGTTGCGCGCCACAGGGGCGAATATTCATCCCATGCAGGTGGATGTCTCGCGGGAGCAGGAGCTGGCGCGCGCGCTGGAGAGCATCCGCTGTACTATGCCCCCGTTGCGCGGCGTGTTCCATTCTGCCGTGGTGCTCGACGATGGGACGCTGCTGCAACTGAACCGCGAGCGCTGGCGAGGCGTGAGACCGCCGAAAATCGACGGAGCCTGGAACCTGCACCGTTTGACACTGGCCGATCCGCTCGATTACTTTGTGCTCTTCTCGTCGGCGGCGTCCCTGATCGGCTCGCCCGGCCAGGGCAACTATGCAGCCGCGAATGCCTTTCTGGACCAGCTTGCCTCGTATCGCAGGCAACAAGGCTATCCAGGGCTGTGCATTAGCTGGGGGCGCTGGGGCGAGGTCGGACAGGCTACCAGAGGGCAGCGTGGCGAACGGCTGGATGTGCGCGGCTTTGCCAGCATGAAGCCTACAGACGGCCTGACCATTCTCGGCGAATTGCTGCGTCAAAGCCCACCGCATATCGGTGTGATGTCGTTGCACCTGCCTAGATGGAGCCAGTTCTATCCAAACCTCACCCGCTCCTCGCTCTTCGCCACCCTGCTAGCCGAAAGCAAGGCCCAGACAGAGCCAGAGCCGGGCCAGGATCGGCGTCTCACTCGTGAAACGCTGGCTGAACTCGATGAGGAGCAGCGTCAGCACGCCCTGGCAGGCTATCTCAACGAGCAGATCGCCAGGGTGCTCGGCCATAGCACGTTGCAACTTGATGCCCAGCAACAGCTGAACCGGCTGCGCATCGACTCGCTGATGTCAGTTGAACTCAAAAATCGCATCGGCTCGGATCTGAACGTCGCCATCCCGGCCACGGTTTTCCTGCAAGGCATCACCTTTGCCCAGTTTATCAGCTCGCTTGTAGAGCAGATGCCGTGAATTTCTGCTTGTAATACGACAGGGGCTTGCAGCCACGCTAGTACCGCACTGCAAGCCCTGCACATGACTAGACGCTGTTCCGATAATTCGGCCTGCATCGCGGAATATTTTCCCGTCTCACGCCTGTTATTCTTTTCAGTAAAATGCTAACAGCGGTGTTGGCCCCTCTGAAAGCTCAGCATTCCTTGACGATGAAGAACAGGCGTGGTAAACTTTCGGCAGAAAGAAAAAAGTAAGTTGATAGAGTATATCAACAAAACGGAAGGTGAAGAGACATGGGCGATGCTTCCCGTGAAATTATGCGCCAGGCGCGCAAGCAGGTGCCAGAATGGACAACCGCCCAGGCAAACGATGCATTAAGCCACCAGCGCCAGAGCGGACAAAATGAGGTTGTGCTGGTCGATGTGCGTGAGAAAAACGAGTGGGATGAGGGCTATATTCCTGGTGCGATCCATGTGCCAAAGGGCTATCTGGAGTTGCGCATTGAAGAGGCCGTACCCGATAAATCCCAAAAGGTTGTGCTTTATTGCGCGGGCGGTGTGCGTTCGCTCTACGCGGGCCTGACCCTTAAACAGATGGGCTATGAGGATGTGATCTCGTTGGCTGGAGGCTATGGTCAGTGGAAGAATAGCGGGTTGCCTTTTATTCAGCCGCGCACGCTTGATGCGACCCAGCTCAAACGCTACAGCCGTCACTTGCTGGTGCCGGAGGTTGGCGAGCAGGGTCAGCTCAAGCTGCTCGACTCGCGTGTGCTCCTGATTGGCGCAGGTGGCCTGGGAGCGCCCTCGGCACTCTACCTGGCCGCGGCAGGCGTGGGTACGATTGGCATTATCGACATGGACGTGGTGGAGGAGAGTAACCTGCAACGCCAGGTCATTCACACCACCCAGCGCGTCGGCGAGTACAAAGCTGAATCGGCGCGTCAGGCCATTAACGCGCTCAATCCCGATGTGAAGGTAGTCACGCATATCGAGCGCCTGGACGAAAGCAACGTAGCGCGCATTATCGCCGACTACGACGTGATTGTCGATGGCACTGATAACTTCCCCACACGCTATCTGCTCAACGATGCCGCGCTGCTGGCTAAGAAACCGGTGGTTCACGGTAGTGTTTTCCGCTTCGAGGGTCAGTTGACGGTCTTCAAGCCCTACGACGGACCGTGTTATCGCTGCCTCTATCCAGAGCCGCCGCCGCCCGAACTGGCACCAAGCTGTGCCGAGGCCGGTGTGCTGGGTGTCTTGCCCGGCGTAATCGGTCTATTGCAGAGTGTGGAGACACTAAAGCTCCTGCTGGGCGTTGGCGAGCCGCTGGTTGGACGTATGATGACCTACGATGCACTGGCCGGTGAGTTCAGCGAGCTGGGTCTCTACCGCGACCCGCATTGTCCAGCCTGTGGCGAGCATGGCCATCCCGAAAATTTGCCGATCTACGCGGATGTGTGCGCAATGCCAGCCGCTTCTGTTCCTGTGGCAGTGGCAGCACGCTAAGCCGTTTTTCCTGCTCGCTGCAAAAAAAATGGCAGAGAGCAGTATTTGAACATCAAAGTATGCTTGCTTGAATGCTTGGTGACGTTCATAGCTCGATAAAGGAGAACCTGTTTATGGCAACCGTTCGACTCGCACCCGTCCTGCGCGCCTCTGTTGGCGGCGTGAAACAAGTCAAGGCCAGCGGCGAGACCCTTTCTGATGTGCTCTCGGACCTGTATGTAAACTATCCGGCCCTGAAAGAGCAGATTCAGCCGGGCGACACGTTGAGTCGTTTTATCAACATCTATGTGAACGACCAGGATGTGCGCCATCTGCAGGGCCTCTCCACCAACGTTGGTCCTGCCGATACCGTCATTCTCCTGCCCGCGATGGCCGGTGGTCGCTAAAGTCATCAAGAGGGAATCTATGCGCTACAGTAGCATCCTTGAAACCATTGGCCACACTCCGCTTGTTGAGCTACGTAGCTTCAGTCCACGCGCGGGCGTGCAGATCTTTGCCAAGCTGGAGGGAGCCAATCCCTCCGGCAGTATCAAAGACCGTATCGCCAAAAAGATGATCGAGGAGGCTGAGGCCAGCGGCAAGCTCACCCCTGGCACGATCCTCCTGGAACCAACCAGCGGCAATACCGGCATCTCCCTGGCCATGATTGCACGCGTCAAGGGCTACAAGTTTACCGCCGTCATGCCCGATAATGTGACCTATGAGCGGCGCAAGATGCTTGAGCTGTATGGAGCGCAGATTATTCTCTCTGATGGCAAGCTCGGCAGTAATGGCGCGGTCCGCCTGGCGCAACAACTGGCCAGCCAGGATGATCGCTATGTCATGCTCTACCAGTATGGCAACGAGGCGAACCCGCGCGCCCATTACGAGGGAACGGCTGTTGAGATTATCGAGGATCTGCCCGACCTGGATGTCTTTGTGGCTGGCCTGGGGACTGGCGGCACGCTGACCGGCACTGCGCGTCGCCTGAAAGAGTACAATCCCGCGATCAAGGTTGTGGCCGCTGAACCCATGCAAGGCGACGGCGTGCAGGGCCTGCGCAGTCTGGAGGATGGCTTTATCCCGCCAGTACTCGATCAATCCCTGCTCGACACCAAAATCCTCGTTTCTAACCCCGACGCCATTCGCCGCACGCGCCAGTTGAAGGACCAGGAGGGTGTCTTCGCCGGCCCCTCGTGTGGCGCGGCTCTCCACGCAGCTCTGCGGGTTGCAAGTAGTCTGGAACATGGTAAAATTGTGGTAATTCTCGCCGATGGAGGCTGGAAATATCTCAGCGAAGATTTGTGGACCCGCGAACTGGACAATCTTGAAGAAGAATTAGAGGCCAAATTACTGTGGTAACGTTCTGTGTACGTATTCCCCGCGACATCTATGTTGAGATGCTCGCGCATATCTCCGCGGCTTATCCCAACGAAGGCTGCGGCGCGCTCGGTAGCGTCGATTCCCTGGTCGTCAAAAACTATTCCACGGCCAACGCCGCCGAGCATCCCGACGACTTCTCCATCATCAGCGAATCCGACCTGGTGCGCATCTACAATGACATCGACGAGTACGATGGGGAAATGATCTACTACCACTCACACCCCGCCACCGAGGCCTATCCCTCTCAGCGCGATAAAGATTGGGCCAGAGGCAGCGGCTGCCTCTATCTGATCTTCTCGCATCGCTTCCATCCCAAAGAACCCTACGCGCGCATCTTTTCCATCCAACCAGACGAGTCAGTGGTCGAGGGACAGATTGAGGTTATATAATACCTAAGCATGCATAAATTGAAACCAATAACGAGAGGGAATGAGATGCTGATCTCCAAAATCGACATCTCATCCCCTCTCGTTATGTATGCGTCATTTTTGATCAGGGCTGGTATCTTAGATAAAACGGGCCAATGAGTATATCTACGACCGATTGTAGCGTTCCTGCACAAGATCATCAGCCACGCTGCGCCCTCCAGGAGCGGGCTCGTCTGCTGCTCCATGTACTGGCGCAGATGCATCGGATCCCGTGTGCGTCAGTTTGCCGTCCACCAGTTCAAGGCCGCGCGGCAGGTCGGAGTTGTTGGAACCATGTTTTACTAACAGGCCCACAACTTCTTGCTCTTTCCCTTCAGCCTGAACATGGACGAAGAAACGAATATCATCTGCATATGAAGGGGTATCGTCCCCCTCTTGCGCAGTGGAGGTTGGGTCGTACTCGGTCAGCTTGATCTGATCTTCTCTAAAACCCAGCTGCTTGAGTTCTTCTATGGCCTGAGCTGCGTTGGCCTGCTCGCGAAACGTTCCGGTGATCTGTGAATATTCGGGATGCTCAGCAAACTCATGTTCTGTGTAGTCGGAGTGTTGAAGGTTTTCAGGATTCTCCACGAGCGCGTGTTCTGTGTGCTCGGAGGATCGAATATCTTCAGGATACTTTGTGGACTCATGGGCTGCGTTATCAGGCGGCTGACTTATTTCGGGATGCTGCGCCAACTGTTCAGGGTCGTTGGGGTTCTGATTCTGTTCAGGTGTGTTCATGGGTCTATTCCTTTCTCGTGGTATTTTTCGTTATCCGCCCACTTCCTTCTCTTCTTCTCAAATCATTGTTCTTTAATAGACACGTATGGATGAATAAATACGTATACGCGCAAGCAAACAAAGGCCCTACAAGTCTGCTTTGCTTCTCTTCAGCAACGGAAGGGAACTGCCTGGCTAAACGATTTGCAATCTCAATCTGTTTCGTGTATCATATATTTAGATGATCAAAATGATAGCGTGGAAGGATGGTTATGGTTCACGAAAGCGCTCCACACGATACGAAACTGGCCTCGGCACTGCTGGATATTACGCCAAAAATTCTGCGGCAATTGCGCGCGGATGTGCCTCTGGAGGGTGAGGAGGTGGAGCAGCATCCGGGCTGGCGCGAGATGCGCGAGGTGCGGGCTACATATGGCCAGCTCACCCTGCTTGCCACACTGGTTGAGCATGAAGGCTGCACCATGCAGGAGCTGGCAGAGCATATGGCCGTTGCGCCTTCAACTGCCACGGCAATGGTCAAGCGGCTGCACACGCAGGGCTATATCGAACGCGCGCGTGATGAGGTGGACTGGCGTACCGTCCGGGTCAGGGTGACTGAGGCGGGGCGTATGGCTGTAGAGGTGTATCGTCAGGCGTGCCTGGCCTCCCTGCAATGTCGCGTGCGGCATTTGAGCGTTGAAGAACATGCCAGCATCCTGGCAGCCCTGCCCGCGCTCTATCGCCTGGTGGGGGGCGAACGTTGAATCGTTCTCGATCAGCAGGTGGATGAAATGATGTGAGACAGTTTCGTGTTAGTTACAAATAGCTCTTTTCTCACGCGTGTTCACGAGTTTTGTATAGACGTATGATGTTGTGATTAGTATAGAAGGGCAAATATGCGCAATTTTCGCTTCTTTTCCTCTGAACTCTCAACCGAGGCAGCCCGCTCGGTCGCGCCCGCCCAGGAGCCTCGCGCGCCCGAAGCGCACGATGGCTACAAATGGACGGCGCTCTCGGTAACAACCGTCGGGGCACTGCTGGCCGCGATTCAAGGCTCGGCTCTGTTGATCGCGCTCCCCAATATTATGGCGGAGCTGCACGCGAGTTTCCTGACGATTATGTGGGTGCTGCTGGGGTATTTGTTGATTACCACGGTAATGACCCCGATTATCGGACGCTTGGCGGACATGTGGGGACGTAAGAGCCTCTACAATAGCGGCTTCCTGATGTTTGGCCTGGGCTCGCTGGTCTGCGGACTTTCCCAGCCCCAGTTTCATGGGGGTGATATGATTGTCGGGCGTGTCATTCAGGGACTTGGCGGCGCGCTGATGATTACCAACAGTACCGCGATTGTTACCGACGCTTTCAAGAAAGGCCAGGTTGGTCTGGGTCTGGGCGTCAACCAGATTGCGGGCGCGGCTGGTTTTCTGATCGGTCCGGTCCTGGGCGGCTTGCTGACACAGTTCTCCTGGCGCTGGGTCTTTCTCTTTAACGTCCCGTTGGCTATCTTTGGCTCGCTGTGGGGCATCTGGCGTTTGCGCGAATCTATACGGCTCACTGCCCACCAGCATATCGACTGGTTTGGAGCTATCACTCTGACGCTTGGCCTGACGGGTATTCTGCTGGGCTTGAGCATGCTCGCCTTCCCGCTGATCCCGTTGCCAGCGATTTATGCCATGCTGATTGTTGGGGCGATAAGCCTGCTGGTCTTTCTCGTGCTTGAGCCGCGTATTAAAGAGCCATTGTTGCAGTTGCGCCTCTTCCGTAGCCGTCTCTTCGCGATGGCAAATTTGAGCGGCCTGCTCAACGGTGTCGCGCGTGGAGCCGTGCTCTTCCTGCTGATCTTCTACTTGCAGGGTCCGTATGGGAAAGACCCGTTGACTGCCGGCCTGATGCTCACGCCCTTTGGCCTGGCCTTTATGCTTATTGGACCGCTCAGTGGGCGCCTCTCGGATAAAGTTGGCTCGCGTTTGCTGACCCCGATTGGTCTGGGTGTCTCGGCCATTGCGCTGCTCGGCCTGACCATGATCAGCCCCACGACACCGTTCTGGGTGCTCGCGCTCTTGATGTTTTTAATGGGTGGTGGATCGGGCTTCTTCACCTCACCCAACACCAACGCCATCATGAGCTCGGTTGAGCCACAGATGCGCGGCGCGGCCTCCGGTATTCTGGCCATGCTCAACAACACCGGACAGATGCTCAGCATCGCCATCGTTTTCCCCCTGGCGCTCAGCCAGGTACCGATGAAGGCGATGATGCAGGTATTCATCTACGGCGGCGGCATGGGCGCTTTTCCGGCGGCTCAGACGCTCTTTATGAACGGCCTGCACCTGGCCTTCTTCGTCTCCTTTGTCATCAGCGTTGTCGCGATGATCGTCGCGGCACTGCGCCCGTCGCATTAGTGGTACCCTCTAAAGACACCGTTCATCCAGTTTCGCTGGAAATGAACGGTGTCTGGTTCTGGTTTGTGCAACTGTTATTGCTCTTCGGGGACTTCCGCTTTGTGTACGTACTCCTGGGAGAGTGATATACTGCGGGATGGATACTCTCTCCTCTCTTTGAGGATAGTTTTGTGACCCTTCCCGTACATGATGGAGCAGCAGTATGCCCGGTGCAATAGAAAAATCATTTCACGAAGAACACGATTCTTTACGTACTGTCATGATCGTCGAGGACGATGTACATATAGGCGCTTTTCTGGTTGAGGTTATTACGCAGGAAACTCCCTATCACGCGCTTTTGCTCGCCAGCGGCGATGAAGCTCTGACTACGTTACAAAACCTCAAACCTAGCCTGCTGATCCTGGATTATCACCTGCCAGGCATCAATGGCCTGGAACTCTACGATCAGATCCACGCCATGCCCGATTTCCAGCAGGTGCCCGCCATTATGATGAGTGCGCGTCTGCCCCGCCGCGAGCTGGAGCAGCGTACCATTGTGGGGATTCATAAGCCATTTGAGCTGGATGTTTTTTTGCAGAAGGTGAAGAGTTTGCTGGAATAAACTGTGGATGCCCCGGCGTTCTTGCTCCATTAGCGGATGGCCGTCACTATGGTATTCTCCCTGCGATTGTGCTACTATGGTGCAAAGTTGGGCCGGATGTAGTACTTGCCCTTATAAACAATCACATGGATAAGGAGACCTGGCACTTGGCTACACATGATCGACGGTATGTGATACTTGGCAATGGCATCGCGGGGACAACCGCTGCTGATACATTACGCAAAAATGACCCCAATTGTAGTATTACTTTGCTGACAAACGAACCCTATCCACTTTATAACCGCGTCTCACTGCCGCGTTTCCTGCAAGGGAAGCTGGCGGAACCGAAGGTGATGATCCGCGATTTTGTCTGGCATGAGCAGCGCAACCTGCGCCTGATTACTGAGACAATGGTCACGGAGGTGAATACAGAGGAGCGTGTGGTGGTGACTGAGAAGGGTCTGCGCCTGCCCTACGACGCGCTGCTGATCGCGACTGGCGGCTGGGCGAACCCCTTGCGCGTGCCGGGGGCCGAGGGTTGCCAGCATATTTATAATTTTGTGACCCTCGACGATACGAAAACGATTATTCAGCGCATGCTCGAATCGCGCCACGCTGTGGCATATGGCGGTAGCTTTATCTCCTATGAATTGTGCGACGGTTTTGCGGTGCGCAACCTCAATACCACCTGGATTATGCGCGGCCCCTACTGGCTGCGCAGTTCGCTTGACCCCGAAGGCGGCGAGGTGGTGGACAACATTGCGAAGAAGTTTGGCGTGGAAGTCATCCACGGCGATGAGATCGAGAGTGTGGTCAGGCAGAACGGCGTGCCTGCGGCTGTGAAGACGAAAAAGGGCCGCGAGATCCAGGCCGACCTGATCGGCGTTGGCCTCGGCATTACGCTTAATACTAGCATTCTGGCGAATACACCGGTGGAAGTGCGTAGCGGCGTGCTGGCGAATGAGTATCTGGAGACCAACGTGCCCGGCGTCTATACCGCGGGCGATGTGGCCGAGTTTTATGATGCAACGATTGGCACGCAGCATACGATGGGTACCTGGGATAATGCGATGGCGCATGGGAAGCTTGTCGCGGCGAATATGGCCGGCGACCGCCAGGCTTATCTCGACGTGCCAACCTATACTAGCCCGCTGTTCGATGTGAATATTGCCGTCGTTGGCACCGCCGAGTCGAACAACCCCGAACTGGTCTCGATTGCGCGCCGCGAACCCGGCGAGAAAGGTAATGAGAATTACCGTAAACTCTTCTTCCGCGAGAATAAACTGGTCGGTGTGCTGATGATCGGCAGCCCAAAGGGCCGCAAGAAGCTCGTGGAGATCGTGAAAGAGCAGCAGGTTTTTGCGACGGCGACCGAACGCGAGGCGCTTCTCGCACTCAAATAAAGATTTTGTAAAAAAAACTGACCCCTGGGCTATTTTTCTTGACTGTCTGGCGTTAAGTAGAGTAACGTAGATCTAACACAAGTATTCACCCGGCTGGGGCAGGGAAAGTCCCGTAGCCTTCCCGCGTGGCCAATCGATACGTTGAGCGCGCGGGAGGGTTGTACAAGCCCTCGGATGTTCTGTTTCCGGGGGCGCCTCACAAATTCCAGAGTCAGGAGAGGGTTTGTGGCAAAACAGTGTATGTATTGTGGGCAGCCTCTATCAAACGATGATGCTCGCGTTTGTAACAACTGTGGTCAGTTTCAAGTTGTACCCAACGGTTCTGCGTCACCGGCAGAGCAGGCACCGATCAGGGTTAAGTTACCGCCAAAGGAGTATGTGCGTGACGACGCGCCCGCGCCTCGCCCGGCATCCTTCACGTCCGAGTGGAGCGCCAACCCGGTGCCTCCACTTCCACGCACCCAGCAGCCCGCGCGCTTACCGAAGCGTCCCATGCGCCCGACCCCGCAGGAAGCACAGGGCCAGGGAGAACAGCCTGGGGCCTCGCGTGCAATGGGTTCGACGCCTGCGCAGTCATGGGGAGAGCAGCCTGAGATGCCCGGCGCGCCAGGATCGATCCATTCAAAAACAATGCAATCTCAGCGCGATCTGTTCGGGAGTTCTCAGCCGCAGCCTTCGACGCCTGCTCAGCCTCCACAGGGCGCGCCTGAGGAATCGACGATGGTGTTACCTGGTTGGCAGGAAGAACTGGAGTCGTTGCGTAAAGAGCGCCAGGGCGCCAGTTCGCCTTCAGCGTCTGAACAGCGAACGCCACCTGCGCCTCCAGAGGCCACACTAAGACGCCCGCAGTCTACTCCCATCCCAGAAGCATTCAACGCGCCCGGACAACCGAATGCAGGTGCAGAGCAGCCCGGCAGACGACCAGATGAGCGCGCACGCGCGGCTGAGCAGTCTCAGCGCGCCTTCTCTACGCAGTCCTGGGAGCAGGGGCCAGCATCTCAGTCATCGATGCAGAGACGCGTTCCCGGCCCTGGTCCCGCGCCAGCCGTGGAGCAGACTCCTTTCTCCCCGCTCCCGTTTGGCGCTGAGGAGCGCGCGGGGGCGCTGGCTGATCGGGAGACAGTGGCATGGCAAATTGCGGGCCAACCACCTTCCACGCCGCAGCAAGCTCCAGGCAAGCACGGCACACAGTTGTTTGACGAGCAGAGCGGCAAGGGGGCGCTGGAGGATCTGCCAACCGTTGCCTCCACCACCGTCAAAGGCCAGCCACAGCTCAAGGCTGAACGTGCCTCCACTCCTTATCCCGGCAACGGACCCTCCGCACAGGCAGCCCGACAAGAGAATGAGGTCGTGGATCTACCTACCAGGCCCATGCCAGCCAGCTTTTCAGGCCCGCGTTCGCCTCTACCTTCCAGTGGGCCGCGCACGCCCCTGCCTCCATCCAGGCCCGTGGACCTTCCTGCACTGGAGAACCGCCGCACGTCGCAGCCATCCAACCCGCCATCTTCGCCCGGTAGCTATGGGCAGCTTTCTGGCTTCGGGCCATCAAGTCCGACGGGTCGCAGTGCCAATCCATCATCCCAACCTGGTTTTGGTTCGGCGAACCCACCATCCCAGCCCGGATTTGGCTCTGGTCCAGCGAACGGAGCACCATCACGGCCAGGGTCTGGCTTCGGCCCATCCAATCCGCCGTCTCAGCCCGGCAATCCACCGCCCTGGGCAGAGGCGCGTGCCCCCTGGCAGAGTGGCGAGTCGGGGCCAGTCTCGTATCCGCGTGTTTCTCAGGAGCAGTTGCCCAACACTCCGCGGCCCGGACAGGACCAGGCCTCTACGGCGGCGCGAAGTTCGCTTACGAGATACAGAGGGCGGGTTGCGGTGATTGCAGTAGTCCTGCTGCTGGTTGTGGGCGGTATCCTTGCTGCTCTATCATATCAGCATAATCAGAGCGTGACCAACCAGGCAACTCAGCCAACGCAACACTATCAGAATAGCGCGCTGGGTGTCTCATTAGACTATCCGCAGTCCTGGAAGGTCAGTGCTGACCAGGCTCACAACAGCGCGCATTTCGCCGATAACTCTGCTACCGTCCAGGTTGATCTCAGGCAAGCTGCCGCGAACGGCTCGCTCGACCAGTATCTGAACCAGCAAGCGAGCCAACTAGGCATAACGAACCAGAAGGTGGCTTCCGCCGTCACGTTCGCGGGCGCGAGCTGGCAGCAGCTTCAGGGCAGTATCAACCAGAGCGGCGCGACCTACACGATTACTCTGTACGTCACGCAGCACAACGGCCATTTTTACACCCTGGCCTGCCTGACCCTGCCGCCTGTCTATGCCCAGGCGGAACACGACAGCTTTGCGCCCCTGCGCGCATCGTTACAATTTCTCGCATAAACACTTTTTATGGAAGAAGAATGTAGAACATATATCATGCAACTATGTGATATATGTTCTATATTCTTCTCATGTGTGAAAAATTCGCTGGCTATTTTGCCTCACGGATGCTATAATAGGGCAACGCCAACCGCGACCCGCAGGGCTGAGACTTGCGGATAGAGAGAAAGGAGGGCGCGGTTACCGTGCTGTCTCTTCGAGTCAGCCTGGCTGCGCAGTACTATACGTGTATGGACGACATTCGTTTTGAACGGCATTTTCGCACACCTTACTCCGAAAGTTATTACATTATGCAGGGTAGTGGCCTGCAAAGTAATAGCCGTCTGGGGACCATCGATATCCATTTCACGACCACAGCAGTGCATGGGACGCTGATCCTTGAACGAGAGCTAGAAGAGGCTGATTTGAGCAAGTTGATCGAGCAGATTGATGAGGATCTCGTGCTTTCAGCCGATATGCCCCGCGACGATTTTCTGGTCAGTGTGTATATCGGCAAGGATGTTGGCTTCTATAGCGACGAGTATTTTGCCGAGGATAACCAGACCGATCCTGGCTTTGGCGGGGATGAGGAAGAAGATTAGGCCGCCCGGCCTGGTCTTTTGCTCGCCTAATCTTCGAGCAGGCCGCGTCGCATGGCATATTTCACCAGCTCGGCGCGGCTATGCAAGTTGAGTTTATCCATGATATGCGTGCGGTGGGTATCGACGGTTTTGGGGCTGATGACCAGGCGTTCGGCGATCTGGTTATTGGTGAAGCCCTCCGCCACCAGCTTGAGGATCTCGCGCTCGCGCTCGGTCAGGCTGCTATAGCTATCTTTCTCTTCGCCCGCGCGCACCCGCTGTAAATAATCGCCCACCATCACCGATTGGGCTGTTGGTGAGAGATAAAAATTCCCACTCTGGATGACATGCAGGGCGTTAATCAGATCGGTATCCGCCGCCTCTTTGAGCATATAGCCAGAGGCGCCCGCGCGCAGAGCTTGAAAGACATATTCGTCGTTTTCGTGCATGGTCAGGATCAGCACCTTCACATTGGGCAGTTGTTTTTTGACCTGCCGCGTGGCCTCGATACCGTTCATATCGGGCATGGTGATATCCATCAGGATGACATCCGGGTGCAGGCGCAGGGCTTCGTGTAGGGCCTGACGCCCATCGTGCGCTTCCCCAATCACTTCCATGTCCGGCTGGGCATTGAGCATCATTTTCAGCCCTGCTCGTAGAATGGTGTGGTCGTCAGCCAGCAAAATGTGTATACTCATCTAGTCCTATTGTTCTGTTTTTTGGGCGTAGAACTACGCGGCTTATGCAATTGTTAATTCATCGGTTTTTTTCGGGCGCGGCTCTTTCTCGCGCTTTGGCAGGGGTATGCGCACCTCAACTCGTGTTCCCTCACCGGGTGCTGTATGAATCTCCAGTTCCCCGTTCAGAAGCACTGCGCGTTCCTCCATGCCCGTCAATCCCAGCCCACGTCCCATACTGCGTTCCTGGCTGCGCGCTTTGAGCAGGGCCGCGTAGTCAAAGCCATAGCCGTTGTCCACAATGGTACCAGTCACATCCTCGGCCTCCTCGCGTAAGATAACCGTGGCTTTGCGCGCGTGCGAGTGGCGCGCCGTGTTGGTCAGGCATTCCTGCACAATGCGGTAGAGCGCGGTCTCCATTTCAGCGGGCAGGCGCTCTTTCAAGCCGGTGGCCTGAAATTCAACCTCAATCGAGCATTTTTGTTGGTACTCTTTGAGATACCAGCGCAGCGCCGGCAGTAGTCCCAGGTCGTCCAGCGCGCTGGGTCGCAGGTCGATGCTCAGGCTGCGGATTGCGCGTAGCGTTGAGTGAGCCAGCGCGCGCGTATCCGCGATGCGCGCGCGCGCCTCCTCGGTGGTGATCGATTCTTCCAGAATCGCCAGGCTGATCAGTAGCGAGGTGAGCACCTGGCTGGTCTCGTCGTGCAGCTCGCGCGCGATGCGTTTGCGTTCTTCCTCCTGGGCGTTAATGATCTGACTGGCGCGCAGGCGCGAGGACTCATCGATGGCCTCCAGCATCATATTCAAGGTCTGGGCCAGCTGATCGGCCTGGGGATCGGCCCCCGTCAATTGAGCGCGCACCGTGCGCTCGCCGCGCTGAACCCGGTTCATCACCTTGCCCAGGCGCATCAGGGGTTGAAAAGCGAATTGCAGAACCACAAAGTTGAGCGCGATACTGATCAACCAGCCGAACGTTACAAAGATCACCAGCGAGGCGGGTGTGGCGTAGGAATTATTGTTGAGGTTATATGCCAGCCAGGTGCCGCCCGTCGCGCCCACAAAGATGATCAGGCTATTGGCGATCAGCACTTTATAGAAGACTGGTAGCGCCAGCAGCGGCCTCAACAAGCGCTGTCCGTGTTGTTCTTCCTCCGCATAGGTGGTTTCGGCATGAGCCATTGTGGTATCCTTTAGCATTCTGGTCGGTTTATTGATCTTCTATTTTATTGTAATGAGTATGCTTGTCCACTGTCAAATGCCCTGGTCCAACTGGCAGAAACGCCTGGAGGAGGCAAGAAATCAGGTCCAATATCAGGTATGTACCTGATGTATCCAGCGAACGCTTGCGGTAAGCTTCCTGTATAGAATGCCTATACTATCGGGTATCCAGGATAATAGACCGCTCACATCTTCTCAAAAGCTGTGGGGTTGCGCTACAATAAGTGTAAGGTCTTGTTACCTGAGCTTGTGACGGCACGGAGGTCTGTGCTCTGGCTGTTTCCAGTTCAGGGAGTACCCGTTGTACGCTCACGTATGGTATAATCAGCCACACGTATTTGAGAATAATTGATAATCAGGCTATTTTCCAATTGGTCCTGACAGGACAAACCTGGCACGATCTATTGAGGAGGCACAGTGAATTCTGTTCCAAAGAAAAGTGTACTCGACACTCTGACACAGAAGACTGTCGAGAGTCAGCTCTGGCGCTCCATTTTTCGCCACGGCTATCCAGACACCCCGCTGAACCAGTCGCTGGTGATGATGGGCAATGTCTTCCTGCATTTGCATCCGGTGAAAGTCAGCCGTCAGGCGATGAAGATCACCTATACCTGGTGTATGGGTGGGATCTCATTTTTCCTGTTTTTGCTGTTAACCCTCACCGGCGTATTTCTGATGTTCTACTATGTGCCGGACACATCGCAGGCGTATACCAACATTCACCAGTTGAGTAGCGTGGTTGCTTTCGGCAACCTTGTGCGCAATATGCATCGTTGGGCGGCCCACTTGATGGTGGTCTCGGTCACGCTGCATATGATCCGTGTCTTTTATCACGGCGCGTACAAGCCTCCCAGAGAGTTCAACTGGGTGGTGGGCGTGCTGCTCTTCTTCGTCACGTTGTTCCTGAGCTTTACCGGCTATCTGCTGCCCTGGGACCAGATTGCGATCTGGGCTATCACCGTTGGCACCAACCTGGCTCCGTACACCCCCCTGCTGGGTTCGACGGTGTATAAGATCCTGGTTGGCGGTCCCGCGGTTGGTCAGGCCACGCTGATCCGCTTCTACGTGGGCCACGTGGTGCTCTTACCGCTGGCGGGCGCGTTATTGATGGCTGTGCATTTCTGGCGCATCCGTAAGGATGGTGGCGCCGCTGGCCCTCCGCCTCCGTCGCGCCGCGAAGTGGAAGCACGCGCGCTGGTGGGCAGTACGCGTCAGTAGTAGGCTGTTGTCTGTTTCATGCAGGGGTCCAGGTTCTGCTGAGCCGTGTGCCCCATTGGTTCTCTTGAGAGGATATGCATATGTCAATTGAACAAAAAGAACCAGAAGTGCAGACACAATCTTCGGCAACGCAACGGCGTTATCGCACTCTTGCGGTCGTGAAGCAAGAGGCGATCACGCGCGTTGAGAAGCCGTTGGAAGACTCCGTGTTTGTCTGGCCGCACCTGCTTGTGCGCGAGTTTTTTGCGGCTGCCATCGTGATGGTGATGGTGACGCTGCTCTCATTGGCCATTGATGCGCCTTTGAAAAATCCTGCCGACCCAAACACGACGCCAAACCCGGCGAAGGCGCCCTGGTACTTCCTGGGCCTGCAGGAGTTGCTGCACTACTTCCAGCCTAATAGCGCTGGTGTAATGGTTCCCGGTGTGACCCTGCTCGCGCTGGCGGTTCTGCCCTATGTAGACCGCAACCCAAGCCGGGCCTACGCTGACCGCAAGGTTGCTATTGCCACGTTTACCATGTTCCTGATGTTCTGGGCTGTGATTACGCTGGCTGGTAGCTTTTTCCGTGGCCCTGGCTGGCTCTGGGTCTGGCCGTGGCAGCACATTTACTTCGACCTGTAATAGAGGATAGATACAATTATGACTTTTGAACGGAATGACAGTGATCGGCCCGCCATCACGCCGCAGCAATATGAGGTGTTGCATGGTGGCGGGGCCGAGGCTGCCGAAATCGCGAAACAGCGTTTGTCCCGGCGGCGCTTCTTGCGCAGGTCAATGCTCTCGATCTGGGGCCTCTCCGCGACTGCCGCAACTGCGGGCGCGCTGTATATGCTCTACCCCAACCTGGTGGGTCAGTTTGGTGCTGACCTGACTATTGGCAAGAAGAGCGAGTTTCCCGCTGCGACGCCCAATAAATTTGTCCTTGACCAGGCGGGAGTGTTCTATCGCCAGCAGGCTAAAACCTATATTGCGCATCTCTCGCCCGACACCCCATTCCTGCTGAAAGGTCAGAGTTTCGCTGATCAGATAGATTCTGAGGCGTGGTTCAAAGATAGCGATGGCTCCTACTGGGTGTCTCTCTATCAGCGTTGTGTGCATCTGGGCTGTACGGTGCCGTTTCGCAATGACTGCAACAGCTTCAAGTGTCCCTGTCATGGCTCGCACTATAACGTCGATGGTGAATATCTGGATGGCCCGGCCCCCAGAAGCCTGGACCGTTTCAAGATGTCCGTCAGTGGCTCGGATGTGATCGTCTCAACTGGTACGCTGGTGAATACGATCCCGCATCCTGATGCAACGACTCGCATTATTCCCACACCCGGCGTGCAGTGCTCGGCGTCTTAGCGGGACAACGTATGTCTGTCCCCAGCATGTTGTATATGCTCATGCAGGATACGTGTCCAACGTTTGGGGGCGTTGAGAAGAGCGGGTTCAGGTTTGCTCTCTCTTCTTAATGGCCGCCAGGTTCGATTGAAACAGGTGCCGCACTGGTCATCTGGAGTTATAAAAGGGTTGTATTTTTATGATAGATCCCGTACAGGCAGCGGTGGGTATTGTTGTCCTGCTGATCGTTGTGGGAGCCTTGCTCTACATTTTCTATTCGCGCACCAACGCGGTGGAGAAAACAGGTTATGGCGCGCTACTCATGTTATTGATTGTCGCGCTGATGATTCCTGTTTTCTGGATTATGGAGACCAACGGCGAGGCCCAGGCAAAAATCAATCAGCACAATAATGCTGTAACGCAAGGCGCCGCACTTTATGCCACATATTGTCTCAAGTGTCATGGTCTCACCGGTCAGGGGGGCTCTGGACCGAAGCTAAATGGGAACGATGCTCTCAATGCTCTCTCGGATACCGATGTCATGCGCATTATTAGTTCGGGAGTTCCAAAAAACTCGACGGACCTTGCCGGTACCGACCTGGGCATGCCAGCGTGGAGCGATCAGTATGGTGGCCCGCTTTCTCAGCCGGAGATTCAGTATTTGTTTGAATTGATTCGTTCGGCTGACCCGACCTACCTGAAAACGAACGGCTATGCCGCCGGCTCAGGTGCAAATGGCTTCAGTCAGGTTCCTACGGCTCTCCAACAGCAGAATGCAGGAGCGTATCAGACGGCTGTGGCTCAGGCAACCGCTGGCGCGGGTACCGGTCAGTTTGGCGCGCCTGTGGATATGACGAGCAAGACGGCGGTCACGATTAATATCGTCAATACACTGCCTGGTGTGACCTGTAATCCTAGTTGCTATGGTATCCCGAATATCAAGGTCAAGGTGGGGACCAAGATTACCTGGGTCAATCAGAGTTCCGCGCCCCATACGGTGACTGCGATTAAGGGGTTGAACGCTGGCTCACCAGTACCCAACCCGCAGGTCTTTGACTCAGGCGCCTCTACTCCTCTCGCGGCTGGAAGTGGCACCTTCAGCTATACAGTGACGATGGCGGCCTATAACGCCAATCCCAATCACCAGGTGGTCTACTTCTGTGAGATTCACCCTGGTATGGTGGCCATGATTACGGTTGTGAAGTAATCGTTTGTTTGGGTATCGCGCCCCTTGCGAGGACGCGATACCTTGCTCTTGATCGCTATCATCTCGCGTTCCGCGATATGTTGAAAGGGTTTGCGATCCATGCAACAAGCTCAACAAAGGGAGACAGGAGAGCGCATATCCTGGGCCCGCGCGCTCATTTTTGGCGTTGGCTTCTTTTTTGTGGCTGCGCTCCTGGTGGGACAACTCCCAAGTTTTGTCAATCTCGAAATGACCTCTGCATCGCTGGTGGGCTTTGAACAGGCTATGCTGGCCCTTGCCTATGTGACCCTGGCTGGCTTCCTGATCATTCAGGTAATTGTCATGCTGTTCGATCCCAAGCCGGTGGTGCCGCCTGCGATCTTTGCCGGGCTGGGGGCTATTGCTGCCATCCTCGGCCTGGGAGCTATTGGCTGGGCTGTGGCCACAAATAGCCAGTTTTTCCCCACCTCTAGCACGAGTATCAGTCCAGTTCTGGGCGGCAAGTTTCTCTGGTTCCCCGCTGGTGCAGTCGATGTGGTGGCGCTGGGTATTTTCCTGCTCTTTGTCGGCCTGGCCTGGATGTTCTACGCTGGCCTGGCTATGCGCGAGCAGGGCGATCCTGATCGTCGCGACCTCGGCTCAACTCTAGCAGTACGGACGATGATGACCGTTGGCACGGTGATGCTGGTGCTCTTTATGCTGGTCTTCTCGTTCGTCAGCCCCCAGGGCCTGGCTGCACAGATCTACCCGGCATGTCCAGAGGCCATCACTGCCAAATGTGGTATCTTCACGGGCCTCTTCTGGGTGAATACGTTCTACAATGTGTTTCTGGCTATCGCGGTCATTCTACTATTGGGGGCCTTTGCACTACGCCTGCACTATCTGATGCGTCCGACGCGTAAGACTACGATGGCGGGCCTCTACGCTGTAGGCATCAACCTCGCCCCTATCGGCGCGATCTGCCTGCTCGCGTGGTTTGTCATCTATCCGTTTATTGGCTGGCTGCATTCAGTGCCCGGCCTGGGCGATTACTTTGTGATCTGCGCGCGTAAATCGGCGATCCCACAGAGTTGCGCCTTTGGCCAGGAAGGTGGCGACCTGATTGGCGCGATCTTGACCACAAACGGTTTCGTGATCCTGGTAGCTGCTGTCTGGGCCTGGCGCACGAAGCGCAATATGGTCGTAGTTGGCTCCCTGGTGGTCGCGGCCCTGCTCGGCGTGGCAACCCTGCTCACGCATAGCAGCTTCGATATTGGTGATCCCTATCAGGGCATGGTCGCGCTGATGCTCGCTGGCGCCGGAGTGTTGATGGCAAGCCTCTGGACGAATGTGTCGCGCCGTGAATTCGCGGTGGTCGGCGAGAAGAATCTGGGCTGCCTGGGGATGTGGCTGCTGGTGGGCACTGCCCTCTTCATCTACATCGCCGCGTTCGCCTTCTTCTCGATCCCCGGCTTCCACGAGACTGAGACGAACATCCCGTTCTTCCCTGGCGCGCTCCTCGGCATCAGGTCCGCCACCGCCACCGCGCCCGCGCTTGACGCCGTGGTGGTCGTAGTTTTTGTCGGTATCCTGGCCGCGATCCAGTTCTACTTCCTGACGCGCAATCGCTATCGCGTCTAACCCACGCTTTGAGTAGTTTGAGACGTGGCACGTGCCAGGGCAATCTTCATGAAGATTGCTCTGGCACGTGGCTATTTTTCTCTCATTACTTATGATTCTCTACCTGAACTGTCCCTATAGCATCCGCCGCTTCTCCTTGATTGATTGTTTGTAAGAGGGCGAGATACTTCGTTCGCGCCTCTGCCGTATCTTCGTGGTCGGTTCCCAACGTCTGTTCACGAATCGCTAGCGCGCGTTGGTAGAGAACAGCCGCTTCCTGGCTCTTGCCTCTTGCTTCCTGGCATACAGCAAAATCATAGCAAACCTTCGCTATGTCGGGTTGGAATTCATCAAGAGCTTGTTCGTAAATACGCATCGTTCTCTGAAACAGCAGTTCGGCCTCTTCATATCTTCCCTGTTGGGAATATATATTGGCCAATTTATTGAGCACATAAGCCACGTCGGGATGCTCCGGCCCCAGCGCTTTTTCCCAGATGTATGCAGCTCGTTGGAACAGCAGTTCGGCCTCTTTATCTCGACCCTGTGCGCTGCAAATATCAGCTAACGCATCGAGTGGGTAGGCCAGATAGAGATGATCTGACCCTAGAGCCTGTTCCCAAATAGACACCGCTCGCTTCCCCAGCAGTTCGGCCTGTTCGTACTTTTCTTGCTCCAGGTAGAACACGGCCATGTTGTTAAGGGAAGCCGCCATATCGGGATGGCTCGGACCCAATGTTTGCTCGCGAATGTGCAAGGCGCGCTGAAATAGTGGCTCAGCCTCTTTAAGCCTTTCCTGGCGAGCGGAAATGATGGCCAACCCATCGAGCGCACCTGCAATCTCGAAATAGTCAGGCCCCAGCGCTCGTTCCCAGATATGAATGGCCTGTCGGTATAGCGGCTCGGCTTCTTGATACCTTCCCTGCGTACTGAGGCATTCGGCTAATCTCCCAAGTATCTGGGCGACATCGGGATGCTCAGAACCCAGGCTCTGTTCCCGGATGGATAGGGCGCGCTGGAAAAGGGGTTCAGCTTGTTCATACTTTTTCTGCTGGCTATAGAGCAGTGCCAACCCAAGCAGTGAATCGGCGACGTTGGGATGATCCATCCCAGCGATCTCTTCCCAGATGTGCCGCGCTTGTCGAAATAATGGTTCTGCTTGCTCATAGAGCGCGTGGTCGTAGAGATAGCGGGCAACCCGATAAAACAATGAGGCTACTTCTCCGAACGTGAGGGTATATTCCTGGGCTAACAGGGTACATGCCTGAGCCTGAGCAAGGTAACGCTGGCAGTGTGGCCAGGTACTCGCCTGGACTGTTTCAGGAAAGACCATGTTGGTTGCGCGCACCGCTTGTTGGACCCAGCAGCGTTGCTCATCTATCTCCATAGTATCTTTGAGCACGGCCTGAACCAGGCGATGAATACGTAACAGCCTGGTCTCAGGATCATTCTGGATCAGAGAAAACTTGCGTAGCTCCTCAATAGCTTCGTTCAACGTAAACGCATCTGCTGCTGCTCGCTGTAAAATTGGGTCCAGGCAAGCACTTCCGTTGGTGAACAGCTCTTCTGGGATGGCATCCGGTTCCAGAAAGGCACACAGGCGTAATAGATCTGCTGCTGCTGGATTGGCCTGCTTTACTTGCTGAAAGTTCAGTTCCCATGTTGTCGTGACCGGCTCAGGATGATCGGTTGGTACATGGCCCCGGCGGCTCAGAACCTTCTGACGATGCCCGCGATACAATTCCAGATAGGCAGAGAGACTGCATCCCACTTCTTCAATATAGGCTCCTGCCTGGTCGAGAGCGAGCGGGAGAAAGTCCATCTCGATGGCAATGGTTTCCGCTACGGCAAGCTCTTCGTGTGCAACATGATCGAGGGATGTATCAAGGTCTACCCTTTTGGCGCGGAGGAGGAGGAACCAGGTTGCTTCCATCATCCCCATTGTCTTGACGTCAATGCGATGTGCCAGGGAACCCAGCGCTTGCGCTCTGCTGGTTATCAACAGATGCCCTGTTTGGTCCGCTGGTAGCATATCATGGAGTACGCGCACGTCATCTGCGTTGTCCAGAATCAGCAACCACTTCTGGTGTGTGGCGCACCAGTGTTTAACAGCCGTAAGCACGCGCTTGTGGTCGCGCTCGTCCTTTTCAGGTAATTGTAAGAGATCGGCCATCGTCACAAAGCCATCCAGCAGGGTTTCATGGGTTGCTGCGCTGATCCAAAAAACACAGGAGTAGTTTGCTCGATAACGATAGGCATATTCCAGCGCAATCTGGGTCTTCCCGATCCCGCCAAGCCCACTCATGGCCAGTGATTGAGTGAGAGCCATATTGTGCTCTCGATGGAGCATTTCGTATAGATGAAGCAGAGGCTCTTCGCGACCAGTAAAGAATGGATTGCGCGCAATGGGAACATGCCACAGGAGCATCGGTTGCTCTAGATGAGGGTGAGAGGCGTCTGACATGGAACTCAATGGTTGCTGAACAACTGGTTCGTCAGATAACCCGAGTTCTTGAAGCGTTTGATCGAACAACGCACAGAGTTTACTGCGGAAATAGGGGCCGGGAGTAGTAATTCCCCGTTCCCAACGGCTAATATTATTCTGAGTTGTGCCAACGAGGTCAGCTAACTTTTGTTGTGACCACCGGTGGTATTTTCGGGCTTCAGTGAGGCCTGTTCGTACTACTAGAGTCATCGTAAAGTTCTCTTGGACGCATACTAAGTGCGATATTTTTCGAGGAATGTCATAAATGGCATAACCATCTGTATTATATGGTGTTCTTTTTCCCTGTGTCAAATAGGTATACTAATGGTATGCCTGATCAGTGTGTTTCGGAGAAGCAATTTCGAAATAGCCTGGGAGACATATATTATCCGCGCCCACAATCCCTTCGCTTCTAACGAGAACGTCGTTCGAGAATCCGCGTGATTGTAAGGCATTCCTCCGCCATCCATGTGGATCGAGGCTGGTTCTAATGAATGCTATCCTGGCGCAGTGTGGGACTGCATCTGGATAGCATTCATTCTTGCTTAGTGAGGTAGGGTCAGGATTTTACAGAGATCCTGGCCCTACCTTTTCGTAAGCATCGGCTTCTATAGGAAATGCTACCTGTGATTTACTATCAATATATAATGGCGTATGGGAGCTTGTTCATACACACGTAATTTACTGTGATGAGCTTATTTGCAAATGTAGTGCAACCACATCTATTCAAAGAGAGATTTTGAGGGATTGTGTTCGCGCGGCAACGGATTGCACAAAGGAGAACTACCATGCTTGCTCGTCAAAGATGGTGTATCCTGCTGGTGCTTGCGCTTGTGCTGACGTTTCTCGCGTCTCCTCGCGTGTTCGCGGCACCCGGAGCCTCAGAGGTACATACCCAGAGCGCTTTTGCGCTCCCCTCTGCTCAGGGGCGTGCTCTGCATGTCTCTGTGGTAGATACATGCTCGTATAATCCCAACCCTGTAAGTAACCCCATCCCCACGTTGAATACTGAGCCAGCGCTGATGGTGATCAGCGATAACTGGCGCAAGGCCACCTACTTTTGCGGCTCCGGTTACAAGGGGCTTGGGAAGATCGAGAATGTGAATGAGATCTACGACAACGCTGGTGCTCCCGTGTGGTTTAAATGGTACCGCAACGGCGTCAGCCATTTTTGTGCGTTTGGAGGTCTCGGAGGCTATCAGAATTTTGATCCGCCCGTGAAGGTCACGCAGGTCGATTATGGGGATACCCATGCTTCTGACAGGTGCGGAAGCTAGAGACGCAAAGCTCCCTCTCTGTTTCAGGCAAAAGAGGATTCACCTGATTATGCGGCCAGGTAAGGCGAAGAAGATAGCCAGCAGGAGATTCCAGGTCATGCTGGCGGGCGCGTAGACAAAAGCTAGCACCAGAGCTACCAGGTAGAGCAGCGGACCAAAGCGGTATTGTTTGGTAATAGCTTCGACTGCTCCTCGATCAGCCTGTGGGTCGAGCAGGCGATTGTTATGCGAGGCATAGCGCCAGAGTATGTTGAAGGCAATCGCCAGGAGGATGAATGTCGCGCTGTAGATCACTGCGGCAAGAGAATATTGCGGCTGGAGATAATCCGCGAGTAACTGTTGAGGCTGGAGATAATCCGTGAGGAGTGCTGTGGGGAACGGCACAAAGACTATCAGCAGCAAGAGCAGAAGATTGAGAGCGAGCAGGATGTCATTGCTCGATTTGATGTGGGTGAATAAACGATGGTGATTTATCCACATCACGCCTATAGTGGCGAAACTGGTGACGAAGGCCAGATAGGTTGGCCATTGTTTGAGCAGCGCCACCCCAAGCAGATCTGCCCTCCAGAGTTCACCATTGCTCATTTTGGGTACCTGAATATTCAAAACCAGGAGTGTGATAGCCACTGCAAAGATGCCATCGCTAAAAGCCTCGATGCGCCCGGTCTCTTTGAGTTGCTCCTGCTCCTGGGGCTCGCGCGTTTTTTGGGAGAAAGGACGTTGTGGATCTGCCATAACACTCCTCTCTACTCAGTATATGTTCTGCGTTCATCCTCATTATACGCGACCTATTGACTGCTGTGCCGTGTGGTAAAAGGCGCACTCCTCTGGCTATAACAACTATTACGTGTTTTCTGGCGCCCAGGTGAACTGACCCATCGAGCGATACTTCTGGTAACGCATCTCCAGGAGTTCGTCGAGGGGGATCTGCTTGAGTTCCGCCAGGTTCTGTTGGATAGCTTTTTTCACCCTATCAGCGGCCAGGCGGGTATCGCGGTGCGCGCCGCCCAATGGCTCGGTGATGATATCGTCGATCAGGCCCAGGGTTTTGAGTTCGCGTCCACTAATGCGCAGGGCGTCAGCCGCCTGTTGCGCGAACGCAGTTGAACGCCAGGTAATCGATGCGGCGGACTCAGGCGAGGTGACGGTGTAGATGCTGTATTCGAGCATCAGCACGCGGTCGGTGACGCCAATGGCCAGGGCGCCGCCACTACCACCTTCACCGATCACGATGCCCAGCGTGGGGGTGCGTAGATGCGACATCAGGTAGAGGTTGGAAGCGATGGCTTCGGATTGGCCGCGTTCTTCGTCTTCCAGACCTGGAAAGGCGCCTTGAGTATCGATCAAGGTCACGACGGGAATGCCAAATTTCTCGGCCTGGCGCATCAGACGTCCGGCTTTGCGGAAGCCTTCGGGATGGGGCATCCCATTATTGTAATGCTGCTTATCCTTCATCGTGCGCCCCTTCTGGTGGCAGACCAGCATGAGGGTCTCGCCATCGATCTGGGCCAGGCCGCCCAGGATGGCATGGTCATCGCCGAAGGCCCGATCCCCGCACAATTCAAAGAAATCGCCGCACATCTCGTTCAAATAGTCGAGCGCGTGGGGACGGTCTTTGTGACGAGCCACCTGCACGGTTTGCCACGAGGAGAGATCGCGATAAATCTCCTCGGTGCGGTGGCGCAAATCCTGCTCAAGATCTTGCAACTGGCGATGCTCGTCCGTTTTGAGACGATCCCCCTTTTTCTGGAGCGCGTTGATCTTTTTCTCAAGCTCAGCAAGCGGTTTCTCAAATTCCAGGTCGTAGGCCATCGCTCCCCCCTATCTGCTTGGTTACCTGCACTGTTTGACTTTTGTTGGCCCAGGAGCGCGCCTGGGGTGCGTACATGCGCAGGAGACGCGCCAAAGTCGCGCGCAGTTGATCTCTGGGCACAACCGCATCGATCATCCCATGCTGCAAGACGAACTCAGCATTGATTGTTCCCTCAGGTACCTTGATATGCATGAATTGTTCAATCACACGCGGTCCCGCGAAGGCGATGAACGCACCCGGCTCGGCCAGGGCCACATCTCCGAGCATGGCGAAGCTCGCGGTGATGCCTGCCGTCGTTGGGTCGGTGAGCAGGCAAATATAAGGCAAACCCGCCTCACCCAACCTGGCCAGCGCTGCCGAGGTCTTGGCCATTTGCATCAACGAGAAGAGACCCTCGTGCATACGCATCCCGCCGCCGGTCGAGACCACCAGAACGGGCATGTGCTTCTCTATGCCCAGCTCTACGGTACGCGCGATTTTTTCGCCCGCCACCGCGGCCACGGTGCCTCCCAGGAAACGGAAATCCATCACCGACAGAGCCAGCGGCAGGCCACCAATAGTCGCGTGACCGCTGACTACCGACTCATGCAGGCCAGACTTCTTGCCTTCGGCTGCCAGTTTATCTTGATACGTTTCCACGTCATCTTTCGCGCGTTTCACAAACTTGAGCGGGTCCGCCGAAACCATCGTGGCGTCCGTTTCCACGAAACTGCCGGGGTCTACCAGCAGGGTGATGCGTTCGGGAGCGGTTAAGCGAAAATGATAATTACAGCGCGCGCACACTTTGAGATTTTTCTCCCATTCGCGCGCGAGCAAAATTTCTTTACATTTGGGGCACTTCACTACAAGATTGCCCATTGCCGCGCGCGGCTGCTGGAAATCGTGGTTTGTCGTCTGCCCGGTTGCAGGTGTGGCAGCTTCTCTGGCCATGCAAAATCTCCCTATCAGTCTTGCGCAAAGAGCGCGTCCACAAAACTCTGGGGGTCAAACGGCGTGAGATCCTCAATTTTTTCACCGGTGCCTACAAATTTAATGGGCACACCCAGATCGTCGGCCACTGCGAAGGCGAAGCCACCTTTGGCGGTACTGTCGAGCTTTGTGATAATTACGCCGGTCAGACCGATATCTTCCGCGAACTTGCGTGCCTGGAGCAGCGCGTTCTGTCCGGTAGTGGCGTCGATGACCACCAGTAACTCTTGTGGGCCTTCTGGTAGCAGCTTCGAGATCACCTTATTGATCTTTTTCAGCTCTTCCATCAGATTAAACTTGGTGTGCAGGCGCCCGGCGGTATCCACAATCAGCACATCGCAGCCACGTGTCAGAGCGGCCTGGATCGAGTCGTAGACCACCGCGCCGGGATCAGAACCAGGGGCCTGGCTAATCACCGGGGTGCTCGTGCGTTCGCCCCAGACCTTGAGTTGATCGATGGCGGCGGCGCGGAACGTATCGGCGGCGGCCAGCAGTACCTTATGCCCTTCCAGTGTCAGGCGCAGGGCCATTTTACCGATGCTGGTCGTCTTGCCTGAACCATTGACGCCGATCACCAGGATCACCGTCAGGGGGGACTGTTTCGCGAAACGCAGAGGCGAGGCTTTGCCCAGCAGACCTGCCATCTCTTCGCGCAAAGCGTGTTGCACTTGCTGCATGGTGCGCATCTGCTCTTCGTCGGCTCGCTCGCGCAAACGATCCATCAGCCACATACTGGTGCCGGGACCAACGTCCGCCAGCAATAGCGCCTCCTCCAGATCGTCCCACATCTCATTGGTGATAGGCATTTGTCTCACCGGCATTGGCGTGGGCGCGGGTGCGGGACGCATAGGAACAGGTGTTGGGACCGGAGCCTGGCGCACTGGTGCAGATTCGGGATACGCGCTGGTTTCGGGGTACGCTCTGGTCTCAGGGTAGGTGTCGGTTTCAGGGTAGGCTCGCGCGTCGGGGTAGACGCTTGTATCAGTGTCGTAGCCCGATTCGGCGAAACGGGCAAAGAACTGGCGGGTGCGGCTCAAGCTATTTTTAAAAGGATTAACCCCTTTTTCAGCCATCGGTGCCTCTTCTGGACGTTCCTCTTGAACCTCAGATTGAGGAGCCGACTCTGGCTCTTCCTTCGCTTTTTGCCCAAAGAATCGATTGAGCACGTTGTATCCTAACTCCCTTCCCATGTATACTCAGCAGGCGAACGCCGGATGTGAGGGCCGACGCGATACCCAATGGGTAGACACGCTCACCTCTCGCGGCCAGGAATGCCCCTGACTGCTAGCCGTAGGGTACCCGACTTCAACTGTTACCAGGACTCTATGATCGTAAAAAAATAAGTTCAAACGTTATTATAAAACACCATAGCAAGCAAATACGCCGCCGGTATTTTCCAGGGAGGCAATAATCCAACCCCTGCTGCTATCTCGCGAGAGCAAGCAAGGACCGCTTTTGTGCTTGAGCAAGAACAAAAGCAAAAGGCAAAGGATTGTTTGCCTTTTGCCTTTCCTCCACTCAATTACACGCTATCAGCGTACATCTCACGCGTCAGATAATCTGGCGCAGGAGTTACTGCCGACTGCTGCGATACGAGTGGAGCGACCCATCGCTGATGGGTTCGTTGATGATAATGTCGCCATTACGGATTTTGATGTTGTACAGGCACGAAGGGTTGGTGCAAACCCAGGCTTTGTACTCGATGGAAGCTCCCTGGCTGCCGAAATCCGAAAGCGGAACCAGATCACCTTCACTACACTTGCGACACCGAGGAAATGCATTCTCCACGAAATCGCCTCCTTCCTTCTCACGAGGGATAGTATGCGCCCACCTGACCACACGGCGAGGTTTGGCAAGAAGTAAGCCGAGGGGGAGCCTCCGCCGCTGCATCCGCGTCCCCATAGCAGCCATACCGATACAGAGAGTCTCTGCCACAGCCATGATACCATACTTCACTTCTGGTGTCAGCCGATTCATGAAGATTTCTTCATAAAATTGCGAGCCGGACTTCTGCACGCCAGTGGGATAGTGCACATATTCCTCTGGCAGACTGCTTACATACTTAGCATAGCAGGTACTCCAACTCCAGTCAAGTTTTTATGGACTCACATGTATGATTTAGCTGCCCGACTGTGGAAATTTCCGCAGAAGCTGGAAATATATTCATTCTATATGCGTCTGGCGTTCGTCTGTTTTCCCTTTAGATCAAGACATTCTTGTCGATGTTTAAAAGCGGGAGGAAATTCTTCCAGGAACCTTCGACGCTGCTGTCAGTTGGGTGCGGGCCATATGCGGGCGTGTTCCGTCTCCTGTTGCCGGGGCACTTTGGCATGATTGTTGCTATATCTAGCAGTAGGAGAGTATTTCTGAACAAAAGAAAGACACCATCATTGAAGGTTTCGTGGGGAGGACTGGCTGCCTACGAGTTCATCAATTTGCTTTAGCGTGTTTCGGTTTTTGAGAAGGAGTTATTGGTATGGGCAGGCAAGTTGCGAAAATCTGTAGTACAGATCGTTCATTTGGAGAGGTTAAGACTGGAGCGGAGAAAAAGAGCTATGCGCGTGAGCGTGCATCTTATGGGTTGAACGATTTATATGCCGAGCCAGAGAGTGGGGACGCATTTGAGGAGGAGAAAGAGGACGAGTGGGAAGAACAGGGCGAGGAGAAGCAGCGTGGCGCAGTTGATGATGCCGTCAAACAATATTTGAAAGAGATTGGCTCGTACCCTTTATTGACCGCAGAGCAGGAGCTGACGCTGGCTGAGCGGGTCTCACGGGGGGATAGTCTGGCGCGCAAGAAGCTGATCGAGGCCAACTTGCGCCTGGTGGTGAGCATCGCCAAGCGCTACTCCAACCAGGGTTTGCCACTGCTCGATATGATTCAGGAAGGTAATATTGGCCTGATGCGCGCGGCCCAGAAGTTTGATTATAAACGCGGCTTTCGTTTCAGCACCTACGCGACCTGGTGGATTCGCCAGGCCATCAGCCGGGCCATCGCCGAGCATTCGCGCACCATCCATATCCCTGTCCACGTGGTCGAGCTGATCTACAAGATCAAGCGCATCGCCCGGCGCATCTATCAGGAGCAGGGCGTTGAGGCCCTGCCGGAGCAACTGGCCGCCGAGGTCGGTCTGACCAAAGAGCGCGTGGTGGAACTGCTCAACGTCTCCGATCAGCCCATTTCGCTGGACGCGCCGATGGCCGATGATGAGCAGTATCACCTGGCCGATACGCTGGAGGACGCTAGCATGGCCGCGCCCTCCGACCACGTTTCGCACCAGATTTTGCGCGACAATCTTGAGCAGGCCATGACGATCCTCAATGCCCGCGAACGCACGATTATCGAGATGCGCTACGGTTTGCAGGACGGCCATTATCACACTCTGGACGAAGTGAGCGCCGAATTCAAACTCACCCGCGAACGCATCCGCCAGATCGAGGTCAAGGCGCTCCGCAAACTGCGCTACCCCGAACGCTATTATGGCCTGCGCGAATTTGTGCAGGCATAAGATGCACGAGAGCAGAAGTGGGGGGGGGGGGGGGGGGGGGGGGGGGGGGGGGGGGGGGGGGGGGGGGGGG
>CAXUEY010000045.1:0-39605 GCA_964250225.1 uncultured Ktedonobacteraceae bacterium | reverse complement strand
CTGTGCGAGGCGTGTTTGGAATGAACTCGGTGGCGATCCAGATGGCGGACCCATCGGGAGAGGATACGGCTGCCGAATAGTCGCCCCAGCGGCAGAGCAGGTCGGGAGCGTTGCAGGTGAAGCCATCTTCCGACGCGGTGCCCGCGCTGGCAATGTGGACATCGCCGGTGCGGAAGATTGAGATGGGCATATAGGCCGCGCTTGGGAAGAAGTTAGGGCCTGACAGGGTGAAGCTCATCACACCCTCGCCAACAGCATTGACGCCAATCGAGGGGAAGAGTACATTCGCTCCATCAACCGCAACATAGCCGTTTTTGATCAGGACGGCATGCAGGTTGCCATCCGCGAAGAACGGCACGACGCCAAAGAAGGCGATACCGGTGCGTGCAGCCTCGCCGGGCTTCTGCACGATGGTGTTGACGCCCGACCAGAGCACGCCAGCAGCGTAGACCACCTGGTTCATGCGGTCATCGTTGCTGTTGAGGAAACCAAGAGTCGGGGTTTCCGTGCGTCCACCGTCCTTCTGGGTCACAGGAACCGGCTGCCCATAGAGCTGGCTGCGGATGACCGTGAAGGCGAGGTTGACTTGCGGGAAACTCTGGTCAAGAGTGCGTGTATTCGTTAATGCCCATGTAGAGATACGATTGTCGACCGTGCCGGTGAAGTCGAGCGAGCTCAGGAAAAACTCGGTGCCGTTATTCTGCCGCGCCACGTCCAGGCCGGAGGGCTGGGTGGAGGGCTGGATCGAGAAGGAGAGGCCTCCAAAAGGTACCAGAGCCTGAGATGCATCGATCTGGACGACCGCGGGCGTGAACGAGACGTTCGGGTTGCTCGCAGCCGCGACTAGCGCGTGTTTGGAAAGAGCATAGACCTGCGCGCCATTGAAGGCATTGGAGAACAATGCGAACTCGTTGGTTGTGACGTAGAAGCCGTCCGCGTTGGCGCCGATCAGTGGCTGATCGCCAAAGCATGGGCAATTGGCATGGTTTGGCGTGCCGTTGTTGCCGTCGTCCGTAGTATTGATGGAGAAGGTTCTCCAGCTACCCGTCGGATCGGAGGTCTGGCTGACCGCGATGAGTGTATGCGATTGGCCGCTAAAGGCCCCATTGGCGGGATTCGTATCGATTTCCAGCACGGTCAGGAACCAGTGGCCGGTCGCGACATCGAAGTAGCATTTGGGGTCAGACGTGAATTGCCCGAAAACGGGGGGCGTGCTGCGAACAACCTCTGGCAGAAGGCCAAAGAACTGGTTGATCGGCGTAGGGCCGCTCAGCAGAGCGCCAGCGGGGCTGCGTACTTCCAGCGCCGTATTGACGGTATCCAGCACGGCTTTGTTGCTGGCGCACAGGCCCTGGTCGGGCGGCTCCAGACTAAACTGTGTGTTGGTGTAGATACCGGTGCCAGCATTGCGCTGATCAAATTGTGAAAGGCCATTGAAGCCCCGGAAACCAGGATTGTTGCTGGTGACGTTCTTCCCAGCGGGATTGGGCGCAACGGTGCCAGGAGCTGGTGGTGGCAGCGGCGGGGTTGGGCCATTGATCGCAACTTTCGGACTTTGCTCGTTGTCTGCGCCTGGAAATATCTCAATGCTAGAAGGCGACGAGGACTGCGCGCTGGCAACCGCGTGCGCGCCCGTGGTAAGCCGTGTTATGCCGCCGGAAGCGAGCTTGAGATAGGATGTGTTCGAGGAGACGGTAGCCGCGTGAGCTGCCGAGCTGCTTGATGCTTGAAAAGCGAACATGGAAGCCAGGAGAAGCGTGACCAGGGTAAGGCTTGAGAAGGCAATACGCGCCTTTGAGCGGGTGAATAACCGCATAGGATCGGCCTCACTTTCAAATATTGTACGTTACATGAGCATTCATCATTGAACTGCGAGAACGTTGGAAGAGAAAGGCATCCAAAAGTACACCTGTTTTCGTTGTCTACGCCTGGCGCATCCACCGAAAACGTGCAAGAGATTACGAATAGGCTGTGGTTCCCTCCTTTCAATCAGGAAGCCCGGCTCGCCAGGCTTCCCCTGTGTATGGATGGGGATGATGTTACTGGCCGCACGTTCAAGGCACGGGCACCCATTTTCTTGCATGTTTCAATGCAAAGGCCAAAACAAAGAATTACCTGGGTGGACCCTAAAAACGTGCGAAGATCCATTGCCTTGAGTATAGCATAAAAATAGGAATATTTCTGGTGCAAAGTTGGTTGCGAAGTGGTGTAGGAAAAATGGATATTCTGTCAGTTGTTTGCGGATATCGTTACCAGTATTGGGAAGAGGGTGAGATTTCAACCAGAAAAAGCGTTGCTCTGCTCCCCAGGCTCTTTGCGCAACCCAAATCGTCCCCATAAGGTGGCAATGCTCGCTACGTAACAGCAGGTGGTGATGACGACGAGCAGGCTATAGCCGGCATGCACGATAATCAAGCCGCCCAGCGAAGAGGTCAGCGCCCAGGGGATCTGAAAGGTGACCTGGTAGGCGCTGTTGGCCAGCCCTCTATGTTCTTCAGGCACCGCTTCCATAGAGAAGACTTGCAGGACGCTCTGAGACATGTCCATCGTACCTTCGCGCAGGGGATAGAGGACGATGGCCAGGGGCAGCGAGCTGGTAAAGCCCAGCGCAATCAGTTGCGGCAGGCTGCACAGGCGCGTCAGGGCGATAGAGTTGACGCGTCCCAAACGCCGGGCCAGCCAGGGCGCGAGCAGGGTGGTGAGGGCGGTCAGCCCATTGGCCGCGCCATCGATCAGACCAAAGAGGGCGGGTGAGGCGTTGAGATGTCGTACAAAGAAGAGGTTGAAATAGGGAATGAGCAGGCCCGCGCCCAGCCCGGTGAAGATCTGCACCAGGATCAGCGCAAAAAAGGGAGTCAGCAAAAAAGCGCGCAGATACGCGGGTTGGGTACGACGTCTGGCCGCGCTCAGCCAATCGCGCCAGGACCAGCGTGGTTGAGCCGATATCGCACGCGAGCTGGCGGGGGCGCGTTCAGGGAGGTCGTTGCTCAGCAAAAAAAGCGGGATAAAGCTCGGCAGGGAGAGCAGGCCGGCGCTGAGCAGGGCAAGCTGGTACGCGCGCGGCTCTGGCTGGCTGGCCAGGAGCCAGTTGAGCGAGGTCGGCGCGGCGAGCAGCCAGCCCTGGTTGTGCTGAAACCAGGCGAAGAGCGCGCCGCCGAAGACTTCACCCAGTACGACAGTAATCTGCGCCACAAAAATATTCGCGCTGAACAGATGCGTGCGTTCGGCAGGCGCGCTATTGCGTGTCAGAAAGGGCGCATTGATGACCAGCGTGAAGGCCGCGGCCACGCCGGTGACAAAGGCGCAGACGAGCAGTGGGAGCGGCTCGCGAAAGAGTATTGTGCCGATCCCCACCAGGCCAATCACCGCGTTCGAGAGCAGCAAGATGCGTTTGCTGCTCCAGCGGTCAATCACCAGGCCAGCCGGAAAGATCGCCAAGCCCCCGCCCAGCGTCCCTACAAAGAGCGCGGCCCCCACAAAGTCCGCGCGATAGCCCAGCGAGGTCAGATAGAGATTGTATAGCACCAGAAAAATGCCCGCCGAAGTTCCACTGAGCGCGTTGCTCACGATATAGAGACGGGCATTGCGCTGGAAACGCCCAAATTGCTGCAGATAGCCCATCATCGCATGCGCTGGACCATCGTCATCTCTTCGTAAGGTGGCTGCTCAGGCACATCTTCTGACTGAGTGGGAACTGGCTCCTGTTCCTGTGCGCGCTGCGCGAGGGTTTGCGGGACCGGTCGTGGACGCGCGCGGGTCAGACGTGGCAGGAAAAAGGCTTTCGCTATACCCTTGACCATCTCGGTGCGCGCGCGAAACTCGATTACCGCGTGTACCACGTGGTCGCTGCCCTGCTCGACTTTTTGCTCGACCGCGCTGGCTCTGGCTGGTAGCGCGGCTGTGGCTCTGGGAATCCGGGAAATCACCTGTACGAACTGGTTATCAGCCAGATCTGGCGGCAGTGGCTCGCCCTTCTGCGCGCTATCCAGCGCATAGTTCACGTTGTTAATGGCTGGGCGCACTTTTTTGAGCAACTCAGTTTTTTCGCGTAGCCAGGTGAGCGCAAACATCAGCACCGCCGTCAACGCCAGGCCCATAATGACCACAATAAACAGATAGAGCAGCAGAATAATGGCCGCGAGCTGTCCCCAGGGCGCCAGAACACTATCGGCCAGTACGACACCATCCATGTTACTCACCTCCTCCAACCATCTCGGCCTCTAACATCTCCATCTGACGCTGTTTGCGCTCCTCGGCTTTTGTGCGCACGTGCCCTTTGCCCAGAAACACTTTGGCCATCTGACGGCCAGCCAGCGCCAGAGCCACAGCGCGCACCGGCGGCGTAATCGCGTAATCTCTGGTCATGCGAGTCGCACTGGCGAGCGTGCCCGCCGCCTTGCCCGCGTGCTGCGCGGTCTCTTTCACCGCCTCGGCAGTCTCTTTTGCCACCCCAACCGTCTCCTGCATCGAGTTGAGCAGGGGGCGTATTTCACTGCGCACAAGCATGATCATTTGTATGAGCTTCAAAACCGCATAGCCCAGCGCCGCCGTCGAGAACAGCGAAAAAAACGCCAGGAGCATGAGCGCAACGTAGAGGACATCGAGAAGTTTCCCAAACTTCGCGGCAATTACCAGACCGGCAATCAATAAAATAATCAGGACTATTGCTACAATCAGCAAAAATCGCAGCGCACGTTTCATACGAATGAACCTCTCCATCAAATTTTTAGCTGCACTTTGATTATAGCCCATACAGCTAAACAAATACTATCTATAAGTAATACGTAGCAGCGAGCCAGAAGAAGCAGGCGAGTATAGGCAATTTCCTCCGGGTACGGTATAATCATAGCCACGAATGGGATTCCAACAACTTTTTGTTGGCTCAAACGTATATGTTTAGAGGCGTTTTTCACGTTTTTATCGGATCACGCTGTAACACCCCTGGCTTCAGTCATGGGATATCAGGCGCGCACCCATAAGCGGGAATATGTTTGAAAATTTACGAGATACCTGCTATGATGTAATGCATGGAACAGAAGAGAGCTTACAAATACCGGTTTTACCCTACTGAGGAACAAAAGCACATTCTTGCCCGGACGTTTGGGTGCTGTCGGTATGTATACAATTGGGCTTTGCGCTTGCGTACTGATGCTTACTATCAAGAAAACAAACGTCTGTATTACAATGATGTGAGCGTGGCTTTGACCCACCTCAAAAAGCAGGAAGACACCGCGTGGCTCTCGGAGGTGTCTTCTGTTCCCTTGCAACAAGCTCTGCGTCACCTGGATCGGGCATTCATCCATTTTTTTGAGGGACGGGCAAAGTACCCTACCTTCAAGAAAAAATGCAACCAGCAAAGTGCGACCTACGCTGATACCGCCTTTCGCTGGGACGGCAAGACGCTCACGCTTGCCAAAATGACAGAGCCGCTTGAGATTGTCTGGTCCCGAACCCTCCCTAAAGGCAGCAAGCCAAGTACGGTCACGATCAGCAAAGACGCGGCTGATCGCTACTTCGTCTCTCTGCTGGTAGAGGAAGAACTCAAGCAGCTTGATCCGATGGTTCAATCGGTGGGCGCTGATCTTGGCTTGAAAGACTTCGTGGTGCTTTCGACTGGTGAGAAAGTAGGGAATCCCAAGTTCTTCCACCAGGAGGAAAAGAAGCTGGCAAAGGCTCAGCGCACACTTGCCAAAAAGAAAAAAGGCTCGAAAAATAGAACCAAAGCCCGCAAGGTCGTGGCCCGTATCCATGCCAGGATAGCAGATCGCCGTCGTGACTTCCTGCACAAACTGTCCACTCGCTTGATTCGTGAAAACCAAACGATCTGTGTGGAAAGTCTGGCAGTGAAGAACATGGTGAAAAACCACCACCTTGCCAAAGCTATCTCAGATGTGGGATGGGGTGAATTTGTCTCGCAGTTGGAATATAAAGCGGAGTGGTATGGGCGCAATCTGGTCAAGATTGATCGCTGCTATCCCTCCTCTAAACGGTGCTCCAAGTGTGGGCATATTCTGGACTCCTTACCGCTTGAGATTCGATCATGGACCTGCCCGGAATGTGGAATGGTCCATGATCGGGATATCAACGCCGCCAAGAATGTACATGCCGTCGGGCTGACGGTATTTGAAGCCTGCGGAGAAGCCGTAAGACCTGGAAGGGCGAAAGCTCGACCTGGCAAGCCTCGTTGAAACAGGAAACCCTACTCGTGAGGGTGGGACTCCCCCGGCTTGAGCCGTGGGGAGGATGTCAACGTCAGAGATTTTGTTGGAGGAACATCCGTTGGAAGCACAAACCGACCTGCAAACCTACCTGGAACAGGGCAAGCAGGCGCTGGCACAGGGTCAGGGACGCGAAGCCGCTGTCGCCTATGCCCACGCCGCGCAAATAGAGCCACTGAATCCGCTAGTCCACCTGGGGCTGGCCGAGGCAAACCTGGCGCTTGGCTCGTATGGCATCGTGCATATGGCCTGCCGCAAGACACAGGAGATTGCGCCGAGCGGCCCTCTGTACGAACTGGCTCAGGCCCTGCTCGACCTGCTTGATCGGCGCTATGATCGTGCCCTGCAAGCCGCCGACAGCGCCATTCAGGACGATCCGGGCAATGCCTATACGCATGCCCTGCGCGCCTATCTTCTGCGCGCGAATCACCAGGACTACGACGCTGGGCTGGCTCGTTCTCGCGCCTCTCGCCTCTCGTTTGGCGGCAAATTCGAGAGCTGTTTCCCACCACTCGATCCAGCCTACCTCAGCAACGCTAAAGGGCAGGCAAAAATCGCCGTGACGCCCGTGCCAACGCCTGTCGCCACGACTCAGCCACAACAGGTGCAGGAAGACCAGATCCCCACCTGGTCACGCACCAGCGTCATGCAGCGCCGTATGATGCGCACACGTTACTGGATGAGCCAGCACCCGCGTTTGCTCACCTATACCATTATCGGGATCAACGTGCTGGTCTATCTCGTCCTGGCATTGAAAGGTCACGATTTCGTGAATATTGATGTCAACGTGGCGGCTGACATGGGGGCACAATACAACCCTGCTGTAGCCTCAGGTGAGTACTGGCGTATCTTCACCGCGATGTTCCTGCACTTCGGGATCTTCCATATCGGCCTCAACATGCTCTCGCTCTACTTCATTGGTTCATTTGTTGAGATTTTCTATGGAAAGTGGCGCTACTTACTGATCTACCTGGTTTCAGGCATCGTTGGCGGCATTTTCGTCTACTTCATGATCCCACCGGGTATTGTAACCGCTGGCGCATCAGGGGCTATCTCTGGTGTCTTTGGTGCGCTGGGAGCCTTCTTTCTCATCAACCGTCGCGCGCTGGGGCCTGCTGGCAATGCCATGCTTGGCCAGTGGGGTTTCTGGCTATTGATCAACGTGGTCTTTGGCTTCTCCGGCGGCATCGCCTGGCAAGACCATCTCGGCGGCCTGATCGCTGGCCTGATCCTGGGCGCCGTTCTGCTACCCCCGCTGCGCCGCCGCGCGCGCCGCGTCTAATAGCAGTCTCACCCCTTGCTTGTTGGAGGGGACAGTACACTAAGTTATAGGAAGTCGAGCTTGCAATCTCGCTGTGACCCGGCTGAGTCACAAAGAACCTATCAGGTGCCGTAATTATCGCTGCGGTTCCTGATAGGCATGATCCTATCCATGCCCTTTACCCCCCTGCTCGACTTCCCTGCTTTTCCCCTTTTTCAAGAGCTAGCCCCAAGCTCCGACAACCGTGGAGCGCGCTTTCATCGCGCATCCTGGCATCAATCGTATCATCACTCACGGCTTGCTCTTTTCTTCTCGCGCAACATCCTGCTCAAAGTATAGGGTGCAACAAGGCTTCCTGACCACTTTATGTCTGATTTTTTGCATATGCGCTCTCAAAACAACAAGCATTGTAAAGGTTGTCCGCTTTTGTAGGAGGCAGGCGTTACTATACAGAAGATAGAGGTAAGCGAGCCATTCCGTCTGTGGCTGCACAGGTATTCGCGTGAAAGGGTCTTTTATAGCGCATGTATGCATCGAATCAGCCAGAGCGCGAAGAATTTGAGCTTATTGAGCGCATTCGCGCGGGCAATCATGAAGCGTTTAACTCTCTGGTAATATATTATGAAACTCGTCTTTTTGCATATGCATTACAAATATTAGGGAATACAGAAAATGCACGTGATATTGTGCAAGAAACCTTTATCACGGTTTTTCAGACCCTACCGAGCTGGAAGCCAGGTCCAGGCGGGACCAGTGGGCACCCGCTGGCACCCTGGATTTATCGTATTGCGACCAATAAAGCGCTCTCGCTTTTGCGCAAACAGGCAGTGCGAGACAGATATGGAGAGCGACAGATGAACCGGGCTGAAGGGTATAAGAGCAGCGAGGCGCGCTTTCCCGCGCAAGAGCATATGTCGATGGAAGAGCGTTATGTGACGCGGGAACTGTTACGCCTGGCTTTGCTTAAGCTGAAGACCGACGAGGCGATCTGTCTGATTGCGCACTTTGTCGATGGCGAGCGCTACGGTGAGATTGCCGCGCGGCTTGGATTGAGTAGCGAGGCTGTGCGCAAGCGTATCCAGCGAGCACTCACAGCGTTGCGCAGAGCCTATCAGGAACTTGGGCTGGAGGCACAAGTATGAAGAAACAGCAGAAGATGACGCACCGAAAAGCCCAGGCGTGGTTGGCGGAATATGCTGCGGACGAACTGGCTCCGGCAGAGCGGCAGGCGCTCGCGGAACATCTTGAACAGTGTCAGGCCTGCCAGAAAGACCTCGCGGAGATCCAGCACATTCGCCGTATGCTGCACTCGTTTGCTCTACCCGGCATCCTGGGGGTCAATGAGCCTGCGTTATCTGAGGATATGCCGGTTTTTCCCGTTATCCATGCGGTCGACAGCAGATCAGCGCTGTCTGGGAGACGCTATCGTAGCAATGCAAGAGCAATCCAAAGTCGGGAGCGCCATAACCGCAAGCTGGTCCCAACGCTGGCGGCGGTCCTTCTCTCGTTGATTTTGGTGCTGAGCACTGTGTTTGTAATCAATCTAGAGATTGGGAGAAATAGCGGTCCTGCGGCACAACCGCACAGCACCCCAACGATAGTGCCTACTCCATCCCAACGATGTCCGACCAGCACACCTGTTTTCCCGTCGCCTGCAATGGCGACCGCAACGGCAACGCCAACGGTCAACGCGCCAGGCACGCCAACGCCGGAAAACTGTCTGATGCCCACACCTAACCCGATACCCACAGCAAGCCCGACGTCGACGCATTAAGCGTAGTGCAGGGTTAGAATAGTAGAGATTGGAACGATCTATGCAAAAAATAGGCACCCACCTGAGCAAGTACAAACTTGTCTATCTTGGGCTGGCCATTTTGATCTTATTCTATGTTTCGGCCTCCCAAACCACCGTATTCAATGGCTTTTTTACTGGCGACTCCAGTCACCACTGCTGCAAGGGGATGGATTACTTCCAGGTCCCCAATGGAGCGTTTGCTTTCTGGCATGGCGGAAGTCTGACCGGCCAGCCGCTGCCAGGGGGACTGGTCTATGCCAGGGGATATTTCGTCAACGACAACGTGTACCATCCCCTTTTCACGTTGGTGCTGGGTACATGGCTCATCCAGTTTAGCCCGGAACAAGCCTTCTACGCGTGGCTGCTTCTCAAGCTTGGCCTGACACTGGCGGCGACGGGCTATTTTCTCTGGAGTTTTCGCGAGAGCAAATATATCGGCTTTGCGGTCTTTGTGCTGCTAGCCAACTGCACGCAATACCTGGAAATTGCGATTGGACAGTTCCAGGCGGCTTTAAACGTCTTTTTACTGCTGCTCCTGGTGCAGTTAGTAAAGAAACAGGGGACAGTCTGGGCTGGCATACTCTACTGTCTCACGCTGCTGGTCAAGCCGGTTGGCCTGCTCTGGTTCTGGGTTCTGCTCTGTAAACGCCGTTTCAAAGTAGCCCTGTTCGGCGCGCTCCTGTTTGCCGCGTGCACTGTGCCATTTCTTGTGAATGGAACTGGCTCGTACTACATAGCAAATCTCACGGCGCATTTTCTCTACCCTGGCGAGGCCGGCCCCAATCAGATTATCACCCTGCTGGCCCTCCTGCGCTACACTACTCATTGGCCGGATCTGGTTCTCAAAGGCATTCAGGATCTCGCGCTGCTGCTCGTGCTCTTCTTCAGCTCGTTGAAGCGCGTCCATATCAGCAAAGGGATCTTTCTGGCAGTAGTCTATTATCTCTCTTTCTACGATTTTGTCTTTGAATATCACTATACAACCCTTGCCCCGATTATCGCGCTCTGCATTGTCTGCTGCCCGGAATTCCAGACACGCCTGGCACGCTTTTTTGCCCTGCTGACCTGTCTGCCCAGCGCTTTTGTACTGTTGAACTACTGGCATATCGATGTCACACCGGACAGCTTCTACGGCCCTAACCCCGGCGTCCTCGGCTGGCAGTGGATGGTGGTTAGCAAGGTTGTCCCACTGCTCTGTCTCTCGATCTGCGTCCTGGCGCCTGATGTGGTGCCGGTCTACAAGCAGGTCAAAGCCTTCTGGCTAACCCTGCGCAAAACGAACCGCGAGATGGAGGTTTTTGGATAACATCTGCCCGCTACACGAGCGCAGGGGATATACTGAGGACATTCAGTGGGCAAATCGAGGAGAGGGCAAACAATCAATGCACGTAATTATCTTCGCTGGTGGGACGGTGCAGCAGGGGACGGCGCTGGCGAGGGCGCTGCACGAGGGCGAACTGGTTATCGCGGCTGATAGTGGGGCGCGAACGGCTCTCGCTCTGGGTCATCCACCGGCGTTTGTGGTGGGCGATTTCGACTCGCTGGACGAGGAGACGCACGCGCAATTGGAACGCCTGGGCTGTCAGTTTGTAGGCGCGCAGGTGGAGAAGGATGAGACAGATACAGAACTGGCCATCGAGGTGGCGCTTCAGCAGGGGGCGAGCCGGATTACGCTGCTGGGTGCGCTGGGAGGCGCGCGATTTGAACATACCATCGCGAATATCCTGCTGCTGGCTGGCTATACCGACCCGCCAGTTGAGCTAGTAGATGGCAACTCACGCAGCTGGCTGCTGCGTGGACCCGGCACAACGCTGATCAAGGGTAAAAAAGGGGATCTGCTCTCGATCTTCCCACTGACGACCTCGGCCACAGGGGTGCGCACAGAAAACCTGTACTACCCGCTGCGCAACGAAACACTGACCTTTGGCAGGCCGCGTGGAATCAGTAATGTATTGCTGGGAACGCGGGCCAGGGTTGCTCTGAGCGAGGGGCTATTGATGATGGTGCATACTGCTGTCTGATACTGCTTTTGCTGGTGTAGCATACCAAATCCCCCAAAAATAATGATAAAGCATTTTATCAGGGAAGTGTCGGGATCGTCTGGTTGATAGCACCGTAGTCGTAGGTGCAGAGCGGACCGACCTGGGCGGTATAGAGCACAGTAGTCCCGCTGCTGGCGTAGTAGAAGTGGAGGGTGCCGTCGTTGCTCCAGACCAGTTCGTAGGTTCCCTGCGGCACGGATGTAATGGTGAAGCTGCCATCGGGCTGGATCTGTGTGGTGGGAGCCTTACGCAACAGTGGTGGGAACTGGAACTGTGTGATGCCCACCGAGAGGCCCTGCACGAGGGCAACGGTGGGATTATAGGGCGCACTGGTGCCGGGCAAGGCCGTAGTGAAGTGGCCTTTGACGGTAACTGGCTGCTGCAAAGCGGTGGCGGCCTGCTGGCCCTGGGTGGTATCGGAGAACTGCTGAGCGAGTTGCTGGTAGGTTTTCACCGCATTGGCGCAGGTGGTGTTGAGCTGCTGCTGACCCAGCCCCCAGAGTGCTCTGGCGTAGTCGGCATGGACCTGTCCGGCTTCGGGTGAACTGGCAAAAGTCGTGGTCAGCACGGCGAAAGCGTTGACGGCGGCGGCGAAGTGTTGCGCGCCGAGTTGCTGTTCCGCCAGGTGCGCGTAGGCGGTGGCATCCTTTGGCTTCGCCTGGCTCTGGCAACCGGGGTCGCAGGCGTTCAGGTGCAGCATCATATCATAGTGCGAGGTCGCGCTCGCGTAGTCCTGGTGTTGCGTGGCGAAATCGCCCCAGGCTAAATAAGTCGCGAGCAGATCTGTTCGGGCGCGGGTCTGCTGATCGGGAACCTGGCTATAGTGTTGAAGCACGGTGGAGAAAGGCTCCACGGCATCTGCATAGCGCTGTTGCTTGCTCAAATCCTCGCCCCACTCGTTATATGCGCGGGCCAGGTTGGTAGAGCCGGGCGCAGCCTCGCCAGCGGCCTGATATTCTTTGATCGCGCTTGACCAGTTGTGCTGGCTTTCAAGATAGCGCGCCTGTGTCGCGTGCAGCCTGTTCTGCTGGGTTATGCCAACTCCGGCGAAGAAGAAGAGCAGCAAGATGAGCAGGACAGTGCTGAAAACCTGTGTGCGACGACGCGGATTGCTCGCGGCCAGCAGACCGAGAGCCACGCGCACACCAGCCGCAATCAGCAGCAGGACGGCCATAATCAGCGCGACTATCCCTGAGATCAGCGCGCCTGTGGCCCAGTCGGGATTCAGGAAAACCAGGGCACCCAGCAACACAGCACCGAAGATGGTAATACCGAGCAGTGCCCAGAGAGACATGGGCCGCACAAACGGATGAATTCCCGTTCCCACGAGCGGACCCGAAGAGGAGATAGAGCCGCGCTGAGGGATATTCGCGTTGTTGAATGAGTCAGGATAAGCGTTGCCCACCACCTGCGCAATCGCTGGCGCCTGGGGTGCGGCGGCATAATTGTCGTCCTGTTCCCAGAAGCGCTGTGGTGTTTCGGGGACATATGCCGGCGTTTGTGGCATTTCAGCGGCATACACAGGTGCCTGAGGCAGTTGCACGGTTGCAGGCGTCTGGGGCATCTCGTGCTCTTTCCAGTGTGGGGAGTACGAGTTGGCAGACCAGAGGTTGGGCGGCTCTTGTGGTTGGGAAGCATAGCTCTGATCTTGCTGCTGGCTGGTATATTGTTGCCCTTCCGGTTGGCCGGGATAGGCAATAGAGGACGCGTCGGCGTCAAAGCGTAAATTGATAGAAGGTGCCTCTGATGGCGGTTCCGCAGCCTCGTTTTGTGCGAGCGGCTGGCTATTGGGAACGGCGGGCATATATGCATTAGTGGGATAGTCTGCCAGATCGTAGTATGGTGAGACAGGTGTGAAGGTCAGGATGTCGCCACCGGGTTGAAGGCGAGGCAACGGTTCCGAGGGTTGGGGTAGCGGCTCATTGCTAAAAGGGCTATGCGCAACCGGCGCGAACCAGGGTTGGGCCGCTGGATCAGCAGTAAACGGACCAGCCAGAGGCGCGCCACAATTACCACAGCGAGCGGCTGTATTGGAATTCATCGAGCCACATGTGGCACACAACATAAAAAATTGACCTCCATATCCTCTTCTTTACGAGTCTTGCAGGGAGGATACCTGACATATCACAAGAGAAGAGCCTTTCCCAGCAACTATCATACACGAACCTCAGGCCAAAGACAACGAATTCACCCGATAGGGGGCATGCAAGATTGCTCTATCAACCTTTCTGTGGGGAAGGTATGAGCAGGCTTTATTCCGCTCATACCTTCTTCTGTCCTCACTTACCGGGCGTTCTGCTTATTGGGTTGGGATCGGATCGCTGATATCGCCAAAGTCAAAGCACAACTGACCAATGGTCGTGTTGCTCGGACTGGGGAAGAAGCGAATAAAACCATCTGGATTGCTCAGCGTGCCAAAGACAAATTGATAGCTGCCTGGCTGGACGTTGTTGAATGTAAATGTTCCATCGCTATTAATCGCCGTATGAGGCGAATTGGCGAGGTCCGAAGTAAACTCGTTGAACGTGGGCTGGGCGCTGAGCGTCTTCGTCCCCAGGAAAACGAATGGAGCGTTACCAGCAGGAGGAACGGGTGAAGTAAAATGCCCTTTCACCGTCACCGGCTCCTTCAGCGCCTGCGCGGCTTCCTGACCTTCCGGCGTATCTGAGAAGTCCTGTGCAAGCTGCTGGTAAATTGGCAGCGCGCTGGCACAGGTCGTGGCCAGTGCCTGTTTGCCCTCAGCAAGCAGAGTTTTGGCATAGTCGCCATGCGCTCTCGTGGCTTCGGGCGAGTGCTTCAAGTTGGTATCGCCGGTCAAATGTTTAAAAGCGTCCGCGGCGGCGGTATAATCTTGCGCAGCTAACTTCTGCTCGCCCAGCTTGAAGTACGCGGTAGCCTCAAGAGCGCTGGTACTGGTCTGGCAGGCCTGATCACAATAGGTCTGGTTCAGCAGCGTGCTAAACTGTTGGACCGCCACATCATAATGAGTTTGTTGCGTGGCCTGCTTGCCCAAACCCTGATAGGCCTGGATCGCGCCCTGCTCGGCCTGCACCACCTGATCGGTTGCCCCCGTATAGTCCTTTATCACCCCCGTGAATTTATCGAGCGCGCTCTGATAATCCGCCTGTTTGAGGAAATGCTGGCCCCATTCGGTGTACGTGCGCGCGATATCCGTTGAGTTGGGTGTACCCTGACCAGCGTCCTGGTACTCATTGATAGCGCTCTGCCATTGTTGCTGACCCTCCAGCACGTGCCCCTGAAGGTTATGGACGGCGTCCTGTCCAAACTGAGTCACGCCAACGATGCCATAGCCAAAGAGCAGTACAGCCAGCACAATAGCGCTGATAATCTGCGACGTCCGATGGGTATTGGTGCTCGCCAGCATGCCCAGAGTGGAACGAATACCAAAAGCGGTCAGCACCAGCAAGCCCAGGACCAGCGCCACTATCCCGGCGATTTGCGCCCCCGCGGCCCAGTCCGAGCCAGTGAAGAACATCAGCACGGCCAGCACGCTTGCCCCAATGATGCTACTCACAATCGTCACCCAGAGCGGCAGCGGCTGAGCGTATTTGCTCATAATCACAGGAGGCCGATCTTGTGGAAGCATATCGGGGGGATAGCCGCCCCAATTTGGCTGAGATAGGTGCCCTGGATACGCCCCGCTGGGGAATGGCGTAACGGGAGGATAGGCTCCACTGGAGAACGATGGTTGCGTGGGATACGACGCTCCACTGGAGTAGCCAGGTACCGCTCCTGGCACAGGGTAAGCTGCTCCACTGGGATATCCTGGTATGGGAGGTGGTGGCGCGGGATATGACGCTCCACTGGAGTAGCCAGGCGTCATAGGTGGTGTGGGATACGCGGCCCCACTCGGATAGCCAGGCGTCACAAGTGGTGGCGTGGAATACGACGCTCCAGAAGGAGATGGTGGTACTATTGGTGCAGGCTCGGCGTAGACTCCGCCGGCTACATTGGGCGTCGGCTGTACCGGGGCGAAATCCGGCCTGCTCAGCAAGGTCGGTGCAGCCTCGTTCACAGGCATAGCCGCTTGCGAGGGAGCAGGAGATCCGAAGGGAGGAGCAGCCAGGGGAACCTGTTCAGGGAAACCGGGTGCGGCTGGCCGAACATCCTCGGTTGGCGCTAACGGAGCACCGCAGCCACCACAGAACATGGACTCTGGCGGGTTACTCGCGCCACATTTGGCACATAACATCGTTGGTTTCCGTACCTTCCTTAACAAAGATGAGTACACTTCAATGTTGTTCAACATGTTTCAATACATATCAAATCAACGCTGTGAATGGAAAGTAAACAAGTCAGCTATACAAGATTACATTCGATATGAGCTAGAAACAACCGTATAATACCTATGTTTGTGCGCGAAAGCAAGAGCAAATGGCTGCAAAATCAACGCTTTTTGCGAAACCCGTTTTTCCCTTTTTTCTGCTTGCACATGAGACCCTCTACCTTCATAATAAGGAGAGAGAAAACGGCCCAGGCTCTTTGTCTGTTGTTGCGCCGAACTCTTGAGCTAAAAATCCAGTTGAGTGGAGAAAGCTCCACCAGATTTATCGAAAAATATCCTTTTTTCCACCCATTCAGGCGGATTTCTCTACCTAACAGATGTAAGATTGTATACGGTTTCCTGCCTTCAGCGTCTCTGAAGTGGAAGTAGGGATGTGTGGTGGCTCCTTTTTGTCGTTTAGCGGTATGATCCCTGGTCAGGTGGGCAAACATGAGTTTAGTAGAACCATCTTGTAGTGCATCGCAAAAGTCTCTGGATATCTGTGCAACAACACCTTCATCGCCTGATAGTCTGGCGCGTGAGAACAGCTCCGAGGTCTTAACCAGCTATACGATTGAATGCAGACAAGAATCTGCATGGGCCTTGATCCTGTTTACGCGCCATGAGTGCTCATCTCGGCCTCTCGCCATAAAAGTGCTGCGGGAATATCAGGATACGCGCTATAGTCTGGAGACGTTGGAGAAGCGGCAGCAGTACCAGCTTGAAACACTCAAGCGCAATAGAATATTTACCCCGGATGTGTATCTGGGAATAGCACGCGTGCATGCGCTCGATTTACGCGCAAAGACGATCCAACTCGGCGAGATCCTCCCCGATCCTTCATTCTCGCAGATCGATCCACACGTTGAATATGCGCTAATTATGCAGCAATTACCTGATGGAACAAGGTTAGATATTTTGCTTGTTTGCAAGGATAATAACGTTTTAAACATATATATGCGCTTTCTCGCAGTATATATAGCCCATAGCCATGAACGGCTTATCCCCTCGCTCTCCCATGAGGAAGAGGTATATTGGGGTGGCTACAAACAATTAGAAAAAAAACTTCAGCATAACCTGGATTTACTGGATCTCATATTGCTACAGCAGGGGATAGAGCAGGAAGAGGGATATCATCGGCTTGAACAGCGCCTGAGCTGCCTGAAAGAACGGATGCGTGCTCTTTTTAAGCACTATGGTGAGCGCGGGTATTTTGAGCAGCGTGTGGAAGATCGCGCTATTAAACACTGTCATGGCGATTTGAAAACGCCCCACATCTGGATTGATTGTCCGGATGAGAGGGGACAGATGCAGGGATTTAAGGGCTTATCGATTGTGGATGCCGCTGATTTTAATCCATCCTATACCCATATCGACGTGCTCAGTGACCTGGCTATGCTCGCAATAGACATCCAGACGCGCACCCAATCTCCCCAGCTTGCTGACCGCCTGCTGCAAGAGTACCTTGAGAGTACAAATCAAAAGGACATGGTATCACAGGCTGCACACGCTGCGCAGGCTGTGCTGGCCTATTATCTCATTGAAAAAGCTATCGTTGGCGCGGCTATCAGCCTGGTGTATGATGGGTTACCCGATCTTGGGTGGGCTTTTTTAAGGGTGGCTGAAACACGTCTGGACGCCGCAGAGCAGTTCAACTCATCTCTGTATCAGGAAGGTCAGCAGGATCGTTGCGCAGCATATACCCCTGCCCCCGCACGGCAATGAGGTAGCGTGGATTGGCCGGCTCAGGCTCGATTTTCTCGCGAATACGCTCAATAATCTTCTGCAAAGCACTATTACCTGGGCGATCCTGCTCTTGCTCCCAGACAGCCTGCTTGATCTCTTCGCGCTCGCAGACGTTGCCGACACGCGCTTTGAGATAAGCATAGACTTTCTCTTCAAGGTAGGTAAATGGCAGCGATTCTTGACGCTCGGCGGAGATATTCCTGGAGAGCGCCGGGCTGACGAGGACACGTTTGTCATTGGAGGCCAGCGCGCCTTGCTGCAGGACAAACCGACGCAGGGCTTCAGCAAAGATACACCAGTTACCACCAACGCGTTCGATCAGGCCGCGTTGCTCCAGGACGTAGAGTAAGGTCGTGTCGGTAACTTCGTGTTCCTGGGCCAGGTCAAGCAAAATCTGCTGGTACGGCGTGAGAAGAGTAGACTCGCGTTCTTCAGAAATACCGACCTGCGGAGTATTCCAGAGATCAGGATCGGCCAGTCCGCGCCACAGCGTTCGGCAGGTGGAACGTGCATCATGGGCAATCAACTCACCAACATTCATATCAAAGCTATGATTCTCGCGTAAACGCAATTCAAAGAGACGTGCACAGGCGATGCGCAGCAGATCGGGATGGCGGCCCGCCATGTGTCTGAGTAAAGCGAGATCGCCCGCGCCCCAATGGCTATGCGCCTCGTGGGCAAGCTGGCTGGCCTGGAGTAAGAAGCCTTGCACCTCCTCTTCAGCCATTAAACCCAGATAGAGGGGGCCTGAGAAAATGTTCCAGAGAGGCGAAGGGCTGGCCCAGTTCTCGTCATGATATTGATAGAGCAGGTAGAGCAAATGGCGGCTGGCCACAACATAGGCGCAGGGATACTGCACCAGTGAACGCAGCCACTCGCTATCGCGCAGGGGCAGACGGGCAATGCCCTCAAAGTTATCAAGCAGAAAAACTACCGGGCGCGGCTGCTCGCGGATGAGATCCTCCAGGGCGGTCTTGAGTTCAAAAGCTCGATCCAACGGCGCCTGATCGAGACTGGTCCAGCTTGCGCTGAGAGATTGTTTCCCTTGCAACCTGGCCTGAGAAGCGCTGTAGAGATCCCACCAGAAGCGCGCCGAGGCCTGATCGCCCAGGCGGGCCGAGCCAACATACGAGATGCAATCGAGATAGACAAATGGCAAGGGTATCCCTCCAGGCCACTCAGCGCGCAAGCTAGCATCCTGCGAGTAGGCCAGGTGGCGCAAGAGACGAGTTTTGCCAAAAGAGGTCTCTCCAATTAACGCACAGCATTGTGGAGGCGTACTGAGCAGATATCTGGAGATCATAGCGATTTCATTGCGCCTGCCCCAGAAAGTCGGGCGCGTAAACGGGTTCAGTGACAGTGAGCTCATACTCTATACTCTATCCATTTCTTTACGTGTAAGTTCAAGTGGCCAGTGCTGGCGCAACCAGCGGGCGAAAAGTTCAATGGTAATAGTGTAGCTGGCCTGGGAATGTTCCAGGATGCCCAGGTCGGCTAGATCATCTAGCGATTGGACCAGATCGTGCTCAGCTATGCTCAAGCAGAGCGTTTGGGCCACGCGCTCATAGCTGACCCGGCGCTCTGTAGCCGTCAGCTCAGCCAGAACGCTGAGAATAAGCTTGTGCCGTTGCGCGCTCGCTTTATCATATCCCTCCCACAAATGCTGAAAGCGGCTATTGTCCGCAGTATTCAGCCACGCGTTCACACTCTGGGAAACAACCTCATCATTTAAAGGCTTGTGGTGCTCGTAGGCCTGTTCATATAATTTGCAGCAGAGTAATTGAAGATAAAACGGATGGCCCGCCGTGAGGTCCAACAATAGCTCAATGGCCTGTTCGGTAATATTTCCCACGCTGCTCAGGCCGTCCGCAATAAGCTGATAAGCGGCGGCACGCTCCAAACATCCTAACCTGAAGTCGTGGGCGATATTAAAGAGCGAGGTCATGTCGCACTGGCCGGTGAGCTGGCTTCTCAGGCCGCCACCACTCAAGATAAAACGCACGCCGTGCTCATGAAGTGAACGGCTACGCAGTCGGCTAAAGATCGCGTCCCGGCTAAGCATTTCTTCGCGTAAGCTGCACAGGCACTGAAACTCATCCAGAATGACGACCAGGGGCCACGCGTACCTCATTTGCTGGAGGCGGTCCATAAATGTATCAAAATACGAGAGCGGGTCTTTTCGGAGTTTGTTGAGAGCCGGTACAGAAATCTCCTGCGCATCCTCCGTATTCTTTTCTTTATAGGCCAGCGAGATGCGGCTCATCATGTGATGTAAGAACTGCGCGGTTGTACTATCTTTGTAGCCCTGCACATCGAGATAGACCGGCAAAAAATCGCCTGGCGTATGCTCTTGCAAACGGAGCATCAGCGACGTTTTGCCAATCCGCTTCTGTCCCCAGAGGAGTAGCGTTGTATTTTGCGAGGGATCGCACAAAAGCGCGGAAATGCGCTGACACTCCACTTCGCGTCCATAAAAGCGTGGGCCAGAGGCAATAGAGAGGCCATAGGGGTTCGGTTGATAAGTGGGCCTGGTGGCGTCTGGTTCGCGCAGGGCAGGCGCAAAGAATGACGAGGGGATGATCTCTATATTGGTGACATAGGGTATCCTCTCCAGTTCTTGCTGGAGACGCGCGCGTTGCGAGGTGGTTGTTCTATGTAGTTCGATGTGTGCTTGCGCCATCACCCCATCCGCGCGCCTGGACGCGCTAAAGCTGGCCATATCGGTGCCTGAGAGAGCCATAATTGTGCTCAGGTCGCTGGCCAGGCCAGGACGGTTCAATGCTTCCACGACAACGACGTAATGTGACTCGGCTGAGGAAATATCCCATTCCACCAGGACAAGCCTCTCAAGGTCCTTGATGTGGATACAGGCGCGGGTGTGAATTACCAGTGTATGATCATCACGACGACAGCCAACAATTTCATCGGGTGGAACTGGCCGACAACAGCGCGCAAAGGTCAAGGGAAGCAGAGCATCTTCAGGGGCCAGAGCATTCACGCGAAAATTGAGATCCCCATAATTCGGCGCGCGTGGCGATTTTAAACGCCTGGATTTTAATTGCTCGACGACCTTCGAGGCATTGCGCCGACCTACCCCGATGGAGACCAGAAAATCTTCAATCCTTTCCAGGCCCTCTTTGACAGCCTGGACCAGCAGGAGTTGGCGCACATCGGCGTCAGCGCAACTCAAGCCCAGCGCTTGCAACTCCTTATCCAGCAGATGTTGACCGCGTTCAAGCATGGCATTGCGTTGATTCTGTGTCAGCCAGATGCGAATCTGGTTGGCAGCTTGCGATGTACGCACATGCTCCAACCAATTCAACAGCGGCGGCGTATCCGCGGAACCAGCAATGATTTCGATTCTATCGCCTACCCGCAACGCTTGATAGACATCGGCATGCTCTCCATTGACCAGCGCGCCCACACAACGATGCCCCACACTTGTATGAATCGCATAGGCAAAATCAAGGACCGTCGCATCTTGCGGCAAATACATGATTTTTCCATTAGAAGTGAATACCTGTATCTCTTCATCCACCGCTTTTGCACCTCTGGGTAATTGCGGCAGCAGTTCTTCAGTCACGCGCCACCAGCGGGCGGTAATACCGCGTTCAGCCACCAGATCCATTGGGCGCGTGCGGATGATAATGCGTAAGGGATGACCTGAAGCGTGTTTTACCTGTGTATGTAGGGAGCGATAGCCATTCTCTTTGCCCTGCCCAATAAAATCGCGAAACGTTCGTTCAACCGGCGCCAGATGCCTATGGAGCACGCCAAGAATCTGATAACAATCGGTCTCTTCCTCGGTGAGAATAATAAAAGAGCCAGCATCGATCAACCGTAAGGATGAGGGGTCTGCCCGTATGGACTTGCCCAGCTTCGCGTTCTGGCTGATTTGCTGATAATAGAGTGTATAGAGCGAATCTGCTTGCCAGCGTACCTCGCACTGCCGAGGCATATGCTGCAAGAGCAGCTGTAATTCTGTCTGAACAGCCTGTATTTCCTGCTGGAAAGGCGCGGCAAGGGAGTGTTGTCTGAGTTTTTTATAGGCAGTCGTGTTAAAAAGATCAAAGCAATAATCTTCCAACTGGCGTTTGGCCATGCCCATTCCCAGCCGGTAAGCCAGAGGAGCTAATAAATTAAAGCCGATGCGCGCAGCGCGCTCCTGAAAAAAACGGGCCAGCGAAGCGATGGTCTGGAGATTGTGCAAGCGATCAGCAATTTTGATTACCACTACATCCTGTTCGCGTAAGAGCACAGAGGCCATATTCTGCTGAATCGTAATTAAATCAGCGCCCTCATCAAATTTACTTTCAAGCTCGCGCATAATGCTATTCAGGCTGATGGCTGCTTCGAGTAAATGCACAATCTCCGCTCCAAGCTTCTGGCGAATCTCCTCCAAATCATACCCGTCTGAATAGGTGAAATTCAAAATATCGTGCAGAAGCCCTACCGCGACAATCGGCAAAGGGGCATGCCACTCAGCCAGCGTACTGGCTACCGCGACAGGATGGCTGAGAAAGGGTTCGCCGCTGATGCGCTGATATTTGTGATGCGCTTCTGAGACGATCTGGAAAGTCGTTGTTAAGACCTCGGCTACATCTGGCGCGTCACTATAGGCGGCAACGTTTTGAATGAGCGTATCCAGTGGCATCATATCCTGCTCCTTCTTTTTCTAGCAGTGTGCAAAGATCGCGAGAAATCGTCCCTAACTGACGTTAGTATAAGAGAAAGACAGTGAGATGTCAATTCTCAGATACACATAGATAAAATCCCGTCAATAAAAGAGTTAGAGAGGTGTTTTTTCCGCCCTCAGAGCCGATTCAAGCTATATTTTCCACAAATCGCACCATGATTCACGGAATTGGCATCGAAAACTTGACATTCAAGCTAATCTATGGTATCTTAAAGATAAATAAAGATATCTCTCATGATCTTTCTAGTGAAGAGTGAATGCACATTGTTTTAATCGACAAAAATTAATTTAGAAATATGTAAGAGATACGTCTTTATACGTATAAAAAATATATAAAGGCCGTATTTTATTACTTGAGATACATGTGGTAAAGGAGTGCGTCGCATAGCTGTCATTCGTGAGTTTCTGGCAGAAGGATGCTCGTGCTTTCGCCAGGAGTCTGTCCTCTTGTACTGCTAACGGATTTAGGAGGCAATTGAAGGAGTAGACAAGACATGGGTGAGAAGAAAGAATCGAACAGATGGGCCGAGTTAAATCAAGCAGTGGCGCTTGCAGCACTACGCGAACAGGGTGATTCGAAATATTGGGTGACGTGCTATGAATTTGTCCAGTTGCTCGTCAACACCCATTTCTCGACGTTCCGCCCCCAGATTAAGGAAGAGGTTGTCCAGGATATCTTGTTGCTGGTACATCAACATCTGGCAACGTTTCGAGGCGAAAGTCTTTTCACCACCTGGCTGGCCCAGATTGTACGTAACCGTGCCATTGATCTACTGCGGCGGCAGAAACGCCCCGAAGAGGTAGAGGTCCACATGGAGGAGTTACCGGAAACCCATGAAGAAGACGGCGGGTGCCCCTATGCCGGTGTCGCAAAAACGCCGGAGGAGATTGCACTGACACAGGAACAATTGCAGGAGGCGTTGGAGGCGCTGGAAGAATATGTCCAGACGCATGCCAAAGCGGAACGCAATGGGCAGATTGTCTATCTGGTGCTGTACTATGGATATAAGCAGAAGCAGGTCGCCCTCATGTTGGGTGTGCCAGAACCTGTCGTCGGCTATATTGTCCGTTCTGCGCGCAAGTATATCCAGCAAAAGCTCGCAGAACATGGTGCGCCTGAGCGAGGCAAGTAGAGGAGTCGGCCTGTGGACCTTTCCCTGGGGGCGGAACTGGACCGCGATCACAATTCCGCCCGCGACGCCTTACGGCCTGCCCCGACGGGGCACGTCGTCAACCTAAAACGCTCACCTCAGGCGAACTGGCCTTCCGGAATATGAGCCTTTGAGAACCCAGTTCGAGCCGTCACGATAATTGTGTAAGCCACAAGCGCAGGTCGCGCACCTCCTCCTCACAGTCCCGGCACACGCGCACATGCTCCGCGAGCCAGGGAAAGCGCGCGCGTGCCTCCTGCTCGCCTTGCTCGATCAGCGCATCAACATAGGCGGGGATCTCTTCTTTGAAAGTGGCATGCGTGGTGCGCAATAAACAGGCAAGCAGCCTTCTCGTACGTTCCACAGGCTCGCCACGCGCCTGTGCATCCTCGATCATGGCCAGCAGGGCCATCGCTACGCACACCTGACACGGCATACAGTTCGCAAGATGCTGACCAACCTGTCGCCGTTGGCTGACAGAGAGCTTGAGCGTCCCCTTGAGCAGATCGAGCAGTTGCGTGAGCACATGCGGAGCCTGATCCAGCTCTTCAAAACGATGAACGTGCAACGTTGCGGCATTTTTTTTCACTATAGCCCTCCCCTTTTCTTTGCGTCAAGCAGCAAGCAGCAATCCAACCTGCCCTTTGGACTTTCGACACAAACTGTGAACGCTTGGTGCGCCCTTTTTAGCTTGCGCGGATAACCTGCGTCTAAACACTTTGGAAGTACCCATTGTTGGGGTCTGTTTCCCCTACTGTCGAGATTGTTTTCTAAGAACCCACTGTATTTTCCTTACCATAATCTACCGACGCCAATAGATACTAACTACTTGACTATTTGATTATCATGGGTTTATCATGGTTATAACATCTTTATATCATTCTTATTCGTCTCTATTCAGTTGTGTATAGCATGCCCCTGAAGACATGGGGAGGAACAAACGCGATGGATAAAGAGGAAGCACCAGTTCGCAGAAAAAACGTTGTTATTTCGCGTTTAAAACAGGAACGAGACCGGCACGGCTGGTCGCAGAGCGATCTGGCCGCGCGCCTGGGCACCAGCCAGGTCAACATCAGTCGGTGGGAGAAGGGCCTGACCGCGCCCGGCCCCTATTTCCGTCAGCGCCTGGCGGACGTCTTTGCGAAATCGTTGGAGGATCTGGGCCTGTTTACCGATGAGGGCGACGAGGAGGCCAGTTCTAGTCGCCTGTTTACGGCGCCGTCGGTGGAGAGCGTTGCGCTCAACACGTTGCCATTTCGTCGCAATCCTTTTTTTACCGGCAGAGATGATATCCTGGTCACGCTCTTTACTACTCTAACGGACAGGCAAACAGCGGCATTGACGCAGGCACAGGCGATTAGCGGGCTGGGAGGCATCGGCAAGACGCAGATAGCGGTTGAATACGCCTATCGCTACATCCAGCACTATCAGGCCATGCTCTGGATAAACGCTTCGACGCGCGAGGAACTGATTACAGACTTTGTGCTACTCGCCGATTTGCTGGACCTGGCAGAAAAAGAGGAGCGGGACCAGAATATTGTGATACGCGCCGTCAAACTCTGGTTAGCGACAACTCCGGTACACTGGCTGCTCATTCTGGATAATGTGGACGATCTGGAGATGATCGCTGAGTTTCTTCCCGCGCAGGGAGTCGGCGACGTGTTGATCACGACGCGACTCCAGGCACTGGGTTCTCTGGCGTATGGCATCGAGGTGGAAAAGATGGGGATGGACGAAGGCGTTACCTTTTTATTGCGCCGCACACGGGCGCTCGCACCGGGCACGTCTGCGCAGCAAGCAGAGCAGAAGCGACTGGCAGCACAGATTGTCAAGGAACTGGACGGTCTCCCCCTCGCGCTGGATCAGGCAGGTGCCTATATCGAGGAGACGCGCTGCGGCTTCTCCGCGTATCAGCACCTCTACAGCACGCGTCGGAAAGAACTGTTGCAGCGCCGCGGACGTTTTGCCGCCGACCATTCTGACTCGGTGGCAGCCACGTGGTCGCTCTCATTTCAGCAGGTCGCACAGGAGAGTCCTGCCGCAGCCGATCTTTTGCGCCTGCTGGCCTTTCTTCATCCCGAAGCCATTCCTGAAGAGATCCTGAGCGCGGGGGCCCCCGCGCTTGGCCCTATCCTCAGCCCGGTCGCGGGCGATGCGCTCGCACTGAATGAGATTATCGAGCTGGTACTGCGCTACTCGCTGCTGCGACGCCATCCTGAAACCAGGCTGTTACAGATGCATCGCCTGGTCCAGGCAGTTCTGAAGGATAGCATGGAGAAGAGCCAGCAGCGTCAGTGGGCCGAGTGCGCGCTACGCGCCAGCAATCTGGCCTTCCCAGAGGTCGAGCTGAACACCTGGGAGCAATGTCAGCGCCTCCTGCCGCATGTGCAGACCGTCGCACCCTTTCTTGATAAATATGAGCTGGCTTTCCCCGAAGCAGCACGTTTGCTCAATCTGGCCGCGAACTATCTCAGCAACCATGCCCGTTATGCCGAGGCCGAGCCGCTCTTGCTGCGAGCACGCGCACTCCTCGAGCAGCTCTTTGACGCGGACCATCCCGCCACCGCCTCTGTTCTGAACGATCTGGGCTCGCTTTACCTGATCCAGGGGAAATACCAGCAGGCCGCGCCTCTCTTACAGCAGGCGCTGGATATTCGCGAGCGGGCTTTGGGGTTAGAGCATCCCGCAACGGCGGCCAGCCTGAATAATCTGGCGTCGCTCTATTACGAGCAGGGCAATTATCAACGCGCGCAGCAGCTTCACGAGCAGGCACTGGCTATTCGGCAAAAAGTGTTCACACCAGAACATCTCGATATCGCGCAGAGCCTGAACAATCTCGCAGAATTGTACACCGCCCAGGGCAACTATGCCGAGGCTGAGCAGTTCTACTTGCAGGCCCAAACCAGCCAGGAGCAGGCGCTTGGTCCGCATCATCCTGATGTCGCCAGAACGCTCAATAACCTGGCGCGGCTCTATCGCTTGCAGGGGCAGTACGAACAGGCCGCGCAAACCTACCAGCGCGCGCTGGCTATTCAGGCACAGGTGCTGGAACATCACCCAGATATGGCGCAAACCCTTTATAATCTGGCGCGTTTATATCGCGCACAGGGCAAATATACAGAAGCGGAGCCGTTTTATCAGCGCGCCCTGAACATGTGTCAGGACGTGTTCGGCCCCACTCATCCTCGTGTCGCGCAGATTCTCTATGGTTTGGCCAAGCTCTATACTTCTCAGGGCAGATATCGCGAGGCTGAAGCCCTGGCGCAGCGGGCGCTGAACATGCAGGAGGAGTTGTTAGGCCACAAACATCCCGATATCGCCTATACGCTTGGCTTGCTGGCGAAACTCGCCTCGGCTCAGCAGCAACTTGAGGCGGCAGAGGCATTGAATAAACGCGCCTTGCAGATTCACGAACACACATCTGACGCGCACCACCCACATATCGCGCTGCTGAACAATAACCTGGCCGAATTGTACCACGCGCAGGGCCGGTATCGCGAAGCAGAGCCATTTGTGCTCCGGGCATTAGCTATCCATCGAGAGGTTCTTGGCTCCGACCATCCCTACATGGCCTATAGCTTGACCAATCGGGCGGAAAATCTTTTCCTGCAGCATGATTACGCGCAGGCAGAACCGTTTTTTCAGGAAGCAATTGATCTGCGCCAAAAGCACCTGGGGCCTGAACATCCCCGCACTGCTTCCGCATATCACAACCTGGCCAGACTCTATCATGCTCAGGGTCGCTACACAGAGGCAGACGCGCTCTATCGTCAGGCGCTGACGATTCGCGAAAAGGTCTTAGGCCCTGAGCATCCCCTGGTCACGAGCAGCCTGGAGGAGTATGCTCGTCTATTGCTTGAGCTGGGACAGGAGCAACAGGCACGTCAGCTTGAGGTACGTGTTCGGGGAAGCAGGGAGCGGCATCCCAAAGGCGTGAATTGACGCAGATGTGGAAACAGGCGATCTTTAAAGTAACTTTGTTCTTTGTAGCGTCGTTTTTTGTAGATGAACGTTTTCTCAAAATGTAGAAGTGGGTATCATGAGATAATGGAGAAGATCGTAGTTATTGGCTCGCCAGGCGCGGGAAAATCGACCTTTGCGCAGGCATTAGGCAAAAAACTCGATATCGAGGTTTTGCATCTGGATCGTTATTTCTGGCAACCTGGCTGGAAAAAATATTCCAGGGAAGAGAGGATTAAAATTCAGCAAGCGCTGGTACAAGAGAGAGCGCGGTGGATTATTGAGGGCAGCTACATCAGTTCCTCCGATGGGCGTCTTAGTGCCGCCGATACGATTATTTTTCTCGATACGCCACGTCTTGTATGCCTCTGGCGTGTCATAAAACGGCACATCACAACCTATAACAAGCTTTCTCGCCCCGACCTGCCAGATGGCTGTACAGACAGATTGAGCATGTTGAGCATTGCCAAGATTCTGCTGTTTCCCTATAGCGGACGAGCCTTGCTCTGGACAAAAATCAACCAGCGTGAGAAGAATCAGGCCGAGTCAAAAGATGTTCATACCTTTCGCTCCCAGTGGGAAATCGAGGATTTTTTGCACAAGCTGCCTAACAAACGCTTGGAAGAGGGTGTTTATCTTGAACGAGAGCGCGCACAAGAGAACGACACCTACATGCAGGCGATATACAACACGGTGCTCACGCGCTTATCTACCGGCTGAAGAGCCGCCGCGTCAGCGTAGCGATAAATGAGACCTCAATGATCAGCCCTACCAGCGCTTCAAGGGTAGCAAGTACAATGGGAGGGCTATCTAACGCAAAGTTGCTTCCTGGAAAGAAGCCACGCCCATGAAAGCTGGTCATGCTCAACACAAAGGCAGCCAGCGGCGAGAGTGCATGCCCAGAAATGGGGCTCAGAGTCTGACACTCCCCGGCACAAGTGCGCGGGGGTTCCTCTTTCATCCAGTGGGCTTGCCGTTCTCTCATTGCTGAGAGGCGGTAGTGGTCTTCTGTCCAGAGGCTTTGCGCAGGGCGCGGCCTGCCTGTTTCCGTGTGCCCCACGGTACAGCCTGAAGATATGCCAGAGCAAAAGTGAGGATATTGATCGCGGCATTGTGATCGCGGTCCAGTACCAGCCCACAATGCCAACAGATATGCGTCCGAGTACTCAGGGACTTTTTGACCCTGGTCCCACATCCACTACAATTCTGGCTCGTGAAATGCGGTGCTACTGCTACCACCGGGACGTTGTGGATCAGGCCATAGTACGGAAACTATAGAGAAATATCAAATAGATGTCTATCACGGCGAAGTAGAGTGAGGCCTCTCCACTGATGTTCGTTTCCAGAAACCTCACTCAACCTCACGCATTTTTATGCCAATTCCCGTGGCAAACACAGCCCATCCCACGGATCATTTTCCCAATCGTCGTGATCGTGACCGCATCTGGGCCAGAGCAGTTCGCGGATGCCGGGTCGGTCCAGGTAGACGGCTTTCGCCAGCAGAGTATGTGGACAGACGCTGATGATGTCCACGCCCAGATCTTGCAAAATCTCGCTGGCTGGGCGGATCAGACCTTCCATTTCGTCGAGGACTTTGCCCTGGCAGATGCCATAGGGCTGGCTCGTCCCCGGTGCATGTTGTAGCTCGCGCAAACGTTCGGCGGGCACGAATTCGGCGGCCCGCCAGAAGGGGAGATGGAAGACATACTTTGCGCTGGGGCTGCTGTACTGGAATGCGACCTCGCTATAGCCTTCGGGATCGAGCTTGCACAGGTCGCTTTCATCCAGATCTCCCCAGGTGTCATAGCCATCCAGGAAGGAGACGCGGTTATCGCGAATGCGCAGCAGGTCCACCGGTGCGATACACAGGTTGGCCAGACTGCGCAGGGGCAGCGGTTTGCGCGTCTTGCTGGCTCGCTCGACCAGCCTGTGCAGATGTACCTGGATATAGTCGCGCAGCCGGGCCTGAGGTAGCACACCCTGTGCGTCGGCGACCAGCTTGAAGTCCTGGCCGGTGATGCGCCGCAACAGGGGGCGAATCCAGCGCTTATAGATGGTATCCCCATCCGGGCAGAATGGCGGCCAGATGTCAGGGTCATTCAGCCCTTGTAGATGAACCAGCACGCCCCTGGCCGCCTCCTCTGCCGCGCTCTCCAGCAGTTCGCCGGGAAAACGCCGCGTACCATCGATATAGGTGACTGGCTGGACCGCTCCCAGTAGCGTCGCGCGCGCCAGTACCAGCGCCTGCACCTCCTGCAAGCCCTGGCGATCCGCGTAGAGCAAGTGCTGATTGGCCTGCTTCCATCCCTGCAAAGCATAGAGCAGGCGCAGAGTGTCCTCGATCTGGTCGGGCTGGCAGAGCCAATCGAGCCGCGCCGGGAAGATGGGTTCGTAGAGATCCAAAGAGATTTGTTTGGCTGAAATCTGTTGCATCGCGTATTCCGTTCCTTTCCATTCTGACAACATACTTTTTTGAGTGGCGAGCGATTTATCCCCCGCAATCTTTTTAATACGCATCGTCGCGCAAAAAGCGGAAAGCAAGCAAGCGTGACTTTCTCTAATCTATAGCTGCCCATCGGCCTGTCAGAACACCCTGGTCAAATTAATGGGCCGCAAAAATTCAGCGAGATCTGGTGTTGGCGAGCACCTGGCTCCTAAAAGTACCTTTCTCTCCACAAAAAGAGGGGCGAAGGTTGCCAGGCATGATATGATCTAATCCAAACTGTTAGATGTAAAATAGGTAGAGGAGGAGGATCTGCCCTTTGGAAACGCTTGAAGCGACGCTCAAACAGTATTTTGGCTATACCTCGTTCTGGGAGGGGCAGCGCCAGGTGATCGAGCAGGTCTTGAGTGGGCGCGACACCTTTGTGCTGATGCCGACCGGCGGGGGTAAGTCGCTGACCTACCAGTTGCCCGCGCTGCTGCTGCCGGGCCTGACGATTGTGGTCTCGCCGTTGATTGCGCTGATGCAGGATCAGGTGGAACGTCTGCGCGCCAACGGTATCCCCGCGACCTTTATCAATAGCTCACTCAGCGTGGCCGAACGCAGCAGACGCGAGTTAGCGGTGCTCAATGGTGATATCAAGTTGCTCTATGTGGCGCCCGAACGCCTGCTCACCGATGGCTTTCTCGCGCTGCTTGACCAGGTGGAAGAGGGCACCAGCCTCTCGCTACTGGCAGTGGATGAGGCGCACTGTGTCAGTGAGTGGGGTCACGATTTCCGTCCGGAGTATCGCCAGTTGGGGCGCCTGCGTATGCGCCATCCCCATGTGCCCATGCTGGGACTGACCGCGACGGCCACCGAACGTGTGCGCGTCGATATCGTCGAGCAGTTGTGCTTAAATAACCCCTACCTGCACGTCGCCAGCTTCAACCGCCCAAACCTGCACTATACCGTGCGTCTCAAAGACCGTGGCTCGTATCGCGAACTGCTGAAGATGCTGCGCGACTATCAAGATGCATCGGTGATTGTATACTGCGCCACCCGCAAGAACGTCGATGATCTGAGCGGCGCGCTGGTGGCCGATGGGATTCGTGCTCTCCCCTATCACGCCGGCCTGACCAACGACGAGCGCCGTGAGCACCAGGAACGTTTTATTCGCGATGATGTGCCCGTGTTGGTGGCGACAGTAGCCTTCGGCATGGGCATCGCCAAGCCGGATGTGCGCGCCGTGATCCATTACGATTTGCCGCGCAATCTAGAGGGCTACTACCAGGAGTCCGGGCGCGCCGGACGCGATGGCCAGCCCGCGCAGTGTATGCTCTTTCTCAACTATGGTGATCGCGTCAAAGTCGAGTATATGATCAACCAGAAGTCCAGCGAAGAGGAGCAGTTTATTGCGCGCCAGCAGTTGCAGCAGATGTTGATGTACTGCGAGAGCAACGAGTGTCGTCGTCGCGCCCTGCTCGGCTACTTTGGCGAAGTCTACACCCCGGCCAATTGTGGCAACTGCGACAACTGCCTGCGCGAAGACCTGGAGCTGGAGGATCGCACTATCGACGCGCGCCGTTTTCTCTGGTGCGTAGGCAAGACCCGCGAGCGCTTCGGGGCGCGCCATATCATCGATATCTTGCGTGGGGCCAACACACAGCGTATCCGCGATTACCAGCACGATCAGTTGCAGGCCTATGGTCTCGGCAAAGCGCTGAGCTTGAGCGAATGGCAGCGCCTGGTGCGCGCCCTGCTCCAGCAAGGTCTGTTGAGCCAGGTCAGCGAGAATGGCTATAGCGTGCTCAGATTGAACCAGCTCTCACATGAAGTGTTGCGTCAGCAGCGCCAGGTTCTGCTCACCGCCGCGCCAAAGCCCGACATGACCGGAACTGCCTCGCTCTCGCGCGTGCTGAACCTGGATGCTGAGGAACAGGGACTCTTCGAGCATCTGCGCGTCTGGCGCAAACGCGTGGCCGACGAACAGGGTGTGCCGCCGTATGTGGTCTTCTCCGACTATACGCTGCAACACCTGGCCCGTGAGCGCCCCTTGACGCCCGCGCGCTTTCTGTATATCCCCGGCGTGGGCGAACGCAAGCTCGAAGCGTACTATGAGCAGGTGACGCGTGAGATGCGCAGGTATTGCGAGCCGCGCAACCTGCCAATGGACCTGGATCTGCTGAAGAGCGCACAGCCGGAGAAACCGCGCCGAGAGACGCCCACGCGTGAGCCGGCCACGCCCACGCACACCCTGACTCTGGCCCTCTATCGCCAGGGATTGAGCGTTGAGGAGGTGGCAGCAGAACGCGGCCTCGCCGCCAGCACGGTCATCGGCCACCTGATTACCCAGCTTGAAATGGGCGCGGAACTGGATATCGCGCCGCTGGTCTCCGCCGAACATTATCAGACCATCGCCGACGCACTTTTCCAGGTCGGCGACGATAAGCTCAGACCCGCCAAAGATCTCCTCGGCGACGAGTATTCGTATGATGAGATTCGCATCGTGCGGGCAATGGAACGGCAGCACAATGCATAAACTTGAGCACATGTACCTAAAAATAGACACCTGGGAAGCTGTGAGCACATTCTATGAGTTTCGCTGATACGCTTTTAACCGAAGATTTGCAGTCCTTGCGCCAGAAATTGCTCGCTCATCCGCTCTGGGCGGGAATTGAGCAGGGCACAGTGACACGCGAGCAATTGCGGCGTTTTGCCTTGCAGGATTGGTGGCTGGTGCGCGAAGCATACCGCCTCGACGCCCTGGCCATCGCCGCGGCCACCGATCTGGAGACACAGGAACTGCTGATTGCCAAATTGCAACCCAAAGTCGGCGGCTATCACGCCCTCTTCCGCTTTGGTGCAGCGCTCGGTCTCACACGCGCAGACTTCGATGCGGTAGAGCCACTGGCTGGTTGTATGGCCCTGACGACCTTCTTTTATTGGATGCTGGCCTATGGCTCAGCTGGCGAGAAACTGGCCGCCGTCAGTGCCAGCGAAGATATCTTTATCCAGATCTGCCTGCGTATCGCTCCCGCCCTGACGCGCAATTACGGATTAAGCGCCGAAGAGGTCTTATTCTTTACCGCCCACGAGGCGATTGGTGAGCGCGTGACTCCTGTCGATGAAGCGCTGCTGGCCCGCTATCAATCGCCCAAGGAGCGCCATCTGATCACCCGCGCCGTGCGTCTCAGCCATGAGTTTGAACTGCTGTTTTATGATACGATTCTCGCTCCATAAATGCCGGCTGTGATCACGCTAGATCAGGCAGATTGCTGATTTCAACCTTTCGATCTTCTGTAAAGAAATCCTCGTCGGGTTCCACTACTGGCCCTCCATGTTTCTGCTCTAAAAAACGCAGCTGGACGGCAAAAAATCGCCCGCTATCTGCCAGAATTGCGTACCGCGCCCAGAATAATCTCGTCAATCAACTGCTCCACCGGCGCCTGATCGTCGGTGAAGTAGGCCTTGCTGGTCGTTTCCACGCGCGGATTGCCTGTGGTCAGGCTGCTACGCGCGACCTCTTGCAAGAGGGGATTGGTGAGATTGCCCGTGTTGGCCTGGAAGTTGTTCAGCGAGGTCGGGGCGTTGGTGGCGATGATAATACTGTTGTCGAAACGCGCCGTATCGATGATATAGACGCTGGGGAAGACTGTGCGCATGGTCTGCGCCAGAGCTTCGACCAGGCGAAAATCGTTGCTGGTGCGCCCGGCGTTGATGACGGCCACACCGGTAGGGGACAGATGCGAGCGTACCAACTGGAAAAATTCTTGCGTGGCCAGTTGAAACGGCACGTAGGGCTGCTGATAGGCGTCGATACCAATCTCATCGTACTTTTTCTGCGTGGTTTGCAGGTAATAACGACCATCCTGCACAATGACATGCAGATTTGGCTCGTTCATATGGAAGTACTGTCGCGCAAGGTTCACGATCTCGCCGTCCAGCTCCACACCATCGATGGGGATAGGGCCGTAAGCCGCGGTCAGGTCGCGGGGAATCGTGCCCGCGCCCAGGCCGATCACGCAGGCATTGCGCACCTGTTGCTGGGTGAAAGGCGGCTTATTGAAATAGGGCGCGTCCAGAAAATAGTCCCACGGGCCGCCCGTCAGGACGTTACGCGGATCGTAAACTGAGTGAACACCCACCCCCTCGTTAAGGATCAACTGGGTCTCGGTGCCCACCTGGACCACCTGGATATAGTTGTACGCCGACTCGCGCTCGGCCAGCAGCGTGCCGCCTCCACTGCCGTCACCATCCGCGGGCTTGATCGGACCTCGGATCGCGAGCGTGGACCAGATCATGGGGATGAGCAGGAGAATCGCGAGTGCGCGCATACTGAGCCTGGGCCGCCTGCCAAAGCTCAAGCCGTGCTCATTCGTGAGCAGCAGACCGAGCAGCGAAACCAGCAGCAGCGCCACGGCAAAGGCGAAGAAAGTGCGATAGGTGCCAATGGTGGGGATCAACAGCAGAGCCGGTAAAAAGGTACCTACGATGCTACCCGCGGTCGAGATGGCGTAGAGCTTGCCCGCGATGCTGCCCGACCTGCCGATCTGCTCCACTTGTAGACGAATGGCAAAGGGCGAGACGCAGCTTAACAGAATGACCGGTACAGCGAAGAGCAGGATTACCGCGGATAAGGAGCCGTAGAAGACGCCTATTGAGTAGGTAGAGAACGAGCTTTGTGACCAGGCCAGGATGGGACGCGCAATCAGCGGGATCACCGCGATCAGAAAAGCTGCGACAATCGTCAGTGTATAGAGCACCGTCGCGCTGGGATAGCGGTCTGCGAAACGTCCCCCGACATAGTAGCCGATGGTCAGGTAGAGCAGGATCAGGCCAATCAGATTGGCCCAGATAAAGAGTGAGGTGCCAAAATAGGGAGCCAGCAAGCGCGAGGCCGAGATCTCAACCGCCAGCGCGCATGCCCCCTCCACAAAGACCAGCACAATCAGCAACCAGCTCTGCAACGAGTAGCCCGCGAATGGAGAGCGCGCCTGCATCCGCGGCTGATCCTCTTGAGCCGCCGGAGCCGTTTGCGCTTCAGGTGAGGAGCGGGATATAAACCAGCCGATTAGCGAGACGAGCAACAGGACCATGCCAAAGATGAAGAACGTTTTCGCAGTCCCGATATTAGGCAGAAACAGAAAAACCGGTAGGAACGTGCCGAGGATGCTGCCAAGCGTCGAGATGGCGTAGAGCTTGCCCGCGATACTGCCCGCGCTACCCACCTGCTCGATATGCAGGCGAATGGCAAAGGGCGAGACACAGCCTAGCAGGACGGTTGGGGCAACAAAAAGCAGGATCACCGAGACCAGCGAGCCATAAAAGACGCCCAGCGGGTTGCTGGCGAAGGCGCTCTGAGTCCACGTGAGCAGCGGATGCGAAAGCAAGGGAATGAGGGCAATCAAAAGAGCTGCGCACCCCGTCAGCGTATAGAGCACGCGGGCGCTGGGATAGCGGTCCGCCAGCCGTCCACCGACGTAATAACCGATGGTCAGATAGAGCAAAATCAGACCGATCAGGCTGGCCCAGACAAAAATCGTATCGCCAAAATAAGGGGCCAGTAAACGCGAGGCCGAGACCTCAACCGCCAGCGAACAGGCGCCCGCCACAAAGACCAGCAGGATCAGCAACCAGCCTTGCGTGGTCCACGCGCCAGCCGACGTTGCAGCCGACGCGTTCTTCCCGGCATGGGAAGCGGATTGGGTGGAAGTGGACATCACGTATCGCTCACACTTTCCTTTTTGATTTGCCCGCCATTTCCCCAAACGAGCGGGCGTTGATTGTCATAGAATGGCCATAGTATAGCATACAGCCAGGATTGTTTCTATTAGTGCGCAAGCGTGCGCAATACCTGCTCTTGCTTACCCTCAGCCTGAGCAGCCTGGCGCAGGTTGGTAAAGGCCGCATTGCCCATGCGCTGCTCCAGTTTGCTCAGGAACGCTTGCAGGTTCGGCGTGCCGGGATCGTGGCGTACCTGGCGGAACTGGAGTGCAGGCAGCAGCAGAGCCAGCCCTTCGGTGTAGCGCTGTTGTTCACAGAGCAGCAACCCGATATTGGTCAGGATCATCCCCTCGCGCGCGTTATCTCGCTCTTGTTGCGCCATCTGCAACGCTTGCATAAAATAGGATGTGCTCTGCTGATAGTCGCCGCGTTGTTGGGCCAGCAGGCCCATACTGTGCAGGAGGACGCAGGCCAGTTCCGGGTTGCTTTGCGGTTGCACCTGGCTCATGGCCTGCTCAAAATTCCTACGCGCCGTTTCGATATCGCCCTGACTACGCAGAAATTCGCCCTGGTTGGCGAGGGTGAGCGCCTCGCTCTGCTGATCGCCCATATCACGCTGAATGGCCAGGGCGCTGGTATAATACGTCCGGCTCTGCTCGTGTTCGCCCAGCCGACCATAGAGCAGGCCCAATGAACTGCACACCAGCCCCTCTTCTCGACGTTGCAGCGAGCCGGCAGGCGGTAGCATCATCTCATACAGGCGGATCAGCGTGTGCCAGATCTCCTGGCGCGTCAACTCTTCATCCAATGACTGTCCGCAGAGTTGCTCGTAGGCTATCTGCCAGGACCAGCCCAGGCAGAGATGTTCCAGCATAGCCAGTAGCGGCGTGACCTCGTTAGGGCTGGTGCGGCGATTTACAGGCGGGCAGATTTGATACGCCACACGCTGATAATAACTGGCAACGCGCCTATGTCCCGCGGCCAGCGCGACCTTGCGCGCCTCTTCATTGACCTGTAGAGTGCTGGGCTGGTTGGTAACTCCCAGCGAGGAGGCGGCAAAACTGCTGGCTTTGCGCTGCTCGCTCTCCAGATAGTGGTCCAGGAGATAGTGGTTCAAGATGGGGTGCAGGAGATAGCCTGTTTCCCCGTCGTAACGTCCGACCTGCTCAACCAGGCCCAGCGCCACCAGCTTATAGATCTCCTGCTGAAAAAGCGGGCCATCGCCTTCCTGCTGAGATTTTTCCCCGCTTAAGACTTCACCGAGTGCGCTCAACGGCGCCGCTTCTCTGAAGAGACAGAGCGCGCGCACCAGCGACATCTGGATGGGATTGAGGAAGCTGAGCGCGGCCTCGACCAGGTTTTGCGCGCTATCGCCCTCCCAGAGAATTTGATACATGGGCGAGTGCAACAGATAGTGCAGAGAAAGTCCGCTGAGATTCTTCAGAGCGCTAAACATCAGCAGAGAGTAGGCATGGCCTGAGCAGCGTTGCCAGGCTATCGACAGGTCTTGCTGCAGCCCCATCACGTTGCGCTGTTGCAACAGGTGTATCCCCTCCACAACGGTCAGGCCCCCCAACTTATGTTCACGAATGCCAGGTGCTTCTTGATAATCGGAGCCATAGGGAGATTGTGTGCAGGTCAGCAACACACGGCTCTCTCCCAGATCCTGCTGGAGGAGCTCCAGAAAACGTACGGAACTGCTGAGTCCTATGCCGACGGTATAGGGTGTGGCAGAATTCTGTTCTTCAAGCGAGCGCTCGAACAGCTCCTCAGCCTGATCCAACACGATCAGCGCGCCCTGCCCTGGTCGGCGTAGCAGCTCATAGAGCGCCTGAAGGTCTGCGCGTTGGGAAAGCTGGCTCGATGCTTGTAAGGCGTTGAGAAGCGCGGCGATCACGTCAGGCCACGTGGTGCGCGGGCCGGGGCGCAGCCAGATATAGTGGCGGAAGTTAGACGTACCCTCAAAAAGCGGCCCCTGGAAGAGTCCAAAAACAAACGCAGCCAGGATGGATTTTCCCACGCCAGGTGCGCCGGTGATAAGCACCGTTCTCACCTGCGGATTGCGCAGATGCCCAACAACCGCATTGACCTCATCTGTGCGCGAAAGCATCGTCCGCGCTTCGGTTGAGGGAGGTGTACTGGCCTGAATGCCAAATGTAAAATAGCCTGGTTGCTGCATATACTCTTGCTACATCCTCTATCGCATAGGATTCAATTCCCTCAAGGAACAGTACCTATGCTCGTGAGATACTCTTCCAGTATAGGATACTATCGCTGGTTCGCCTATGCAAAGTCAATCACGCCCACCCTTTTGTCTTACTTTGGCCTTTTAAAGAACGCCACATTAAGACGAGAAAAGTGATCAATGTCGCGCTATATATGAGTATCCCCACTATTCTCCGTGTCCCCTGTTCAAACCCAATGACGAGTATCAGCGCCAGAGTATAACAGAGTAGCACAATGAAAAAGCCGATCCTTCGCATCCGCATGCTCTTTTCCCTTTTGAGCAAATAAGTCGTCTCGTTTCAACGGTTCATGATTGTTTGAGCGTTTGGGTAAATATGCTCACTTGTCCTCATGCCAAACTGCGTCGCTCATATGATATAACAGAAGAGTACGACACAACCATAACAATCTCATTACGAGAGGGCGGCTTGATGCAACATCACGACCATGTTTCTCTGATCCGCGAAGGTATCACCAGTGCAGGGGGCACCTGGGCCGAGCTTGGTTCTGGCTCTGGGGCGTTTACGCTCGCGCTGGCCGATCTGCTCGGCCCCGGTGCGCAGATCTATTCCATCGACAAAGATCAACGCGCATTGCGCGAGCAGGCTGCGGCCATGCGCGCGACTTTTCCCGCCGTCGCGGTGGAGTATCGCCAGGCCGATTTTACGCGACCCCTGGAGCTGTCTGCGCTGGATGGCGTGCTCATGGCTAACGCGCTGCATTTTGTGCGCGAGAAAGGGCCAGTGCTCGATCTGGTTCGCGCGTATCTACGCCCCGGTGGTCGTTTGCTGCTCGTGGAATACAACGCTGAGCGCGGCAATATGTGGGTGCCTTATCCCCTGGCCTATCCCAGCTGGGAAAAGCTCGCATCCCAGCATGGTTTCGCCTCCACCCGTCTGCTGACAACCCGGCCTAGCCGTTTTCTGCGCGAAATCTACGCGGCCGTGAGCATCGTGGAGGCATGAGGAGCGGTCGAACTGATCGGCTGGCTCAGCAAGAGATTGAACATAGAATGCCCCCTTTCAGATGTGCTACTATACACTACAGAATGCATACGTAGAAAGGGGACTGCTGTTTCATGTTACGGATCATCTATATGGGTACGCCACACTTTGCCGTACCCGCGCTGGAAGCCCTGATTGGTGGGGCCGCGCCCGGTCTGGTACTGCCGGAAGGCTATGAGATTGTCACGGTGATTACGCGGCCCGACAAGCCCTCTGGCCGCAGTAAAGAGCCGGTCTTCTCGCCGGTGAAACAAACGGCGCTGGCGCGCGGCCTACCGGTCTGGCAGCCAGGCTCGTTCAAGAAGCGGGAGAATCAGGAGGCGCTGGCATCATATGGCGCGGACCTCTACATCGTGGCGGCGTTCGGGCAAATTCTGCCCCAGGCCGTGCTCGACCTGCCCCGCTATGGCACGCTCAATATCCACGCCTCGCTACTTCCCAGGTACCGCGGCAGTTCACCCATCTCTGAGGCTATTTTGCAAGGCGACGCAGAGACGGGCGTGACGATTATGCTCATCGACGCCGGCATCGATACTGGCGCGCTGCTCTTCACACGCGCTCTGCCACTGGTCGGGGATGAGACCACGGCCAGTCTGACCCCCCAACTGGCGGAACTCGGTGCCTCCGCCCTGCTTGAGACCCTCCCGCTCTGGGTGCAGGGCCAGCTCACACCGCAGCCACAGGACCACGCGCTGGCCACCCATACCCGCATGCTCACTAAAGAGGATGGCCGCCTCGACTGGTCCCAACCCGCTGAAGTGCTGGCCCGCGAGGTGCGTGCCTACACACCCTGGCCCGATGCCTACACCACCTGGCGCGGCAAACGTCTTAAAATTCTCACCGCGCGTCCCGTGGTCGCCACTGCCGAGCAACCGGGTCACGTTGCGCTTGAAAGCAGCTCGTCTGCGCACAAAACGTTGTGCATCGCCACCGGCAAGGGCAGCCTGCTGGTAGAGCGCGTGCAGTTGGAAGGCAAGAAGGCCATGAGCGCCGACGAATTTGTGCGCGGTTACGGGCAGATCGTTGGAGCAGTCCTGGAATAATCAGAGCAGGGCATGAGCGCTCCCTTGTG
>CAXUEY010000044.1:32345-39659 GCA_964250225.1 uncultured Ktedonobacteraceae bacterium | reverse complement strand
TACAATGCTGAAAAGACCTGTTGTATTCTCACGCTCGTTGAGAACAGTGCGGAGGATATTTGGTAAGCTGATCGGCAAGTACGCTGAACTTATAATAAGGGGACGATGGTATTATGTCAGGCCATTCAAAGTGGGCGCAGATCCGGCGCTCAAAAGGTGTGAACGATGCCCGCAGAGGGCAGCTCTTTACCCGCCTGGGTCGGGAAATCGTGGTCGCGGTGCGCGAAGGCGGTAGCGGCGATGTCAACGCAAACTTTCGCCTGCGTATAGCAGTGCAGCATGCCCGCGATGCGAATATGCCAATGGATAACATCGAGCGCACGATCAAACGCGCCGCAGGCGGCGCTGAGGGCGCGAACCTGGAAGAGATCACCTACGAGGGCTACGGGCCTGGAGGCACAGCGATGATGGTGCAGACGCTGACGGAGAACCGCAACCGCACGGTGGCCGAGGTGCGCAACGCTTTTAACCGCAACGCCGGGAATATGGGCGAGAACGGCTGCGTGGACTGGCTGTTCGAGAACCGGGGCATTCTTGAGGTCGAGCTAAAAGGACACGACCCCGATGAACTGACCCTGGAAGCTATCGATCTGGGAGCCGACGACGTGGAGCCGGTGAGTGCAACCGACGAGTATCTCACTATTTATACCGACCCCGCCGAACTGGAAACCATTCGCCAGGCCCTGGACGCAAAGAAGTATACGATCCTCAAAGCCGAAACTAGCCTGCTGGCAAAAACCAGGGTGGAAATCAGTGACGAGAAGGTCGCGCACCAGGTGATGCGCCTGGTTGAGAGGCTTGAAGACCTGGACGATGTGCAGAACGTCCACACCAACGCGGACTTCCCGGAGGAGTTTGCAACTTCTTACGAATAGACATCGATCAGGACGAGCGACACTTCTCGCCTGAGATTGAAATTGAAATTGAGACTAAGAACCGGAATCGATGCGGGACCGGCCATTGTGCGAACACATGGCGGTTTCTCGCCTGAGATTGCAACAAATGAAAGAGGGTACGTGGGCATGCAGAGCAGCACCGGTTCACCTGGCCAGACGGCAAGCACACGCCTGACCCTGGGCATCGATCCGGGGACGGCCATCGTGGGCTATGCAGTCGTAGCAGCGAAAGGCAACTCGCTGAGCATGGTCGTCTGCGACGTGATTACAACGCCCGCCGGGATGCCCCTGGCCCAGCGTTTGCAGCAGATCTACCAGCGCCTGAGCGAGATCATCGCGACCTATCAACCAACCGAGGCCGCGATGGAGGAGCTGTTCTTCGCGAAAAATGCGCGCACAGCCCTGACCGTCGGACACGCGCGCGGGGTCGCACTGCTGGCCCTGGCCAATGGCGGCCTCTCCGTGGGAGAATATACGCCCCGACAGGTCAAGCAGGCGGTCACAGGCTATGGGAGCGCGGATAAAACGCAGGTGGGTGAGATGGTGCGCATTCTGCTGAATCTGCGCGCGGTGCCTCGCCCGGACGACGCCGCCGACGCCGCCGCTGTAGCGATCTGCCATCTTAATACAACTCCACTCCTGCGAGCACGCTCCGCCAACCCCTGGGAAGGCCGCTAAAGCCAGCAGATTAAAAGATGTTGATGCTGCACGGTTCAGCACCAGCATCTCTCGCGCGCTGCTCAACAGACGATTTTGAAGAGAAGGTAGAGAGTTAGAGTATGATTGCCAGTATTCATGGGACGCTTGAGGCCCGACGCGCCGACCAGGTAATCGTGCGCGTAAGTGGCTTCAGCTTGCGCGTCTTTGCGCCCGCCTCAACCCTCAGCCGCGTAGGTGAGCCGGGCAGCGAAGTCACCCTGTATACACATTTTCAAGTACGCGAGGATGGCATGGCGCTCTTTGGCTTCTCCAGCGAGACCGAACGAGACGCGTTTGAGCAACTGATTACCATCAGCGGAGTCGGCCCGAAAGTTGCCCTGGCCCTGCTCTCCACGATGGACTCGCAGTCGCTCTACAAAGCCGTCTCCGACGAAGATCTGCAACGGATCTCGCTGGCACCCGGCGTGGGAAAAAAGCTCGCGGCTCGTCTGGTGCTTGAACTTAAGGGCAAGCTGCCCGCGCTCACTGGCGTTGGCGGCCCCGGCGCGTCCACTGCCGCAGGCAATCTCCAGGCCGAGGTGCTGGAAGCCCTGGTCGGGCTGGGCTACTCAACCGCGGCGGCACAGGCAGCGCTCAAAAAGATCCCCCAGGATCATCCAATGACCCTGGAGGAGCAAGTGACCTTCGCCCTGCGCTCGTTTGCCCGCGAATAGACGCCCGCTCAGGTTAAGCAGAGAGGGAGCAAGGGAAGATGGAACTACTGGTAATCACCCTGGTCCAGGCCAATTCAGCCAGAGAAGCCGAGGCGATGGCCCGCGTTCGCATGATCGAGGAGCGCGCGCGCAACGCCCCTGGCCTGCTCAACGCGCGTTTCTATCGTGGCAAAGAGCCTGACAATGCCTACTTTATCTTAACCACCTGGGAAAGCAGCGAATGGTGGCAAAAAGCGCAGGAGAGACATGATCCGCGCCTGCTCCTGCTCAACTCGCCCGGCGGCATTTTCCTCGCGCCGCCCGATCAATGGTTGATGCGCTATATCTGGGGCTATAGCCGACCCCTGGCCCAGCCCGTAGTCGTGGCCGCGCACCTCGCCCTGGTGCGTCCCGACCAGGTCGCCCTGGTACAGCAGAGTTGGCTGGAGAGCCTGCACCAGCAAGCAATCGAGCCAATCCTCGCCTTCGCCCTGCTGGCTCGCACCATTAACGAAGAGCCAGCAAGCTCCATACGCACACCATCGCAGCCACTGTATAAACCTGAGTTACAACAACGGCCAGCAGGCCAGCGCCCCATGTTCCTCAACCTTCTCAGCTGGCCCAGTGAGACCTATCGGGCAGACTTCTATGCCCATGAACAGTATCGCTCTATTCAGGGACTGCTCAATAACGCGGGGTTTGTACGTGTATTGAAGCTCGATCCACTATAAGAGATTACTTATAACCTGACCATTGCTCGTTTTGTGGAGTGCGTCGAAAGAGAGATCTTCAGGAAAGTGGGCCAGGGCCGAAGATACCTGTAGATATAAGATGTGAGGAGATTCACATCGTAGGATGAAAGGGAAGAGCCATGCCTCAACTCGACAAAAATCACAAGCCGTATCGCACGATCCTTCTAGAAGAGCACTATGCGACCGAGGCCTTCATCAAAGGTCCAGGGAAATTCTTGACGGCGTATTCCAGAATCGTCAAAACTCCAGGAAAAGATCCCATAGACTATGGCAAGCTCGCTGAACGACTCTGCGATATTAATGAGCACAGAATCGCGGATATGGATGCCGCTGGAATCAACATGCAGGTTCTGACACTAACCTCTCCCGGCGTGGAGCAACTCGACGCGGGCGAGGCAGTGGTGCTCGCCCGCGATGCGAACGACCACCTCGCCGATGCAGTGCGGCGCCATCCTGGTCGTTTTGTCGGTTTCGCCACATTGCCAACTCCAGAACCGAACGCCGCTGCGGACGAACTGGAACGTATGATTCGTACACACGGCTTCAAGGGAGCAGTCATCAACGGTCACATCCGCAGCCGCTACCTGGACGATCCGTTCTTCTGGCCGATCCTGGAGCGTGCCGAAGCCCTCCAGGTACCGATCTACCTCCATCCAACTGTGCCTCCACAGGCAGTGATCGAGGCTTCCTACACAGGAAACTTCTCACCTGAGGTGACCTTTGGGCTGGCTAGCGCGGCCTGGGGCTGGCACATTGAGACCGCGAACCATGTCCTGCGCATCATTCTCGGCGGGGTATTCGACCGTTACCCGAATCTGCAAATCATCATCGGCCATATGGGCGAAGGTCTGCCGTTCATGCTACCCAGAATGGAAAGAGTTCTGGATACGGACGTAACGAAACTGAAGCGCCCGATCAGTGCCTACTTGCGCGAGAACCTCCACTATACATTCAGTGGCTTCACCTGGACCCAGGCGTTTCTCGACCTGTTCCTGCAGGTCGGTGTAGATCGGATCATGTTCTCAGCCGACTACCCCTTTGTTTCGATGGAAGCAGCACAGACCTTCCTGGAACAGCTTCCGGTGAGTCCCGCCGACAAAGCAAAGATCGCACACGGCAATGCGGAGATCCTGCTGCGATTGTAACTGAACGGTTGTCCACAAATAGCAGAGCTGGCTGGAGAATCTGCTCCAGCCAGCAGTTGAGCCAATCCTCATTAGAGATAGCTATCCATAGCTTTCTCTAGTTCATGTCCGCAGCGCAACACCCACTCCCGGCATGCTGTTCGCACTCGCACATAATAGCCAAGCCATTTCCACACGTGGTAAAACCAGTAGCGCATCGGAAAACAAGGACCAAGATCCACTGCCTCACGATATCTGTTCAATAGCTCGAAATGATGGATATGCCCGTTGATAATATTCACTAGATCAAGTTCACGCTCACCCCATTCTGCATCGAGCGGATCAATAAGACCAGAAATGCGCCAGGTTTGCGTATCAAACAAAAGATTGCCAAAACAAAAATCGCCATGTAGCAAGACTGGTTGACCCACACTGGTGCTCAGAATACGCTCGCCGTACTCAAGAGCGCGATCCATCAGAGCAAGAACCTGGGAACCCAGATACAAGCGGGCTTCCTCAGATTCAATGATTGATTGATAGGTATGACGGGCACGTTGTCCATAATAATCCCACCAGTATGAATAAAACGGACCATCGAAGGAACCATACCCCTCGCGATGCCCAATTGTATGCAATTTTAACAGCAGATCGACAGTCTGGCCCTGGAGTGATGCACGCAGGGCATGTGGAAACTGTTCTGGCCGTGGGCAGCTTTGACCGGGAAGCCATTCCATAATCAGGATGTCACCAACTTCCGTTTCTGGCAAATATGTATAGACTTGAGGGATCAAGCCAGGTATATGACTACGCAATTCGAGCAATTGGCACCTTTCCCGATCTGCCATACTGGGATATTTGTGGACTTTGATTACAGCCCGATAGGGAGCGCGTTCGAGAGTGATTCCATAGCACCGACCATAGACCCCTTCTCCAAGCAGCGCGATGGACTGAGGGTCTTTCTGCCAAATCCTCGTAAGCATGTGATGCAATGCTCTATATGTCTGGTCCTCATCCATGAACGATGTCACCTAACATAGTATCGAGAGGTTTTCAGTAATCCACTGCCACAAATGATCAAGAGCTTATTCATAACACTCATCCCTTTTTCCTCTGCAATGTGATAGACCTTTTGCTTGCACTTGATAAGATTTTTTGTTCCTCAGCCGCATTATATCAGGTTCATGGCGCAGATGGTCAACCACTCGCGCACAATCTTGCGGCTAGCAAAATTGATCCAGAAGAGGACATCATCCTGGCTCGTTCATGTAGATAGTTCTCGGCTCTCTGCAGAAGATGTGCCAGAATCAGGTCATTAGGCTTGTGCGGCATACTTGCGGCACAGGTAAGAATATGAGGCAGAAGACGCTCACACTGTTTCCAGTGCGTAGCGGTCACTTCAGGAAAAAGAACGTCGAGACACTTGATAACCCGTTGCTGCCATTGAAGGCGCTCCTGTTCGCTCATCCCTTCTCGCAAAACAAGCTGGACCAGACGATGGATGGAGAGGGTGTGCTCTTTGATATCGCGCTTAATCAGAGAATGAGCATAGAGCATAGCGATAGCCTCATGCAGGCGCAATGGATCAGCGGCTAGAGAGGCAAGCCGCTCTCCCAGATATATCCCTCCCACAGAGAAGATTTCTTCTGGAATGGCCTCCGGGTGCAGAAAAGTGCAAAGATGCAGCAAGTCTGTTGCTCCGTTTGCCTGCTCGACCCTGCCAAAGGAGCGTAACCATGTAGTAGCCACCGGTTCTGGATGATTGATGATAACTCTGCCGCGCCGTTTTAACAGTGAGATACTATGGCTATGATAGAGCTGCAGACAGTCACTCAAGCTACAATGCACCTCCTCCAAATACGCTCCCACCTGATCAAGCGCGAGAGGGAGTCCACCCAATTGCATTACCAATTCCTGGGCAGGGGCATATTCTGCGGGGGCGATGGAGCGCAGGCTATCCTGCGGGTCCCGCACGCTTGTCAGGTCAAGCAGCGTGGCCCGGCGCAGCAGTAAGAGCGTCCCTTCGTCAGGCTGCATTGGTGGTAGTTCCAGGCTCAAGGCCAGCGTACCGAGATTCTGCAGGCGTGTGGTCAACAGCATGCTTCCGTGCTGGGCTGGCGGGAGAAATGGGGCGAGCACTTCAACCGTCTCGATGTTATCCCAGATGAGCAGCCAATCTTGATGCAATGCCAGCCAACGCTGCACAGACGCGATGATACGTGCCTGATCTGTCTCCTGACATTCCGGCAAGGCCAGGCACTCCGCAATCTGTAGAAAACTCCCTCGGATGCTCGCCACAGCCTCTGCCGCAATCCAGAAGATAGCGGTATAGTCTTGAGCGTAGCGATAGGCATATTCAAGGGCAATCTGAGTTTTGCCGATCCCTCCCAGCCCATACAGCATCAGCGCTCGTCCCCTGGAGGCGCTAAGATAAGTATGGATCTCCCGGAGCTGTATCTCGCGCCCGGTAAAGAGGGGGTTGCGCGGCACTGGTATCATCCAGTAAGAAGGTGAAAGGCTGCCTGCGAGTGGAGCGCGTGTCTTTTGTTGAGAAGAATCCTGGTCGTGAGGCGCGTCTAACGCCTTAGGGGTATTGTTGCTGGGCTGCGTACTTTGCGGCAGCAGTCCCAACTCACTCAGAGATTTGTCAAAGAGTTTGCACAATCTTTGACGATAGTGCGGACTTGGAAAGGCCAGGCCACGTTCCCAACGACAGACAGTAAAGGTGTTGGTATCAAGCAGCGTGGCCACTTGCTGCTGAGACCAGCCTCTTTCTTCCCGTATCCGGCGTAGAGCGGAATTAGGCACGCGAGGTTTTCGTTGATTGCTCATCTGAAAAAATCTTCCAAGCTCAATGGCAGCACCACTATAAGACTACATTTCGACGATACAAGACTATATTTCGACGATACAATAATACATTACACTGGATCAATATCACAATAGCATGCAAAATTAGGATGAACATAATATGTCAGTGCTTTATATAAAATTCTATGCGGATAGCTAATGCTCCCACAATGGAAAAGAATCAAGAAGAAGACATAAAAAAGATCTAGTCTTTCGTTATTTGTAACGGTTATACTTCGTTAGAAGCAGCAAGTGATCTGTTTCAAGAAGCGCTATGGTATAGCGCGTAAGAATGTTCTGCCAAAGAACAGAAAGGATTCCCCATGAAAAAGATCGTCGTTCG
>CAXUEY010000044.1:0-32245 GCA_964250225.1 uncultured Ktedonobacteraceae bacterium | reverse complement strand
AAGAATGTTCTGCCAAAGAACAGAAAGGATTCCCCATGAAAAAGATCGTCGTTCGCAAAACCCAGGCTGTGAAATTGACCTCCGGAGTGACCCCACTCTATGGAGGACCCTGCAGAATTCTTGCCTGATAAGGCGGGTTCACGAAGTGTTAGCGGGGAGGTATTTCCGCAAAGAACAGAAAGGATTCCCCATGAAAAAGATCGTCGTTCGTAAAACCCAGGCTATCAAATTGACCTCCAGCGCGACCCCGCTCTATGGAGGAACCTGCCGACCCTTACCCGTCTAGGGATAAAGAGCAGAATGGACTAACCTGCATAGGGGGAGGCCATAACGTCTAGGAATCAGGCAAGTCAAGATTTGCATGGGGATACTTCAGAGCTTCTCCATGCAAATATTTAAATAGATTATTTAGGAGACATTCTGGAGGATGATGTGCCTGCTGATTCTCTGCTCTCATTTTACCCATTGACCTTTGTGGCAGACACACCCGACGTGATTGTTGGGCGCAAAGATATCGATAGTTATGCCGCTTTTCCTGAGGATGGAGCGGAACTGCTCAAACAGTTACAGGCTGGAAGCAGGCCCGAAGAGGCGGCAAGCTGGTATCAGGATCGCTATGGGGAAACGATCAATATGGCAGATTTTTTGGAGACACTCCACGATCTGCAATTTTTGCGTGAAGATGGAGAGGAAGTAAGCGCAACACTACCAGCACAACCATCAACACTCTGGCAACGGTTGGGACAGGCGCTCTTTTCGCCAGTTGCCTGGCTCATCTATGCCGCAATCTTTGGCTATTGCCTTTTTCTTATGCTTCACTTCCCCTATTTGCTTCCCAACTACCGCAATATTTTCTTTTCGCCTTATCTGGTTATTCTGGAATTAGGACTGTATTTTGGGCAATTTCCGGGCATCCTTTTTCACGAGAGCTACCATATGTTGGCGGGCAAACGTCTGGGCATCTCTTCACGTCTGGGGGTTGGGCGACGCCTCTATATTCTCGTTTTCGAGACCTATTTAGATGGCTTATGGAGCGTGCCGCGTAAGAATCGCTATCTGCCCTTTCTCGCTGGCATGCTGGGAGATACGCTCTGGTTTTCACTGCTCATGATTATTGCCAGTTTGACGTATAATCCAGCCCAGCCATTTTCGTTTCCCGGTGCTTTCTGCCTGGCCCTGGCCTTTTCCACAGTGCTGCGTTTCATCTGGCAGTTTTATTTCTACCTGGAAACGGATATCTACTATGTCTTCACGAATGCCTTTCGTTGCGTAGATCTCCAGCAGACAACCCGGCAGTATCTGTGGAATCGGTTCTATCGTCTGCTTGGGCGCGCCGATAAAATCCAGGATGAGGAGGAATGGCACCCACGCGATAGGCAGGTTGCGCGCTGGTATGGCTTCTTCTTCGCTGCAGGCTACCTCTTTACCCTGGGTACGCTGTTCCTGGCGGGCATACCGACGGCAGTGCGAATATTCACTGGCGTTGTGCAACATATAGCAGTTCACAATACCCTTGATGCAGGTTTCTGGGATGCCTGCGTCTTCCTCTTCCTAAATGTATTGCAACTTGCAGTTGTGGCCGCCGTTTTTCTGCGCGAACAACAGGTACGCAGAAGAAAAAAACGCGTGGCCGCGGCATAGAAGGCAAGGGTACCTGACGTTGCACCTGTTTTCCTGGACAAGAAATGGAGTGATAGAATGGTTGCAAAATCTCGTCATGTGCAAATTGTCGCGCCTTACCTGCGGGATAGGCACATTTGCTTGAGTGGCATGAACCTGGAGGGGACCATGTATGAGGCCAATTGCCATCGTATACTGCGCGGTCCCTATACGGGCATGGGAAGTTTGCTGCGGCAATTGGTACCAGTGATCTACCGACAGCATCCTGAGCATGTCAAGAAGCATATTACAGAAATTCTCTCTTTAGCACCTGAACTCGGCTCTTTCCTGTCAACGTCACAACAGACGTTGACCTCATTGGCGGTCCCTCACGAGCGCACCCGCTTCTATTCACACGCGCGAACCCTGCGTTTAGTGCATGGGCTGATAGATTTTCTCAAAGGAGCCATCAGCCTGGGAATATATGATCACCTCTCGTTGTATTTTGACAATGTACAGGCCGCAGAGACGCTTGACCAGGAATGCATTAGTATTTTTTTGAGGAGGGCTGATCCGGCCACGCTGACTGTGATTGTTGGCACAACACCGGAGCCGTTGCCCGACACGCTTCAGAACGCGTTTACGACTTATACAGAGCAGATACTGGTTCAGCCTTTAGAGGACGAGGCCTCTTTCAGGCAACTACAAACGTGGAACGTGCCGGGTAGATGGCAGGATTGGTTGTTGGAGCATGGGCAGCAATGGGCGGGTGCATGCGAACCCTTGCGGGATCTCTCCACACTACTCGCTGCCAACGCACCGCATGGAGCGTCATTCGCAGAAGGGATGCAGTTTCTGGTTGAGCAAGCTCCAGAGGAGATGCGCTTGAGTTGGGGTAAAGCCTATATTGGCTCTGACTGCACCAGCGATAGCCCTCTGGAGAGTAGCGCCTATGAACTGCTCGATCCAACGACCCGCCAGCGTTGGCATGATGAGCGCGCCGAAGAACTGGAAAAACAGGGAGAGTGGTCACTGCACCTGGGGGCGATCCCTTACCACCGCGAGCGTGGCACACATCCGGCGGAACTGGGCGCGAAAGCCTTGCAGGAAGCGCTCGATTACTGTATCGATATCGGCTATTACGAGGCGACGGTGGACTTTGGACAGCGCGGACGCGCGGTCATCGACTGGTCTACACGACTCAATGACTACTGGACCTTTACCACCAAGTGTACCACCTCGCTGGCTGCGTTGAGGCGTCCCGCAGAAGCTGAACAGCTTTACAATGAAGCACGAGCTTTGACCAGCTATTTTTCTCTGCACATGCAGGCCGCCTATGCCACGGCTATGCTCTATACCCGCCATTTTCAAGATGATCGACGAGATAATACGCTAGCAAAGGGCTGGATTAACATAGCTATCGCACTCGCTGCCCTCTTTCCCGACCCCAAAGAGCGCGCATTCCATACTGTTTTTAATCAGAATGGGCTGGCTCTGATCGAAGCTCATACAGCACATCCCCAAGAGGCCCTGCGTCTGGTAACCGAGGGGTTAGAGCGCCTTGATCGTGAATTAGAGCCTGGGGAGCATATGTTACATCGCTCGGTGCTTCTCTACAATCGTGGGCAGGTATACACGGGTATGGGCAAACTGGATGAAGCGCTGGCCGATTATACGGCTGTAATCGAACAGGACCCCTATTACAGCGAATATTACTTCGACCGGGGGAACCTCTACCGCAAGCTGGGACGCGATGAAGAGGCTCTGGCCGATTACGAGCGCGCCATCGCTTATAGTCCACCTTATCCTGAAGCGTATTATAATCGCGCAGGCGTGCTCTCGGTTCTAGGGTGTGAAGATGAGGCCCTGACCGATTATAGCTACGTCCTGGAACTCGATCCCACCCACCTTGACGCCCTGGTAAATCGGGCCAGTATCTTCTACGAACGCGCAGAGTATGCACAATCGCGCCAGGATATTACTCAGGGACTTCTGCTGAGCCCCGACAACGCCCAATTGTTATGTACGTTGGGACTCGTTGAGATGGCAGAAGAACATCCAGATGAGGCGTATCAAGCCCTCTCATCGGCGACCCAACACGATCCTTCGCTTGTCGCCGCCTGGACAAACCGGGCCATTCTCTCTTTTGAGCAGGAGAAATATGCCGCTGCAATCGACGATTTAACCCAGGCGCTGACACTGGAGGAGAATGCGACCGTGCTTTACAACAGAGGCATAGCTTACCAGACACACCAGTGCTGGCAGGAGGCTATAGACGATTTCTCACATGTTTTAGACTTAGACGATGAGGACGCGCAAGATATTCTATACCGCCGAGAACAGTGTTACCTGCAATTGGGAAACATCGACCAGGCTCATCAGGATCTTGAGGCACACCTGACGTCCCAGCCCTAATCGGAAGAAGCCTCAGCCACCGGTTTGGTATAGTATTTGTGCAGTTCGCTCAAGAGGAACGTCTGGTTAGCCCACATGACGCTGGTGAAGGTATGGTATTCGCCGTCGCACAGGGGCGCGGGCGCGCTACAGGCGAGATGGGGATTCATTCTGAAACGGATCGTATTGCCCTCGATCTCGATCCAGAGGTGACGGCGCGTATAGGCCGTTCCCCAGCGAAAGACGATCAAGGCATCAAATTCCTCAAAGCTGCCCCGGCCTTTGAGGGCGTTGCGATTGAGCGTTTTCAACATCTCGGCCAGGCCGCTCTCTTGCAGCACGCGCCGCGTATTCTCGCGCACGGCCTGGCGATGTGCCTGTTCGGACTCTGTTGGCTGTAGCTTGTCGCTTTTTAAACCATCGTGTTGCGTAGAAGCCACCACTTTTCTCTGTAATTTAATAGACCTTCTGCTCCCGTTCGGCGAGATTGATTTTGTCCATCAGCCGCATTATATCAGGTTCACGGCGTAGATGGTCAACGGTAAATTGGGCCAACGAGGGTGGGAGGGGCTGCGCGAACATGTAGCGACCAGAGGAGGACAGCGCCGGCATCCGAAAGCCTTGATTGAATGATTCGCACTCACGCGAGGGTGAGATATGATAGACGTTATCAGTGGACTGTTTGGCCTGACATTTGGCTTCCGCGGCCAGATAGCTGACTTCTTTGAGGGTATGTGAGCAGCGCACCTGATTGTTCACCACGCCGATGGAGAGCGAGACCAGCGGGAACATGTTCACTTCGCCTTTCCGATCCGCTCCGCTAATTGAGCCGCGCCGCAAATCCTCAGGCCGATAGAGCGCGCGACTCTCCTGCTTATAAGAGTTACAAATGTAACGGCAGAGGGTATGCGCGCGTTCAGGTGTGGTCAGAATCACATAGTCATCCCCCCCGATGTGGCCGACAAAGTCATCGGGGTTGCCGTACTCACGCACCACACGCTGGCAAATGAGTCCCACCAGGCGGATCAAATCGTTGCCGGTCAGAAAACCATAGGCATCATTAAAGGCCTTAAAATTGTCCAGGTCGAGATAGAGAATACTCCAGGGGTCAGCGCCGGTCAGTTTGCGTTTGATAGCCAGCTCTACCTGATATCCACCGGGCAGACCGATCAGCGGCGAGAGGAAATTCTGGCGCACCCGGCGCAACTGTGTACGCGCGCGTGCCAGCAACTCATTAGGCACAAACGGCCTGGTGATGTAATCATCAACGCCCAATTCAAAGGCCCGCACTTTATCAGTGCAATCAGCGCACGCGCTCAGGGCTATAATGGGAATATGCATGCTTTTCGGGTGGGCACGCAACTGACGGATCACCTCGTCACCATCCATATCGGGGAGGGTCATATCGAGCAGAACAAGATGGGGAGTTTCGCGCAAGGTATACTGCACAGCATCTTTGCCGCAAAGGACGGTTACCACCTCGTAACCTTCAATCTGAAGGGTCTCCTTCAGTACACTGGCATTGGATCGTTCATCCTCAACGACAAGAATATTGGCCATAAATGCTCCTGCCTCAACTTTTTCCTGGGCTGCCTGTGCCGCCAAAAATACCGATATCACGCGGGCCGTACTGATCACGGCCCGCTGAAATCACGGCAATTCTCTTCTGCACCTACGGCAGCAAAAAAAGCGCGCTCTTTTCTCTCCCACATCCATCTTGAGCAAGCCTTGTCTGGCTTTATACACGAGTTATATTACCACTTTTCGATTAAAAGCCAGACTACCTGCTTGCTTTGTTCTGCCCCCCGACCTGTGGAAATCTCTTCTCTCTCATAAAGAATCGCACAGGCACTGGCGAAAAGAGCCTGGGAACAGGTGACAAGGGCCACCTGTTTCAAACGCTTAGATAAAATAAATCATCCACACAACATCGTTGTGCTAGTCATTACTACTCAGTATAACATCCCTAAACCGATATGCCTAGCCCTTGCGCGCTCAATTTCTAGGGAATGAAAATATTATGTCAATACTGCTCTGCGACCAGGACCAGTTGACGCTACGCATCTGCTGCGATAAGATACAGAGCAGAACAACGAGATCGCTTCAATCACTTTATGAGGAGGTATATGACCTCAACAGCCACCGAACGAGCTGTGACATTTGCGAGCAGAGGGCAACCTGCGTTTCAGTTGGAGGGCGTGGTGCATACGCCGCCTACTCCTGAGAAGGCCCCCGCTGTGATTCTGTGCCATCCCCAGCCCGCCAGTAGCGATATGAGCGATACGTTGCTTGTAACCGTTGCCAAAAAGCTGGCAGAGGATGGCGTGCTTGCCCTGCGCTTTAACTTTCGCGGTGTGGGCAAAAGCCAGGGTCAGCAGACCGATGGGCGTATGGAGCCGCTGGATATCGCGGGCGCTATCGAGTGCGCCCTTGCTCAACCGGGCGTCGATTCTACCAAACTCTGTCTGATCGGTCATGGCTTTGGTGCCTACATGGCCCTGACCTACGCGCCATACGACTCGCGTGTACGCACGGTGGTTGCGATTAGTCTGCCGCTGTACCGCGCGGCCATGAGCGGATTTCCCAAAGCTTTTGAACGTCCTAAACTTTTTGTCACCGGCGAATTCGATGAGATCTGCCCGCTCTACAAGCTAGAACCATTTGTAGAGCAGCAACAGGGCCGCAGAGGAATTAAAGTGATTACCGGCGCGCGCCACCTGATGCGTGGCTACGAGGAGGCCGGAGCAAGCACGATTCTCAAATATATTCGTAACTGGCGTGACGAGGCGGATAAGCCGGGCGTATAGCGTTATGTAGACGAGGAAAAAAGCATTCATGAATCCAAACAACCCGCTGATTGTTCAAAGTGACCGCACAATCCTATTAGAAGTCGATCATCCTTTGCATGCCGAAGCCAGGGACGCGCTGGCCCAGTTCGCCGAGCTGGAGAAATCGCCTGAGCATATCCACACCTATCGCCTCTCGCCTCTCTCCCTGTGGAACGCGGCAGCCGGGGGCATGGACGCGCAGTCGGTGCTCGACCTGCTCAATACCTATAGCAAGTACCAGGTGCCTGCCAATGTCTCGGTGGATATTCGCGAATATATCAGCCGCTATGGACGCCTGAAGCTGGTGCGCGAGGGTGAGGCGCTCCTGCTCGTCTCCGACGACGCGGCCCTGCTGGTCGAGGTGATGCGCAACCGCCGCACACAGCCTTTCTTGCTGCGCCAGCTCAATAGCCGTACCTTACAGGTTGATGCCTCGCGGCGTGGACATATTAAGCAAGCGCTGATTCATCTGGGCTTTCCCGCCGAAGACCTGGCGGGCTACACCGACGGCTCGCCACTACCCATGCAGTTGCGCGGCGAGACATCCCTGAACAAGGCATTCGCCCCACGCGGCTATCAGTCAGCGGCGGCGGCGGCCTTTTACGCGGGCGGCGCGCCCAGCGGCGGCAGCGGCGTGGTGGTACTGCCGTGTGGCGCAGGCAAGACCATTGTGGGACTGGCGACGATGGCAGATATCCAGCGCGCCACGCTGATCCTCACCCCCAACACTATCGCGGTGCGTCAGTGGATTGCTGAGTTGCGCGATAAAACCGATCTGCCACCCGAAATGATCGGCGAATATACCGGGGACCGTAAAGAGATTTGCCCGATTACTGTCAGCACCTACCAGATCCTCACCTATCGCCGGACCACCAAAAATAAAGATGACGGCACGCTGGACGAAACCATGCTGACCGAGGAGAATTTCCCGCATTTCGCGCTGTTTACGGGCTATGATTGGGGCCTGATCATCTATGACGAGGTTCACCTGCTGCCCGCACCAGTCTTCCGTATCACGGCTGAGATCCAGGCACGCCGCCGCCTGGGACTGACGGCGACGCTGGTACGCGAGGATGGCCGTGAAACCGATGTGTTTAGCCTGATCGGACCCAAGAAATACGATGTTCCCTGGCGCGAACTGGAACGCCAGGGCTGGATTGCCACCGCCGAATGCCACGAGGTTCGCGTAGGTATGAACGAGAATGAGCAACTGAACTACGCCATGACCGAGGAGCGCGAAAAATATCGCCAGGCAGCGGAGAGTCCCGCCAAACTGCCCGTGGTACGTTTCCTGGCGGAAAAACACCTGGACGATCAGGTGCTGATCATCGGGCAGTACATCGACCAGTTGAAGCTGCTGGCCGCCGAGTTGGATGCGCCAATGATCACCGGGAAAACCTCGAATGCGCAGCGCGAGAAGCTGTACGAGCAGTTCCGTATAGGTGCCATCAAACGCCTGGTGGTCAGTAAAGTCGCCAATTTCGCCATCGATCTGCCGGACGCTAACGTGGCCATTCAGGTCTCCGGCACCTTTGGCTCACGCCAGGAGGAGGCGCAACGCCTGGGCAGAATTCTGCGCCCCAAGCAGGACGGCAGCCTGGCCTATTTCTACTCAATAGTCACCCGCGATAGCCGCGATCAGGAGTTTTCAGCCAACCGCCAGCTTTTCCTGACCGAACAGGGATATCGTTATGTCATCGAGGATGCTGAGACACTGCTTGCCAATGTACAAATTGGCATGCCAGAGCATGCCAGGCCGCGCGAAGACGAAATCCAGGCTTGACAGCGCACAAAGCGGGGTGATACGCTTTGATTACAGATGCGTGGAATGGATACGCAAATTGTAAAGAGGATGCTATGGCAGATTCAACAGCGAGCTTTATCACAGTAAATAAGCAGGATTTTGCGGACAAGGTGCTGCAGGCTCCGGACATGGTGGTTGTCAGTTTTTTCTCTGACAAGAGCACAGCTTGCCAGATCTTTGAGCCAGAATGTGCGGCTATTGCTCAGGAATATCGGGACCGCGCGACCTTTGCGCGGGTCGATGTAGATAGCAATGAAGAACTGATCCAGCGACATAATGTCGATGGCATCCCCACATTGCTCTTTTTTAAGGCCGGGCAGGAGATCCACCGCATTAAGGGCATTGTCATGCGCGATAAATTGCGCCGCCAGGTAGCTGGCGCGCTCCTGGTCAGTAGCCAGACTAATGGCGGCGAGAGGGATTAATAGCAGGGGCAAACGCAATACATTTATATATCCCTAATGCATGGAAAAAGCAACAAGAACAAGCATGTGCCAGGGGCGCGAGGAATCGTGTCCCTGCTCTTATTTTCTCCGTAGTCGGGCAACGTGCTTGTGATAAGTGAGAGCGTTCGTTCACAAACGTCTCAACGCTTTCACGTGGCTAACTGAGCAGAAATCTTCTTTTTCAGGAGTTATGTGTGCAACAGATCCATCCAATACGTTTAGAAGCGTCCTTGCATGAAATCATCTGGGGTGGGCGCAAGTTGGAGCAGGCGGGCTGGAAAAAGCTGCCCGCGGGCGATGTGCTGATTGGTGAGGCCTGGGAAACAGAGGTCAGCACCGTTGCCCAGAACGGCCCCTACGCCGGTAAGACGCTGGGAGAGCTGGTCGAGATACTAGGTGCCGACTTGCTGGGGACCGATGCTATCGCGGTCTTTGGGCAGCGTTTCCCACTGCTCGCCAAGTTTATCGATGCCAGAGAAAAGCTCTCGGTGCAGGTCCACCCCGATGACCAGTACGCGCGCGAGCACGAACATGGCAAGCTGGGCAAGACCGAATTCTGGTATATCCTGGCCACGGAGCCGGGGGCCAGCATTGTGCATGGCTTTCGCGCGCCCACCACGTATGCTGACGTCCAGAAAGCCATTGAGCAGGTCCAGCTGGAGGAGTTACTGCACGAGGAGCCGGTTGCGCCGGGTGATGTGATTTTTGTACCGGCGGGTACCGTACATGCCATTGGGAGCGGCGTCTTGCTCTATGAATTGCAGGAATATTCCGACGTGACCTATCGCATGTACGACTACGGGCGCCTGGACGCGCAGGGTAGCCCACGTGAACTGCATATCGAGCGTTCGCTGGCTGTCTCGCACTATGAGGAGTCGGCGCGTATCAAAACTCAGCCGATTATGATAAGTGAGAGCGCAACCTATACGGATCGCTGCCTGGTGGCCTGCCGCTATTTCGTCACCCGCGAGATTGTCCTGCGCACACACATGGAGGGACGCACCGCCGGGAGCTGCTTGATCCTCTCATCACTGGGTGCCGGTCTGCACGTGCGTTATGGCGCGGGACTGGAACAGAACGAGTGTCTGGAACGCGGCCAGACGATGGTGCTGCCGGCGGCCCTGGGTCGCTATGTCATCGAGGGTGAGGGCGCGTTTTTGTGTTCACATGTCCCGGCGAGCGAGGACAATGTGTGGCAAGTGTGGCGCGAGCAGAACAGCTAGTTTAAAGTTTATATCTCAAAGGAAGCAACTTCTATGACTCAATTGCATATGGAAAGCGGTTTTGTGAAGATCAATGGCGCGCCGCTCTATTACGAAGTGGCTGGCGCGGGAGAGCCGCTGGTGCTGGTCCACGCTGGCGTGGCCGATAGTCGGATGTGGGACGCGCAATTCGCGGCTTTCGCGCAACACTATCGCGTTGTGCGCTACGATTGGCGTGGCTACGGCAAATCCGCGGTGCCAGCGCTGCCCTTTGCCCTGCACGAGGAACTGGCGGAACTGCTCACACATCTGGGCATAGCGCGCGCGCATCTCGTCGGCATCTCTTATGGCGGCAAGATTACACTGGACTTCACGCTGGCCCATCCAGCAATGGTTGAGAAGCTAGTCCTGGCCGTGCCGAGCGTAAGCGGCGCTCAACCATCCCCTGAACAGATGAAATATAACGAGGCTGAGGGGGCGGCGTTGGAGGTCGGCGATCTGGATGGGGCCACCGAGATCACGCTGCGCACCTGGGTAGATGGGCCTGATCGCACCCCCGACCAGGTTGATTCCACAGTGCGCGAACAAGTCCGACTGATGCAGCGCCAGGCTTATGACATCCCTTCCCCGGAGGGCGCAGACGGCCTGGAATTGGAGCCGCCGGCGTTGGGAAGGTTAAACGAGATCAAAGCGCCCACGCTCATCATCGTAGGCGACTACGACCTTCAGCCCAAAGTCGAACAGTCGCGCTGGCTGGCCGGAGAAATTGCTGGCGCGCAACTGGTAATCTTTGAGGAGGTGGCCCACATGGTCAACATGGAGAAGCCTGCCGAGTTTAACGCGATTGTGCTGGATTTCCTCAGTACGTAGGTTCATGCTAAAGTACAGGCGGGGCACGTGACTACGTACCTCACCTGTGCTGCTGCTTCACATCTCCTGGCGTCGTCGTTTGCGCTCTTCTTCGAGGTCCGTAATAATCGAGCCTTCGACAACATTCTCCTCTTGGGTGGGTGTGGGACGTACAAAATCAGCGAAGCCATACGGGTTCTGGCGCAGGCGATGCACCTCCGAGTAGACCTGAGAAACGCCTGAACTTACCTTGACTACCACCATCAATACAGCCAGGCCAGCCCAGACCAGCAGGCCGACCAGTAATGTGCCGACCAAACCCACAATGCCATTCAGGTAGGTTTCATACACTACGCCGCCTAGAATCGGCAGGTAAAAGTAGCGGACCAACACCTGCAAAAGCCAGCTCAAAAACCAGAAAACAGCCTTCACAGGGTCCGAAGGCATATTCCAGGGTGGCAGCCATTTCCATTTCAGTTTCACGTTTTTGCCTCTTCTCCCAAAGGTCTTTCGCCAGAAAAAAGACCCCAGGACCATCTTTGCTTCCTGCACACAGGATCGATATCCCTGGAGATATTGTACCAGCGTTGCGAAGGAGTTGCCAGAAAAGGATGCTCAATATATCTCTTGAACAATATTCTAGCAACTCCTCTACTTGCAGCGGCTATGTATTCTGGAGAACAATATTCTCACCGCCCGAAGAGGCTTTGAACGGAACCGACCTGGTGCTCCGGTTCAGGATGCTCTCAAAATGAAATGGCCCATAGTGCAGATCTGCTGGCTGTGTGATCCAGCTTGAGCCACTAAGGGTGAGCGTCGTCGGCAGAGCAACTGATCCTTTGGGTAACTGGAAAGGTACCAGCAGATGTTCGCCGGGCGTGAGGCTGGTAAAACGGCACTCCGTCGAGCCAGGCAAACCAGATGCACCATTAGCAGCAGAGCGCGCATCGAAATGATATGTATAGGTCGTATTCTCTCGGGCTGGTTGCTGGGAGAGATTCGTCCAGAACGTCGCAAGCAAATGCGTAGCTGGCTTTCCCTGAGCCTGCCAGGTAAAAATCGCTGGCAGGCTCTTCCCCAGAACCAGCGTATGTACAAATGACTCTTGACTCTGCAACAGTGAGAACGGCTGCACGATATAGAGCTGAAATGGCGGCCCACCAGTATAATTCGACTCGCTGACAAGGGTTGCTGAAGCAAAATGAGTGAGCAACGCTTCGTCATATTGCTGATTCGGGCCAAAAAGCATCACCGCCGGCCCCTGGCTACTATTAGGGAGCATTAAACAATGAGCAGTATTGGCGGACAACAGCGTATAAGACGTCTGCATCTGCGGTGCCAGATAGTTAAAAGAATCAACAGTGGTTGTATCTGTATCAATATAAATGTGATGCAAATGGTGAGCTTGAGCCAGGCTATCAGCAGTTGCAAGAGCGCGCTGCATGTCCCCCAGTGAGTGATGAATAGCGCCGTTGGGGTGAAAACCACGCGTGTCATCTTGAATCCAGGCCCATGTGCCGACAAATTGCGCGACAACCAGTACTGCTAGTAGCAAAGAAAACCCATAGCGCACACCTCGTCCCCCTGGCCACGAAAATGTATGCTGCGCCAACCACTCCATTACCTGAGCAGCACTAATACCCATCAAGATAAAAGGCCCGGGCATTAAAATAAGCAGATAGTAGCCGAAGAGATCAAACGAATGGCGGGTGAGCACCAGTACAGGCAAAATTTGCCAGCTTAGCAATAAGAGTAGAGCACTTCGACCAGGTGAGGCCAGCAGAGCGCGCCACCAGGTCAACAGTCGCTGAGAGATCGGCCTTGAACTCACTCTCGGTATACACTGAAGCTGCATCTCTCCGCGAGCAAAACTCAAAAGTGGCCAGCGGCTCTGGCACGCAGCAAACAGAGCCAAGATATACGAACCTGCTAACAGTAGCAGCATCAAACGATAGTCCCAATGCAGTAGCGAGAAAAGCTTGAATCCCCAGCTCCCTGCTTCGGCAGGTGGAGTATAAGCAACTGGAATGGTAGGGATAAAATCGCGCTCGCTGATATAGGAGAGATAAAATTTCAAGGATTGCGTATCAAAAGTGGTGGGGTGATGCAAATTTTGCAACAGCAGTTGCACATCTCCAAAGTGTGTCGCAACCTCCCACACAATATAGGGGGCATAGATCAGCGCCAATAGACCAGCAGACAGAAATATATCGCGCCAGCGCAACGTTTTAAACGCCAGCACACAGGCGACCAGCAGCGGAATAATCAGAAAAATCGCGGACGCGTGTAGCTGGATCATCCATCCCCAGAGCAGCACTGCCGGCGCGAGCCAGCCATGTCGGCGCTCCATCACACCCCACAGCATTGCCAGCAGGAAAAGCAGCACAAACGGGGCGAGCATATTCTGATTCCATATAAAACGACTATAGAACACCGTTTGCAATGCTACTGCGTAGAGCAACGCAGAAAATGTTCCTGCTATCCGTCCAAAGTAGCGGCGCACAATCACGTAGGTCAAAACAACCGCGAGCACATTCAAGAGGGCTACAACGATGAAGCCTGCATAGGGATTCGGCGAAAAAACAGCACCCAGCATGAGCAAATAGACTGTAGCAGGTGGGTTTATCACACCAAGAGAAGAGGCATTGGTTGTGATGGGGATGAGGCCATGCATAACGGCGTTACGCGCCATACCATAAATTGCAGCCTGGTCGGCGTCGAATGCCGTTGTTGACCACTGATAAAAACGCAGAAATGCTGCCAGTGCGATGATGGGATAGACCTCCCACGTTAAAAGCCAGGAAACAACCCTACGCCTGGGGTGCATCTGGGTAGAAGGTCGTGACTTCGTTGCTTGTGACTCAACAGTCGTATCTATTATATCCATATATACCAGTCCACTTCTGCGTACGATTGCAATCAATGTAACCACTGAACAGTGGTTTTAAAACCATAGGATAAACTTACTGGTCTGCCCAGTCACAGATCGGGTCATACCAGTTGAGCTACCTTTGAGTCCATAGCCATGTAGAGAGAGCAATGATACGCGCCCTACTGATCAGTGGAGAGAACCACGCCGCGCTCCTCTCTTTCTAAAAACGAGCCGTTTCCTGGATTGATTGCAGGATAGGAAAAAAGTTTGCACCCATAGATTCGCCCCTAAAAGTACCTCTCCCTTCCTCATTTATTGACGGTATAATATCGATAAACCTATACTTGTAACACAACCAATGAAGAAAGTGGGGGCGTAACTATAACGCACTCGCTCCCCTACATTTGAGGAAAGACAATGCTCAAAATCAACCGTGAAGAGTTTTCTCCCAAATCTGATGGACAACAGGCTGAAGCAGCAGAATCCCACCGCAAAATACAGGGCAAGTCCATGCTTATACTGGATATTCTTGTTTTACTTGCAATGAGCCTGGTGCTTTTCTGGGGCACATCTACCCAATTTTCCAATCCATATAATGATATGACGCGCTATCAATGTTACGCGTTAGCTTTCTGGCAGGGCCAGGCCGGTGTACAGGCGCATGGACTGCAAGCAACTTCGCAAAGCCAGTGTTCTTTTCTCAGCGCGAATTCTGCCGCAGATCCCATTGCCCAAACGCGCATTCAGCACCTCCCTTCGTTCTTACAACATATCGTTGATTCGCAGTCAAATACGCAAGCGTTTCACGCCTTGCCACCCGAATATCCACTCTTAACATTAATCCCTTTTTCTATCCCTCTACTCATGCCCTTTGGCTGGTATCAAATTGCCTTTTCTCTCGTAATGACCCTGATCGCCATCCTTATTTATGCTTTGCTCGTAAAATACCAATCGCGTCCGGCAGCAATAGCGTTTGCATTTTATCTCGCGTTAGGAAACTGGGCCTCTGGTACAGATCGTTTTGATCTGGTTGTCATCGCCCTGGCGTTGGGGGCGATTCTGCTGGCCAATAAGCGACATTGGAAATGGGCCTTTGCCTTGCTAGCTCTGGCCACGCTGTATAAATTTTACCCGGTGGTTCTAGCTATTCCTTTCCTGATTGCGCAACAAATGCAATACAAGGGCGAGAAATGGCTGGCCTGGCAGCGCTGGTCTGGCCTCGGTGTTTTTGTAGGTCTGGGTGTCCTGGTCATGCTGATCTCGCTATTCAGCAATATCAACGCTACTATCATCCCTTTCCTGTATTTCGGCAAGCGACCGTTCGAGATCGAATCGTTGGCAGCCTCAGTGTTCTGGGTAGGCGCACACCTGGGCTATCCAGTTCAGAACAACCTGAACTATCAGTCTCTCAACCTGACCAGTTCGCTCGCGCATATTGTTGCTCCCCTGATTCTGCTGCTAGAAGTAGGTGGTCTGTTCTCTACGTTCTGGCTGCTGTGGCGCAACAAAGTCACCCTGGCCGAAGCCTGCTTGTTGACAAGCCTCGTGATCATTCTCACGGGAAAAATTTTTAGTCCACAATATTTGATCTGGGTAACTCCCCTGATTGCCCTGGTCGGCAGGGCCAACTGGAAATGGCTGCTCACCTGGGGTCTGGTGTGCGCCCTGACAACGTTCATGTTTCCCTATCACTTCGATGGGTTCGCCGATACCTACGCTTTCTTGCCAGTAACCGTCGTGCGTAACCTGACCGTGCTTGTCCTGACCTGCTCCTTGCTCTATTGGTACAACAAACGCAAACCACTGGCAGATCCCGCGCCAGGAACATTTGAACAGGGATGAAGTCTCCCGAGCATAGAGAGAATGACGCAGGGTCTGTGATAAAGTATGCCGCCTCTAGTCGCTAACAGCCTCCTGGCCCGTGGAAAAGCCCTTAGACAATCAACGGTAAACTCTTATTAGGTTCTTCAGCCTCCACAGGCACAGGCGAGGAATTTTCTGGCGGGATTTGCTTTTGTGACTGGCTTTTTGCTGCCATCGATTGACGTAAGCGCTCACTCAAACGCATAGCTGGCTTTTCAATCATCATATAAGTCAGAAAAGAAAAAGTGGCAGCTACCCCAAACACAACTACCCAGCACGCAATATACGCTATCATAGGTGGAAGATGCCGAACAAGAGTTGGTGCGAAATACGCTTGAATACCAAAGAGGAATGGCACATGCCATATATACAGGCTAAAGGTGAGATGCCCTAGCCAACGTAAAGGGTTCCAGGAAAAAATGCGCTGTAACAAGCCCCCACTTCGGTTAAAAAGCACAGCAACAATACAGCCACCATAACTCAAAGCAAACATCAGTTCTGTACTCCAGGGAGCAATTGTAAACAAACGTGGCACCAGCGGCCAACCATAGTAACCAATCAGCGCAGTATAGGCACGCATCGCGCCCAGCACAAAAAGGACCAGCGAGAGAGCAACGAACCCATAGACCAATCGCCCAAGCAGACGCGTGTATCTCTCTTTTTGAGGTGAATAGCGAACTGCTGTATACAACAAAGCAGCCAGCATACCAACAGCAAAATCTTCGAGAGATTTGCCCGTATCTCCATAGACCACCGTCAAAACCTTGTGTAGAATAGGGTGTGCCACAAAATAGGCATCCTGCGGATGAGCCAGATAATACTCTCCCCAGCGCCGTGTCCCCAAACCCCAGGCAACCATCAGCAGAAGGCAGCCAGCTACTCCCCAAAAGCGTGCTTTTGCCGGGAGCCAGAATGTCACTGCGGCAATGGCTAGCGCGATAAAAGGTAGTAGCACATAATACTGGAATTCTGCTGCTAGAGACCAATATGGTCCATCAATTATCTGAGATTCAAAGAAACCCATGGTAAAAGTGAAAAAGTGAAAAAGACTTTTCCAATGACTGGGAGTAAGAAAATCAGGATGCCCGACCATGATAAAGACAAAGAGCGAAAAATAGTAGAGCGGGAAAATACGCAAAACACGGCGCATAAAAAAGACTTTGATCTCGGGCCAGGAGGTTCTATATAAAAGTGCGCGCGCATAAGGAAGAAAGAGCAAAAAGCCTGAAAGCACAAAAAAGAGTGTAACGCCAGAAAAACCGGCGTTAAAAAGGGCTGAAACAAATGGCCTTTTCGCCTCATTCCACAACCCTAGCTGTTTTGTCATAATACTCATATGCAAAACCAACACAATGAGAAAAGCCATTGCTCTCACGCCATCGAGCGAAGCAATTGCGCCTCTGGGCTGTTGATCATCGAAGCGCTGGGCGAACCAGGCGTATATACGGTGTGATAGGGTAGAGATACTCCCTGTCCCCGATGAGAATGTTTGCACGCGCTAGACCATCCTACTCTAAAAACTAACACATAGATATTCATGAACTTGTCGAGTACATGTTCACATATTCATTTTTCAATGTCAAGGAAGCGGCATTCGATTAGGAGAAATTGTTTACCCCCTATCTCCAGGAATAGCGATTATGAAGATAGAGGGGTACGTTTAACGCAGAGCCTGCTTACATCTGTTCCCTCATTTGGCAGAAGAGGGGTCAGGAAAACAACGCTCGACAATCCATGACTCGCCAGGCCAACGATTGTTCTGGTAGAGGATCTCTGTCCTTGCGCACGAAAGCTGGGTATTGCCTTTCAAAATGGCAATATACGATGAGGCATGTTTTAAACTTGTGGGTGGGGCGGCTGGTCCAAAATAATATCGTCGATACTGAGAAACCTGATAGATGCCATTAACCGTCGTGACAGTCGCGTGGGTTGAAAAATCCTGAGCATCTGTCTGCAGATAAAACAAGGTATCCGCGTAATTGGACCAGTCATAGCTAAAATCGATATAGATTGGCTCATCTGCATGAGCCGCGGAGAGAGCGCGAGTCAGGACCTGATCATAGCCAGCATTAAACGAGGCCGCGTTCTCATTATTATACTCAGTAAAGTAATAACGGTAGAAAACGAGATTGGGGAAAAACAGAGAGCCGATGAGAAGCAGCGCAATAATTGTGCGGCTGTTGATTGGCTGCAAAGATTCTAGGAGCGCGACAATCCCATAGGCGCCCAGCACAATGATTGGAATGTAGAGCGCGTTCGCATGATGGACATTGAAGACAATAAGCACAAAGGCGGGCAGCATAGCGATAAGCCAGAAGACAAAGGCATTGAGAGAGAGCTGCTGACGTTTCAGACTATAATAGAGGCCTAACACAGCAAAAGGAGGAACCAACCAACCCAGTGGTGAGATCCAGGGCACATCGTTGAGGAGATACTGATCGTGGTAGCCACCAATCACGAACTCCAGATTTGTCCTCAGGATAGCGGAGTGGGAAAGTCCCCCATTGACCTCACTGATACGGTTGAGAGGGAGATAGGGAATAGTCACAGGCAGGTGCGCGAGCCACGGCAAAGCCCGATGGAAGACGTCATTTTCAAGGAGGAAGAGCAGAAAGGGAGCTGAGATCAGCAAGAAAAGAAGCACACTGATGATAAAGCTCACCTTTGCTTGTAAGATAGTCCTGAAGTTAAAAAGGATGAAGAGGACAAGAAAGCCGATAACTGGTATTATAGCAAGCCCATAGGCATACAAAGAAAGAGCCAGGAAAACAAGCGATAGAGGTATCCAGCGACGGCGATAGGGCGAATCGTAGCAAGAGATCAGTGTATAGACACCCAGTAAGAAGAAAAATGGGAGCAGATTCGATTCCAAGCCCCAGCGCGAGGCCATCATATTCCAGGGAAGGGTTGCCAACAGGAAGGCAGCTAGCAGTGCTGTGTTTGTGCCATAGATCTTCTTGACCGTGAGATACAGAAAACAGACGGCCAGGATACCCGCTAAAACGGGAACCACACGAACAGAGAAAATATTGAGGCCAAAAAGTTGAATAAACGGAATACTGAGATAGGCTTGCAAAACATTCTGCCCCGATCCCCAGTTTGGCAAATAGATGGGAAAGGGATTACCCCAACGATCAATACCATGATGCAGAAGCGCAAAAGCATCATAACCCTCGGTCGCTTCATCAACCCAAATACCCGCTGGCGTGTTCGGGAATTGATAGAGGCGCAAAAACGCTGCAAAAACCATTATCACCCAAAAAGCGATGCGTTGCCAGTGAGTCATCGCTTTTGCGAAAAATACCTGGAGGTTATCAATACGTCGAGGCGCTACAGACGAAGCTGTATTGTTTTCCTCTTGTCCATCAATGATCGTTTCCATATTTACAATGATCCCCTTTTTGTTTGAAAAATACAATATTTACTCTAATGCACCATCAGCTATCGCCGTGACTCGCTTGCACCACGATGTTTTCTCCACCAGAAGAGGAACGGAAAGGCAGAGGGGTGCTCTGCTGATCCAGAATGCTCTCAAACCAGAACGGTCCATGGTGCAACTCATAGGGGTACGTGAACCAGGTTGAGCCGCTGAGCACGAGTGAAGTTGGCTGGGACAGCGAACCTTGAGGCAACTGAAAGGGTACCAGGAGTTGCTCACCAGGCGCAAGGCTAGTAAAACGGCAATCCACTGAATCAGGCTGCTGGTTGGCTATGTCATGGCCAGAGTAGCGCGCGTCGAAATGGTAGGTATACAGCGTACTATATGCTGCCGGTAAATTCTTGAGATTTGTCCAGCGTGTTTCGAGCAAACGCATGGTGGGTCCCGCCGGGGAAGCAGAATCGTTCCAGGCCAGCATGCCGGGCTGCTTCACATTCAACGTTAGCGTATGAGCAAACGACGCCTGGCTAGCCGGTGCAGCCGTTAAGGGCTGCACAATATAGAGATGGAACGGTGCGCCATCCAGGCGGGAAGGCTTGCTAACCAATGTAGCCGATGCAAAACGATTTAATAATATCTCGTCGAGTGTATCAGCGGGGCCTAGAAGCATTACCACTGGCCCCTGAGAAAGCGCCGGTACCACCAGGCAGTGAGAGCCATTGAGCACTGTAGCAGGCGTCTGCATTTGACCAGCCAGATACTTCAACGATTCATATGTAGAGCTATTCGTATCGATATAGACATGCTGCAAATGGCGGGATTGCGCGAGACGATCAGCGGCAGTGATTGCACCCTGTACATCCTGCAAGGTATTAGAGTCCACGCCCTGAGGGTGATAACCGTGAACCTCGTCGAAGAACCAGCCAAAGGAGCCGGCAAGTTGCAACAGCACAAGCAGACAGGAGCAGGCCGGAATAAACAAACGCAGAAACCGTCCCCAATATTTTATCTGCCCGCCCCAAGAAGTCAGCTGGCTGAACAGCAAACCGATCAAAATGAATGGGCCCGGCAGAAAAACCATAAAGTACTGGAACTGGAGAGGGATACTATGGCGTGAAATAAGCAGCAAGGGAGGAATCTGCCAGGCCAGCAACAGCAGTAGGCCGCAGCGCTGCGGAGACGCGCTAAAAGTGCTCCACCAATGCCACAATTTTTGCCAGGACGACCGCGAGGTTTCTTCATTAACAGGGGCGGAGAGGTCGGCACCCTCGGAGACGCGCGCTTGAGGCATCAGTTGAATACGCCTCAGACCCAGCACCCCAAGTCCTGCTACCAGCAATCCCCCGCCCGTTATCGCATACATAGCCCATCGCTCCCACTTCAAAAGTGGCAGGAGATGAGAGAGCAGACTTTGCGGATGAGCTGATAAAGGGAAATAGGGCTCTATCACATAGGGAACCAGGAAGTTGAGATAGAGATGCAACCCATCGCTATCAAAATGGGCAGCGTTATGCGAGGTACTCAGCAAAATCTGGAGGTCGGCAAAATGCGTTGAAGCCTCCCAGATCACATAGGTGGAAAACATGAGTGCAAACAAACCCAGACCGATTACCAAATCGCGCCAACGCACCGTTTTGTAGGCTAGAGCCAGAGTCAAAGTCAGTGGAAGCGCCAGATACATGGAAGTAGCATGAAGCTGGAGCATAAAGCCCAGCAAAGGGAGAGCAATAGCCAGCCAACCAGGTCGGTGTTCAACTGCGCCCCAGAAAAGGGTCCAGATAAAAAATATTGCAAAAAAGGGCAGCAGATTCGGTTGCCAGATAAAACGCCCAAAGAAAACATCCTGGAATGTTGTAGCATAGAGCAAAGCCGCAACCGTTCCTGCCAGGCGACCATAGTAGCGGCGTGTAAAAACGTAGGTCAGCATGACTGCAATGATGTTGAGCAGGGCTGTAAAAATAACAACAGCCAGTGGATTGGCTGTCAGAGCCGCTATGGGCATGAGTAAGTAACCATAGCCAGGCGGATTTGCTATACCAATCGAGGCCATATTACTTGTGACTGGGATCAGACCATGCGTCACAGCTCCACGGGAAAAGCTGGCAAGAACAGCCTGGTCCGTATCAAATTCTGTCGTGGTCAGGCCATAAAAATGCAGCAAGATCGCACAAAAGAGGATGGGATAGATTTCCCATGTCGATACCCAGGATATTACCGGACGCCAGGGATGTGCCTGGGACAACGCTCGTGTCTTGCCTGCAGACAACTTACCAGTTGTATCTACGCTACTCATATATCTGCGTACCTTTATATTAAAATCACGTGAAACATCTCCATCTCCCCTCTAGCTACTTATCTCTCCCATTGTTTCGTCATTCCAGCTCACTTTTTACAGAGTCAGGGCCTTTTTCACAGCCGCCAGCGTTGGCTCGATAGGCTGCCCACTCAGCGCCTGAGGCATGCCCGTCGCGCTATCTTTGAGCAGGTGGCCAGTGAGCACAGCCACGACCAGTGCCTCGCGCCGGATAATGCCCCGCGCAACGAGCTTTTTCGCCCCGGCCAGTGCCGCGGCGGAGGCTGGTTCGCAGCCGATGCCCGCGCGATCAATCACGGACTTGGCGGCCAGGATCTCCTCGTCGCTGACTTCCTCTACCAGCCCGTTGCTCTCCTCGATGACCCGGCGGGCGCGTGAGTAGCTCACGGGGTCGCCGATTTTGATGGCCGAGGCCAGCGTCTGGGCCTGGACACGTTCGCGTTGCGCAAAACCTTGCGTGAAACTGCGATAAAATGGGTTGGCCCCGGCTGCCTGGATCGAGGCAATACGCGGCAGATGCGAGATCAGACCGAGATCGCGTGCCTGGCGAAAAGCCTTGCCGATGGCCGAGGTGTTGCCCAGGTTGCCGGCGGGCAGGATCAGCCAGTCCGGTGCCTGCCAATCAAGCTGTTGCAGGATCTCCAGGCCAATCGCTTTCTGCCCCTCGACACGGTACGGGTTGAGCGAATTGAGTAGATAGATGTCCAGCTCGTTGCATACCTGTTCCACCAGTTGCATGGCAGCGTCGAAGTCACCAGCGATCTGTATATGCGTGGCACCATAGGCCAGCGATTGGGCCAGTTTGCCACCCGAGATCTGACCAGCGGGCAAAAAAACGATCCCCTGCATTCCAGCTTGCGCGGCGTATGAGGCCAGCGAAGCGGAGGTGTTCCCGGTAGAAGCGCAGGCTACCGCGCGCGCGCCACGCAAACGCGCCATCGTGACCCCAACCGTCATACCGCGATCTTTAAAGCTGCCCGTGGGGTTCTCGCCTTCGTGCTTTAAGAAAAGCTGCTCCAGCCCGGCGAACGCGCCAATGCTGCGCTGACCCGCCCGCGCCTCGTCGCACTGTCCCAGACCCACGGGATACAGGCTGGTATTGCCCTCAGGTCGGCTGACAATCGCGGCGGTGTCCACGGGCAGAATCAACTCGCGATAGCGCCAGACCCCGCTGCGATCAGGCAACCGACCCGCGGCGTTCAACGGCCAGTTCGTCCCGCGCGCGGCCCGTTCGGCAAAAAGCTCGCGCCAGGCTTCAGGCGAGGCCGGTTCGCTTCCCACCTGATTGTGAGACTCTTCCCGCGCTTCTCGTTGCGTGGGCAGACTCAAGGGTACCTCAACATCCAGCACGCCGCCACAGGTACAGCGATAACGCGGCACGTCCTCAAAGCCGGGATAGAGAGTGTGGCACTCAACGCAGCGTAAAGAAAGCGCAGCCAGCGCCGCGTGGCCCATAGCATTACGCGCCTGGTCGGGTTGGGCTGAGACCCCGCAGGCATTACGATCTACAGATTGCATCCCCATAATGGGTGGGCTTATCCTTTCATATAAAGCTGTCTTTAGACCAACGTATCAGGCGCGTGCTGATAATTTGTGCGTTTGCGCGCGCGCTTCTGCGCAGAAATGACCCGCGCCCCCTGCTGATCGGCTGAGAGAATCATGCCACATCCCTCTACTCCTAAAGAACGAGCGGTCGCCCGCATCGATTGCAGAATAGGATGAAAGTTTGCACTGGCCAGAGCGATCAGTGAAGAGCCACCGCCCGAAAGACTGGCCCCATACGCACCAGCGGCAATGGCAGCGTCGATAATCGCGGGCATAGCGGGGAAAAGCGCCTGGCGATATGGCTGATGCAGGCGATCCTGCATGGCCTCGCCAATCATCTCGTAGTGACCTGTTTGCAAGGCAGCGAGCAACAATGCCACGCGCCCGGTATTAAAGGTCACATCGGCTTTGGCGTACGAGGAGGGCAGCAGTTTGCGCCCGGCCACGGTATCCATCGGAAACGAGGGTGTAAAAATCACCGCCTTCAACGCCTCCGGGAAACGCGTCTTGACCGCGTGAATCTGGCCCGCGACGCTCGTTGTCGCGACCAGTCCGCCCAGCAGGGCAGGCGCTACATTATCGGGATGATGGCCGGATTCTGCTGCCACCGCTGGCGCTAACAACTCTTCCTTAGAGAGCGCCCAGGCTGGATCTTGCATGCCCAGCAGTTCGTTGGCCGCCATCAGACCGCCAACAACCGCGGTGGCGCTACTGCCCAGGCCGCAGCCCGGCGCGATATTGATGGTCATGCGAATCTTGAGCGCGGGCAACTGAACCTGGCGGCGCTCATAGAGGAGCATAAAGGCTCGAAAAAAAAGATTATCCGGGCCGGTGGAAAGGTCCGCGCCCAGTTCTCCCTGTACCTCAATCTGTGGATTGTGAGGATCATCCCCCCCTATTTCGCCATCGAAACGGTTGTATAGCTGCAATGCTAACCCCAGGCTGTCAAAGCCCGGTCCCAGGTTGGCCGAGGTAGCAGGCGTTAAGACGGTAATGGAAGTAGGGGGTACCAGGACCACGAAAAAAACCTGCCTTTCTACTTAAAAAACCAGACACTTCCTTTCCGTTCTGACACAAGAAAGCGCGCTCTAGCGGTTTGTCAGAACGGAATAAGGCTTCTTCTTCCTTTCCGTTCTGACACAAGAAAGCGCGCTCTAGCGGTTTGTCAGAACGGAATAAAGATTCTTATGTTTCTAGACACACTTCGCCCGCGGCTGCTTAAAAGCCGATGAGAAGTGGCTCTATTGTATCAGCTTTTTCGCAAATATGATACCAGCGTTTAGCTGTGCTCTATCTCATAGCGCAGAGATCCCGACAGCTCTTTGCCAGGCTGCACCTCTAGCACATGGGCGATATCCTGCATGTCGCGCTGAGCAAGATTAATCGCATCGGTGGAGCAGGTCTGCATCTCCAGGCACACATAGGGTTGCTTTGCGAGGGTGTAGATCACGCTGTGGGTGAAATCGTCGCTGGCCGCGATATGCAGGCGCAGATTGAGGTCTGTATACTCAATCTGCACCTCGCGCGGCGTGGGCAGGTTGGTGTAGGCGTGATCGAGCCTGAGCTGGCCGATTGGCCTGGGCTGGTTGATATCAAACATGGCGTACATCGTTGAGTGGACATCTAACAGCCGACCTGTGGGCAATAACTCGGAGTCGGCCTCCATGACCTGAGCGGCTGGCAGCGTCACCAGGGTATGCTCTGCTCCAGAGAGCAGATTGAGGCAGGGATGGAGCGCGAAACCATAGGGTAGCGTCTGCGCGCCCTTATTCTGCACGGTATAGGTGACGGTCATGCCAGCGCTGGTCAGCGTATAGGTCAGCGCGAGACGGCTGGCGAAGGGATACGCTTCATAGTAGGGAAATTTGGCGTTTATCTCGATAAAGGTGGTGACGGAGGCGTAGCGCTGATCGGCTATGGGCGGCGTATGCGACCAGGGCTGATCATAGACCAGGCCGTGCACCAGCGGGCCAACGTTCGGAGGCCGCTTGACGCAGGCAAAGGTGTAGTGCTGACCACGATACGTATACTGGAAATCGCGGATGCGATTGGGGAAGGGCCAGAGCACGAAATTGCCGGTGTACGCGGACTTCTTCAACCCGTCTGGTTCGCAATGGATCAGCTCGTGCTCGCCAACGCGCCAACGATACCAGTTGCTACCCAGTGTGGGCACAATACAGGCGAGCAGGTTATGCGCGGGATTGCGCGCATCGGTATAAGACAGGGCGATTACATCGGTGTCCAGGGCGCGATCGCGGACGATCTCAGCAGCATATAAAGGGTTCGCGTGACTGGATGTCATAGAAAAAAACCTTCTTTCAAAGAGCATGGATCTTGTACCATTCGTATTGTATCAGATCGGCCTTGCGCCCTTGAATTTTAAGTAAAAATCAAGTATTCTTTGTAAAAGAACGGATTCTACGTACCCAAATGCCACGAGAGGAAATGCCATGCAAAAAGTATCCTTGCGCAAAGTGGAAAACACCGTCTCTATCACCCGGCCAACTGATGAAATCATTCTACACTTTGACATGGCCAACCTCTTGCCAGACGACCAGGTTCTGGCACTGCATACCAAACTTGGGACGGTCTCCCTGCTCACGTGCCAGCCCGACACGCCACATCCCATCGTGCTCAGTGAGCAGCAATTTAGCGTCAACGAACTCAACCTGCTCCTCCCCCTTCTACAAGTGTATCCCCAGTTTTGCCCCTATGAACTGCTCCTTGCCAGCTTTTATGCCAAAAATACGGATGCGGCCACGGTGGAACGCTTCCGCCTGCGCCTGCAAGAGGCACAATTCGCCGGCGTCTGGGACTATGAGTTGCGCCCAACGCGCAACCTCCTTTCGCGCATCCGCTTCAAACTGCGCGATCTGGGCATCGAGGTCTCCTCCATTCTGGAGACTGGCTATTTGTTGACCTATGCGCCACGCCGCAAAACGCGCGAAAGATAAAATCTCTGTCAGAAGACTGGTATAAGATCCGCGCAAAAACGCTGTCTTGTACCAGAGAAAAGCAGATTTGGAAGGGCGGCGCGCGTTGATACGTGCTGAAAAAGCGCGCTCAAGTCCAGAACACATGAGGTTGGTCAAGAGAAAAACCATCCATTTTGATGTCAGCGAAATAGGAGATCATAGAAAGTTCAACGATTATACTCCCCAGTGCAGGAGTCCGCGCAAAAGAACAAGGCAAGCAGCAGTAGCGGTGCCACCGGGATTTCTGGATTGAAAGGAGTGACTTGTATGCAATTCATCTGGCGCACACTTATCAAGACGGTTGGGTGGCTGGGGCTGGGTATGGTGGTGGTGGTAGTCTTCCACCTGGGTGGCACGGTCGCCCTGCGTGTAGGACAATTTTCCCCGCTGACAGGCGCGTTTATTGGCGGCTTGTTGGTATTGGCCTGCGTTCTGGCGCCAATTCGGCGCGGTGAGAACGCTGAGCCGTGGATTGGCGCGGAGAAGCTGGGATGGATGTTCATTGGCCTGGGAGTGATTTTATGGGGTCTGGGCGAATCGTCCTGGCGCTACTCCATCTCTATTGGCCAGACGCCGTTCCCTTCTACAGCCGACATTGGCTATTCAGCTTTCCCCCTCTGCATTTTTCTAGGGTTGCTGTTGCAGCCGCCAGCCGAATCGGGTAGCAAACGCCTGCTGGTCTTGATGGACAGTCTGATCTCGATGGGCTCGATTCTAGCGCTGGCCTGGTATCTTTTGCTCGGCTCACTGGCTCAGGCGCCCGGCGAGGCGAATCTGGCAAAATTTCTCGGCTTATATTATCCCATCGCGGACACAGCACTGCTCAGTTGCGTGATTTTTCTGCTGATCCGCGGGCAGGGACGCACCTATCAGGCTGCAGCGCGCCGTGTGGCGCTGCTGGTCGTGGGTCTGGGTCTGTGCTTTTTTGTCACGTCCGACTTTATTTTCAACATCCAGAATAACGCGAATACCTATGTAGAAGCGACCTGGATCGATATGGGTTGGCCGTTGGGTATGATGACGATTGGCGTGGCCGCGCTACTCCGGCGCTATATGCCCGCCACACCAGCCTATGTGCTTGAAGAGCGCGTTGAGCGCCATAGCCTGCGCAACCTCTTCAGCCCCACACAATTTATTCCCTACATTCTGCTCGGTCTGCTCCTGCTAGCCCTGGCGCTCAACGCGCTCTCAACCGATCCTGGCCAGCTAGCGATTCGCCCGGTGTTACTTTGGGCAACGCTGGGTGTAGTGGCTCTGGTGGTTGCGCGCCAGATCTTCACCCTGTGGGAGAATGCGCGTCTGTCGCGCGCCCAGGCAGAGGCGCTGGTCGACCTGAGCCGGGCCAATCAGCGCGTAGCGGAACAGGCTCAGGAGATCTCCGAGCACAGCGCCGAATTGGAGCGTGGCATCGTTCACCTCAAGGATATCCAGGCTCAACTGGCCAATGGTAACCTCAAAGCACGCGCCAACCTGAACAGCGGAGAACTGCTCCCACTGGCGGGCAGCCTGAATCTGATGGCCGAGCGTTTGATGCGCCTGGGGCAGATGAACCTCTACACCCAGCGCCTGATGCGCGCCCTGGGGGACTTCTGCCTGGCTCTGGAACGCCGCTCCAGCAGTGGTCCGCTAATCGTGCCTACGAGCTGCACCGAGTTCACCGAGATCAACCGGATTATCCTCTCTCTACAGAGCAGGAGCAACGTGGCCGCGCTCCCCACCACCAATCCGTTATCTCATCCCTATCCTCAGCCCTCAACGCAGCCGCTGCCGCAGCGTTCCGGCACGCGCACAGTCTCAGGCGCGCGCCCCATGCCCTCCTCCGGCTCGTTGCCGCAACCATCATCCGGCCAACTTCAGCCCGCCACGCAGACCGCGGCGCATGACAGTTGGCCAGGCATCAGAGCATATGAGGAGAATGAGCATGTATAGTACAGACCAGGCGTAGCAGGTCATATTTTCACCAACGAGCGCCCACCTGAGCAACGGACCATTGGGCTAGCCCCAATGGTCCGTCACGCGTAGCAGGCCAGCTCGCCTGGCCTGTAGAGGGACATTACAGACAGCCTGGCCTGTGGAGGGATATTACAGGCAGCTTGGCCTGTGGGGGGACATTACAGGCAGCCTGACCTGTGGGGGGACGTTACAGGCAGCCTGACCTATGGTGAAGAGCTCAATCCGCTGCATCTTCAACAGAGTACATCTGTTGACTGGCAGCAGGAATGGCGAACCAGAAGGTCGAACCCTGACCCAGCTGGCTCTCTACCCCAACCTGGCCTTGATGTTTGTTCACAAGTTGCTGGCAAATAGAGAGGCCGAGGCCAAGACTGATGCCTGCTTTATTGTGTTCGCGGGTCTCCGGGTCTCGATAAAAGCGCCGCCAGACATGCTCCTGCGATTCAGGTGAGAGGCCCGGTCCCTGGTCACGCACCCAGACGCGCACATCCTGCGCATCAAGCGCGAGGCCAACGTCAATAGGAGTCTCAGCAGGCGAGTATTTGAGCGCGTTAGAAATATAATTGCTCAGCACCTGTCTCAAGCGATCAGGGTCCGCGTACACCAAAAGCACGTTTTGTTCGGGGAGGTGCAAGGTGATGGCGCGCTGAGGGTAGCTGATCTGGAAATCCTGGACGACTTCTCCTACCAGACTCAACAGATCGCAGTTTAGCGGGGAGAGTTCAAAGGACTCCGCTTGCATGCGTGACATTTCCAGCAGTTCATTGATGAGGCGCGTCTGAATCCGCAGTTGTTGTTCAGCGCGTGCGAGCAAAAGCAGAGCCTCTTCCACTTCTTTTTGCGATGTGGGAACCAGCGGATCGAGCGAACTGGTGAGGCGGCGCAGGCGTCGTTGAGCGAGCTGGATATTGCCTTGCAAAGAGGTCAGGGGAGTTTTCAGCTCGTGGGTGGCCATGCTGAGAAGCGTTTCTTGTTGATGTTCCAGCTCTTTGCGCTTGGTGATATCATCAATCGTCACCATACCAGCAACCACCCTGCCGGAGAGATCTTTGATGGGCACGCCATTGACGTGAATAAAGCAGATCGTGCCGTCGCCACGCTGATACTTAAAGTCTCCCGCGGCATATTCGCCGCGCACGGCACGAGCCAGCGGCCATTCTTCAGGTTGAACGAGACGGCCATCCAGGTGCCAGCCCACCCATGCCGTATAAGCCTGGATATCTGGCGAATAGAAAATGGGGTGACGTAACATAGCTTCTGCCTGGGGATTGCCCAGCACAATTTTTCCACCGGGGGCCTCGGCGATGAGCGCGCCGGAAGGCAGGTGGCGCAAGACTTGCTCGAAGCGCGACTGCTCGAAAGCCAGAGATTCGCGAAAACTGGCGCGAGTCTGCTCATACTGGAAACGTGTTCGCTCTTGCTCAGCCCGTCTGCGTTCGATAGCATACCGAATCACGCGATGGAGCAGTTCGCCCTGGAGGTGTGCCTTATCGATATAATCATCGGCCCCAACTTGCAAGGCCTGAATATCCAGCTCAGGGCTACTAGCTCCGGTGAGCACCACGATGGGAAGCGTACATCCTTGTTGCCGCGCTTCCGCGACCAGCTCGATACCATTGCGACCATCCAGGCGATAGTCGAGAAAACACAGATCATACTGACCGCTGAGCAACTGGTAGATGCCCTGCGCGGAAGTGGCTTCCCATGTCAGCTCATACTGCGTGTGGGTAATTCTGGAGAGGTATTTTTGCAGGAGGATCTTATCCTCCTCATCGTCCTCAATAAGCAGAATCTTCGTGGCTGGTATCTGCATGGGTATTCTCCTCTGAGGGAAGTGTGACAACTTCAAACCAGTACTTGCCCAGCATGCGCATGACTTCGATCAGATTTTCAAAGGTAACGGGCTTGGTGATAAAAGAATTCACGCCAAGCTTATAAGAGCGATAGATATCTTCCTCGGCCTTTGAGGTCGTGAAAACCACAATGGGAATGTCTTTGAAATCAGGGTGCGCTTTAATCTCTTTGAGAGCCTCGCGACCATCTTTTTTGGGCATATTCAGGTCGAGCAAGATGATGCCGGGACGCGGCGCGCTTTCTTCATCAGTATAGTCGCCGCGATGCAAGAGATAGTCCAGCAATTCTTCTCCATCGCGCACGGTGCGCAACGGATTGAGCAACTTGCCCTTCTGCAAGGCTTTGCGGGCAAGCAGAATATCATCCTCATCGTCATCGGCCATCAAAATGGCCAGCACGTCTTTATTGCTCATGCGTTGTTCTCCTTATCTGCAATGACTGCAAGCGGTGCTCTCTGGAGAGGCAGCGTGATGATAAAGGTCGCGCCCTGCCCTGGCATACTTGTTGCGGTCACAGTACCCGCGTGACGCTCTACGATTTTACGCACGACAGCCAGACCAATGCCCGTTCCCTCATAGGCCCCTTTCCCATGCAAGCGCTGAAAAACGGTAAAGATGCGATCAAGATACTTTTCATCGAAGCCAATGCCATTATCCGCGACACAAAGACGGTAGATCTGGTCTCCTGCTGCTGACGCGTTGTCACTGGCTGGTGCGGGCAGTATTTCGGCGGAGACTTTCACCAAGGGAGACACATCGCGCCGATGAAATTTGAGAGCATTGCCGATCAGGTTTTGCAAAAGCTGGCGCATTTGTACGGGATCAGCACTGAGCGGCGGAAGATTACCAATCTCAACAACACCGCCGGTAGCCAGAATGTGCACTTCCAGGTCATCGACCACCTCAGCAGCGATGCGCTGCAAATTCACAGTAGAGAAAGGTTGGGCATGGCTCGTGACTCTGGAAAAAGTCAGCAGGTCATCGATGAGAACGCGCATGCGCGTGGCGGCCTGCTGCATGCGCTTCAAATATTCATCGCCATCGCCCAGTACCTCTGCATATTCTTCTTGTAAAAGATTCCCAAAGGCTTGAATTTTTCGCAACGGCTCCTGTAAGTCATGGGAGGCGACATAGGCGAAATCCTGCAATTCCTGGTTGCTGCGTTGCAGATCCAGGTTGAGTTGTTGCAGCAGTTCATTGCTCTGAGCAACACGCACCAGTTCGGCTTTACGCGCGGTGATGTCGCGGTTAATTTCCAGGATCGCGAACGGTTCACCCTGTTCGTTGCATAAAAGCACCTGGTGGCTTTCGACCACGACCTGGCTACCATCCGCGCAGGTATGGATCAATTCACCCTCCCATGTCCCCTGATTGGCGAGGGCCGCGTGAAACACATCAAAGCTCTCAGGGAAGCGCGTCTGCAACAGCGTGTGTGTCACCTGGCCAATGGCCTCGCTCGCGGCCCAGCCGTAGAGCTGCTCAGCACCTTTATTCCAGCTAAAAATACGGCTTTGAGGATCGCGCACCAGAATCGCATCGCGCGCAAGCTCAATCAGCGTTCCCTGCACCTGGGTAAGTTCCGGTATACTTAAAGGGCGTTGCCCTTCGTCATAGCGTTGCATAGTTTTTGCACATACATGGCGTGGAAAAGTTTACCTGGAAACTGCAACCCGCCCCTGCCTTTCTGAGATAGGAGGTCTGTCCATGCCAGTTCACGTGTTCTCCTGTCACACAAGAACCACCCTGGTATCGTTCATCCTCAGAGTGATTCGATGAGGAGCGCACGGGGTGGATGGTCAGGCATGTATCCCCCCTGCCAACGCTGTAACGTTTGCACTCGTATCATAGCATTTTCCAATGGTTGCGTCTAGCAAAGAGAAACCTTTCCCATAGAACACGCTGAATAAGAGCGAAAACGCCTCATTTCTGCTCTTATTCAGCGTGTTCTATGGGAAATGAACTGCCCCTAACTCGCCCGTGCTGTCAGTATCTCTTCCTCAGCCTGTATATACACCACAATCACCCCAATATTATCTTTGCCGCCACCATCTAGCGCTGCCTGAACCAGGGTAGCGCTGAGTTGGTCAGGCTGGCGCGAGTCGGACGCGAGGATCTCCTGAATCTGGGCATCGCGCACCATCTCCCATAGTCCATCGGAGCAGAGTAGCAGCAGGTCGCCGGGCTGCAAGGCCAGGATAAAGGTGTCAACGTCCTGGCGGGCCTGGTGGCCCAGGCTACGGTAAATTTCGTTACGCCGAGGGTGCGTGTAGATCTCATCGGGCTGGATCACCCCCGCCTCTTCCAGACGCGCCACGGTTGAGTGATCGCGAGTACCCTGCGAGAGGCCGCTGGCGGCGCGAGACAGATTG
>CAXUEY010000043.1:0-39680 GCA_964250225.1 uncultured Ktedonobacteraceae bacterium | reverse complement strand
CTGGTATAGGGTGAGGTGATAATCAGGCGCGGCGCAGGCACATTCTGGCTGCTCGGCTGGTCAGCTTCATGCACGCTGGCTGGCGGATTGGTTTCGCTCACACCTGCTTCTACATTGCGCGGCTGATCCGCGCTGGCTGACTGGTCGGCTTTGTTCACTACTCGCATTGTGCCGGTTAGCGGGTCAGCTTCATCCGCCGCTGCATTTGAGCTACTCGACTGCTCGGTTTTATGCAGCGCCTGTTCTGTGCTGCTCAAATGCTCGGCTTTATGCGCCACCGACTCTGGGTTGAGGCTGGTAGAAACGGAATTAGCGTGACTCTCGGAAGTGGCAGGAATCTTGCCAGAAAGCGCGTCCGTTGGGATCTCTAGCATAGGATCAGCGGCGGATTGACTCGTGGTCTCGCGCACCACCGATGACTCTGCTCCTGCATTCTCCTGGGCAACCACGTTTGCAGGCCTGGAGACAGGTTGCTGATTGTGTACATCGATGTCTGCTCCTGCACTCTCCTGGGTAGCCTCTTCTACAAGGGTTGTTGGAATTGGCTCCGGCGTGGTTTGTTCAGTTGTTTGTGTACTGGTTGGAGAGGTGACCTGGAGAATCAGGGGCAGCCTGGTCTGTGTATCGTCTTCGTCTGGCAGCGGTGTTTCGGGTACGACAACGTTCAGGGCTTCAACGGGAACAACGGTCAGATCCGTTTCAGGGCGGACGAGGTGCTGTTCGGGCGTGGGTTGCGTAGAGTTGGGAGTCTCTTCTGCAGGGTCGCTTGCTGGTCGCAGGGTTGGCATCTTGCGCAGGGTTGGTAAGGGTTTAGTCAGGACGAGGCGCGGGGTTTCGGGTTGCTCTGGCCTAAAGTCATTGAATGTCGGTAGTGGGGCGTGCAACGAGGCCAGCAGAGCTTCGGCGAAGGCTAGCACCGAGGGGTAGCGTTCTTCGGGATGGGTCTTGAGCGCGCGCAGGATGATCCTATCATGCTCATCCGTCACGCCAGGATTGAGCGTGTTCAGGAGCGTGATCTTCTCCGTCAGCTTCAGGTGTTCCACTTCATCGGGCGTGCCAAGATAGGGCGGGCGCCCGGCCAGCCAGAAATAGAGCAGCACGGCCAGGGCAAACTGATCGCTGGCGGGCGTGACGCGCTTGCCCATCTGTTCAGGCGCGGCACTCACTGGTAGAGCCTCGACTCGCGGGCTACCAAAACGACGCACGAAATGGGCCAGGCCAATATCGGCCAGCAGGAACGGGGCATACTCTAGCTCTTGCTCCACATTGGGTCCGCGCAAGACCAGCACATTGGCGAAGGTTAGCGCGCCATGCACATAGCCATGCTGGTGAATATATTGCAGGATCTGCGCCAACTGGTGTATATATACGAATGCGTCGGCTAAAGGCAAGGGGGGCCGGAACCACGTCCTACCACTACTCCCCAGCAAGGAGCCGCTGCTGACATAGCGACGCGCCACATACAGCTGCCCTTCGCCCTCGCCATAGTCGAGCACTGGCGCTAGCTGAGGATGATGAAGTGTACTGATCCCCTGCATCTCGCGAAAAAACTGGCGGCGCGCCAGGTCCGAAAGCGTGGCCCAGGGATGGATCAATTTGAGCATGACCTTGCGTTGGAGCACGCGGTCTTCCGCTTCGTAGCTCTCCCCCGCGACTCCATTGCCGAGACCTCGGATAATTTGATAGCGTTCAAAGGTCTGGCCATCTCCCAATAGTGGCATTTTCAGTCCTCGCTTCCTAGCACATCTTGCTCTTGCGGGCAATATTGTACCATACGTTTAGCGCGAAAAGAAGAGGTGGCACACGCCAGGATCAAACTATCTGATGCTCTTACAAACGTGGGCCACCAGCGTAGAGACAAGCAGCGTTTATACGTTCTCGGAAGGAGAAGCCACTTCTGATGATGCATCTGGTTCTCTCACAGTGTTTTTCTGATTCTCCAACCCTGGCCCAAAACGGGGAGAGGAAACGTCGTTCATCTCGATGGTCCCACCCCCTGTGCGTGCATATTTATGATCGGGCAAAGCAGGGGTCGCGGGGTGCTGGATGACGGGAGGCACGGAGGGTTGTAGATCGGTTTGTACATGGCCATTGGCCGCTGGGAAAACATCTGCGGTTGGCTGCTCCTCGGCGGGAAGTTTCTCCTCGTGCTCCTCTGCGGTCTGCGTTTGCGTCTGTTTCTTGCGGCGCAGTCGGTAGATGATATACACAAGCACGATGGCTACGACGATAACCACTGCACCTGCCCAACTGATCGTGCCAGCGAGATGCTCAACCGCGCCAAAGTTATCATGGAAAATGCGTCCGGCGTAGAAGCCCAGGCAGCCATAGATGATCGCCCAGACGATACCACCAGCAGCATTGTAGAGCAGGAAGGAGAGCCAGTGCATACGATTTAACCCGGCCAGGAAAGCGGCCCACGCGCGCAGAACCGCGATAAAGCGTCCGAAGAAGACGGTCTTATCGCCATGTTTCGCGAAAAAGCGTTCCGCGCGTTCCAGGTGAGATGGTTTGAGAAAGAGGTAGCGCCCGAAGCGTTGCACAAAGGCATGGCCCCCGGTGCGTCCAATGGTATAGCCAATGTTATCGCCGACAATAGCCCCCAGGGCAGCGCAAGCAATCACAATGGGGAGCTGAAGTTTCTGATCGATTGCGGCAGAGAACGAGGCTAGCAGAAGCATGGTTTCACCAGGGAAAGGGATACCTGAGCTTTCGATCATCACAAACAGGGCTACTGCTGGATAACCCAGGGTGTTGAGTGCATCACGCAGGGTATTCAGTGAGATGAGCGCTGCCAGCGGCAGATGCGTGTGCGCCAACAGGCGCAGGTGAAGCAGAGCAAACCATTGTTTGAGCATGTCTCGTATCTCCTCTTATAGAATAGCGCGCTGGTTGCCACAGTACCAGAGCGAACAAAAATGCGCAAGTGGGTGGCAGCGTTGTGAGAACGCCTACCAGGTAGTCCCATGCATAAAAAAACGGTTCGTGGTTCGTAAACAGGTAAGTCAGCAGGGCAGAAAAGCTGAAGGTCAAGGTAAAGGCCAGCAACGCTCCCTGCACGCGGCTATGGCGCACGGGTAGACAGATTACCGCCAGGCTGACAATCCATGTGACGTACCAGGCGAAGAACCAGGGCGTGGTGAGCAACAGCGGCATAAACGCGCTCAGCGCGACCAGCACGAAGTTCTTTGTGGTCGGGTTGGACCAGAGCCTGCCTGCCCCCAGCAGCAGGCAGAGCGCACCGCCGAGCAACGCGAGCATATCCCAGAAAGCATGGGAGGTGAGCAGGGTCAATGGGAAGGTCGCGGCGAATTGCTGAAATGGCCAGAGCTGAGCGGAATGCATCAAAGAATTGTCCGCGTAGAGCGCGGTAGGCGCGTATCTAAAGGCAGCCAGAATATTCGTCACGCTATGCCCGAACCAGAAAGGTCCGTACATACTCAACGCGACCAGGCTCAGCGCGAGACTGGTTTGTCCAAGCAGCGACAGAGCTGCCCGCCAGTTGTAGCGCGCCTGCCGAGATAAACGAGCCTTGCCAACTGTTGGGCGCAACGTTTTGCAGAGCAGAAAGATCAGGCACGCCGCAAGCACGGGCAGAACGACGAATTTGACCAGCACAGCCAGGGCCAGTACCACCACGGGGGGCAGGTACCCATGTGGGTGCAAGAGCCACTCACGCCGTTCGGCGCGAACCAGCAGGAGCACAGCCAGCAGCACAAACGACATCATCAGCACATCGTTATGCCCGCCCAGGCCACTTTCCAGCAGGATCAATGGGTTCCAGGCATAGAGCAGCATGCCCAGCGTCACTGTACGTGGTGCGCGACCCATCTGCTGAAGGATGCGTCCAACAAGCCAGGTATTGAGCAGGAAGAAGACCAGGGCCAGCAATCGAAACGCCAGCGTATATGCGGCCAGCGTGGGAACCACAAACCGACTGCACAACCAGCATATATCTATCCAGATAGGTCCATATAATGAGACGGTGTTGGCCCAGAAATTGGATGCGGTAAAAGGGTCATGGGGAAAATGGGCGATGGGAGTAAAATAGGGATTGGCGTGATATATGGCGAACACGCGCCCATAGCCGATATAGGCAAGAATATCGTGCGAAAGCATAGCCGGGGTGAACACGTAGATCAGGCCCGCTATGATCGCGCCTGCCCAGATAAACGAGCGGAAAACACGCTGGTCACGTTCACTTGTCCGGCGCTGCACCAGCCACGCGCCAATGCCGTAACAGAACGCAACCAGGCCAAGCAAGAGGAACAATTCAATATAGGCAGTCCTGCCTGGTGCATCTGTTGGACTCTTGACCAGGCCAAAATTGAGAGGCAACCAGCTCCCGGCATTGGTTAGCAATGATCCCAGAGCGATCTGGAGGTGGACCACCCGATCAAGTAAACGCGTCAGTGGGGTCACCGTCAGCAGGACGCTCAACACCAGACCCAGCGTACAGAGCGCGAAACCGACGCGTGCTCGCCTGGGCGAGCGCACCACCGGTGGCAGTATTTTATCCACCAGATCAACTATCTCTGGCGTCTCATCTATGGGTGCTACGAGATCCTTCTGGAGCATAAAACCTGTGCCTTTACACCATCCAGCGATTGAAAACAAAAAGAGCAGCCATGATCGCCTGCAAGAAAGGGAAGGCCAGCAGACACGCGGAATGCAGGCGTGGATGTTTCAGGCCCAGTTCAGCGAGAACAAAGAAAGCCGGAAACATCTCTAAAATAAAACGCTGATTGGACTGCACAATATCGGCTTGAGTGAGAGCCGGGCTGAGCAACATATACAGGACCAGCACACTGATCCAGAGAGCGTAGCTGGGGCGCAGCTTACGCCAACTCACCACCGCCAGGGCCAGCGCGCCAAAGGTCGCGGCCATATCCAGCAGCAGGTGCGCCTCGATAAACGAGCCAAAGGGCTGAACGTAAAAGAGTTGCACAAAGGAGAAGACAATACCCAGCCAGGGCCAGGCCGTCACGCGACCCCAGTGGCTCTGCACCGTCGCGAAAGCCAGCGGATTGCCAAAGGCGCGCCAGCAAAAGATGCAGTAGCTCAGCGTTCCCAGGGGGATAAGGATCACGGGCACCGCTTTGGGAAACAATTCCAGCGTCTGCCGCAAAAAACCGCGCTGTTCTGTCTGGGGAAGCGGGATCTCCCGGCTCGCCCAGACTTCATACAAATAGGGAAGGACCAGCAAAACGCCGGCTGAACGAGTCAGCGCGGCCAGCAAGCCGAGCAAACCAGCCAGCCACCAATTTTTATGGCGCAGAGCCAGAAACGTGCTGGCAGTCAGCAGCAAAAACAGCGATTCATTATAAGCGGCGAAAAAGAAAAAGGCCGTGGGAAATAGGCACAGATAGAGCAGCGCGCGTCTGCCCACGTGTTCGCCCAGCGCATCCGCTGCCAGTTGATAGAGCACAAAGAGCGAGCCGAGCAGCGCCAGATTACTGAGGACCATTCCAATGGCGGCCTGGCCCTGGTTGCCGAAGAGCAGGGCAACGCCGCGTATCAACAGGGGAAACAGCGGGAAGAATGGCGTGTAATACACATCGTGATAGCCATACTGGGCAACGTCGAGAAAACGCTGAGCATCCCAATGATTCCACGAGCTGAGCAGCCCAATCACATCAACCGGCGTCCCAGGATAAGTGTGGGGCGGCACGGGCAAGAGAATATAGCTCAGATATGTCCCTATAATCAGGAGGAGACGTGTCCCCACGAAAAGCCAGAGAATATCAGAAAAAGGCGCGCGCTTCATTGAGAACATTCCAACCACCTGTGAGCAACTCGTAGCGAGACGAATCAGGGTAAATGCAGTGATATATATCAGCAATTGTTCTCTTCTACTAACGGATGGTGGATAGAGTTGAGTCACAACTGGCAGCGAACGTCTTATATCCGTGGCAAAAACGAGAGACCGCACCGCCGGCGCGAATGTCTGCCGGCTGTGCGGTCTCTCTCGTTTATCTCTCCTACCGAGAAATAGGCAAAAAGAGCCTTACGAGGGGCAAGGAGCTTAGATCTGCGTCCGGCCCTGGCCCTGACCCTGACCCATATTGCCCAAACTATTCTTGATATCCTGGGCGGAGTTGAAGGTTTTATCGGGGAGCATACGCTTCATTGCGCCAACTACCTGATCGTTCGCACCAGCCTGGCGGGCGCGTTCGCAAAGTTCTGCCTTATCAAGCGGATACGGAAGCGTGCTCAGCACCTGATCAATCTGGCCACCCATCTGACCAAGCTGTCCAAAATCAAAGCTCATAGCTATACCTTTCTTGTTATCTGCACACAAACGCTGTGTACATTCTTCAGATCGGCGCCCTCCCTGGCATTTCACTCTCCTGTTACCATATTACGACGAATTGCAAATAGAAATATCTTTGCACATAAAACATGTAGAGCTTCTTTTACCACAACATTTCTAGCCCCTTTCTAACGCTTCCCTCTTCTTCTTTGCATTTTTATGCTGGCCCGTTCTATTTTATCTCCGAAGCGAGAAGAAAAGAGTGAAAAGCGTGCAACTCATGGAGCGGGTTAAGAGTAGAAATAGTTTTTAGCGTATAAAAATAGCAAAGCCATCTGTGCAGACGTGAATGGTTCATACAATATCTTATGCAAATATAAGTCTGATGCATTTACTCGCGTAGATGCAAAGGGAATAGAGTCCTATGTAGTTCAGCCTGCACGGTTAGCAGTAACCGTCTAAATCCAGCAGAAAGGGTGGCGTCCATTGACGTCCACCCTTTTTGGAACTATACTATTCCATACCAAGAGTGGCTGTAACGACGACCCCTGATGTTGAGGTCTATCACTCTGTTTTTTCCACAGGAATCTGGACGGCATGTCCGTCTATCTGATGCGAAAGAGACACAGATAAGCGGGTAGGAGAATAAAACGATGTCCTTTATCGATAGGTACAAGCGTGAGATCAATTGCAAAATCGTCTATTACGGGATTGGTCTCTGTGGCAAAACCACCAATCTGCACTATATTCACAAAGCGGTCAATCCTAAAGACGTAGGGAAGATGTTTTCCATCGATACAGAGACGGAGCGTACCCTCTATTTCGATTTACTGCCGCTGGACCTGGGGAAAGTGTATGGCTATCAGGTTCGCTTTAAACTCTATACCGTCCCAGGCCAGGTTCTCTACCAGCAAACCCGCATCGCCGTTTTGCGCAATGCCGATTGCGTGGTCTTCGTCGCTGACTCCCAGGCCAGCAAGCTGAAAGAGAATCTGGAGAGCTGGAACGAACTGCAGGACCAGTTGCGGCGCATGGGTAAAAATGTGGCTGAATTCCCGCTGGTCATGCAATGGAACAAACGCGACCTCAATCGCGAAGATATCTTGCCGGTTCCGGTGCTCGAACAGTACCTCAACCCTTTCCGTGTCCCCAGCTTTGAGTCCGTGGCAGTCACCGGGCGCGGCGTCGTTGAAACGCTCAAGGTCGCGGTCAATACGACCTTGAAAAGCCTCGATTCGATCTAAACACACCTTCCCGCGCGTATCTCAATGCAGGGCGAGCAGCACGTGGTCCAGAAATAGTAGAGTTTTTCTGGACCACGTGCTGCTCGTTCTTTAGTTTTTGGAAAAATTTGCGCTCCTGCACAAAAGTACCAGAATAAGATAATCCTGGTAGAAATTTGTTTAAATCGACGTGTATTGAATATAATAAACCAATGTCTATCAATTCGCTCAGAATCCCCTGCTCGATCAAAGGGAAAATGAGCCAGCATATGCATTGATAGGAGCAGAACAGCGACTGTGCCACGAGGTTATCCCATGGAAACGATTCGAGTCATTCTTATAGATGAGCAACCCTTATTTCGCGCAGGCATCAGTGCGACGCTGAAAGATATGGGGAACTGTTGTATCATTGGCATTTCAACGGATGCAACCGAGATCCTGGAATTGGCACGCACGGGCAATCCCGACGTGGCCCTGATCGGCGCCAGCGTAGGCACGGGCGACCCGCTGGAGGTCGCCAGGCAGATCCGCCACCTGGCCCCACGCGTCGGGGTGATTATTTTGACGTCCGCAGAAGACGAGGAACGGCTTTTTCAAGCAATCAAGGTGGGGGCTGCCGCCTATTATACCCGCGACCTGACAGAGGAGGAGCTGGCGAACGCAGTGCGCCGGGTGAGCCAGGGAGAGTATCTGATTAACGATGATGTGCTCTCCAAACCACAACTGGCGAGCCGCGTGCTGAAATCGTTCCGCGAGCTGGTGATAGAAGAGGCGGACACGACCACCAGAGATCTCTATTCGCCGCTCTCCAACCGCGAGGTGGAGATTCTGGATTATATCGCGCGCGGAAATAGCAATAAAGAGATTGCAAAGTCGCTGAAGATCAGTGATCAGACCGTGAAAAACCATATCACCTCGATCCTGAAAAAGCTCTCGGTCAATGACCGCACAGCAGCGGTGGTACACGCGCTACGCTACGGCTGGATCAAAATGCACGATAGCTGACGCGTTCAGAGCCAGATGGCGAGCAGTTCTTTGCCACTTGTCGCATCAAGAAAGACATAGAAATCGTGATGGGCGGGCGAGGCGTGAGAGTCCGCGGATGTGTCGGGAGGCGGTTCGTTGATCTGAGTGTAATGGACCATCCAGGCGGGAACCGCATCGAAAGCTGGCTGAGATGCATTGGCGCTTTTATAGCTAAAGAGAGTATACTGAGCGTTCACCGAGCCAGCGCGCCCCGCGACCTCTGGCTCCTTTTGATTGACCAGCAACAGCGCCTGCGCGCGGGTGAGCTGCGGCTCCTGGCCTGGTGCGGGCGTGGAGAGCGTGATGCCGGCGGCGGCCAGTGGGTCGCCTGGCACGGGCGTAGCAGTGCTCCCGAAAGACAAAAACGGCAGGGTGGGGTTGGTCTGGTGCAGATAGAGCCAGCCAGACCAGAGCAGGGCCAGCCCAACCAGAACAATACCCAGACCCGCTGAAAAACGGCGCGTACCTGCAACTGGTCGATTTGATCGTATGGATCTAGTAGCTCGCCCAGGACGGCCTGCGCCTGCCCGCGAAACTGTACTTGAGCGCGTGGCTCTGTGCATCGTTCTCGTGCCCGAACGTGGCAATTTACTCATGCTTCCTCTGCCTTCCCATATATCGGCTGCCTTGACTCCCACTCTTCTGCAAGCAGCCCCAGTATACTCTCATACGCGAAAAAAAACAATCCACGCCCCGCGCCGTTTGACCACACTTCAAACCAAAAGGTATACTGAAAGCGAAGAGATAATAAGAAAGGACTGCATACTTGTGAAAGTCTATGGCCGCATGACGGTCTTCCCGATTATGCCGACACGTGTGAATCGACTCTATGAACTGGCCTATAATTTATGGTGGAGCTGGCACGCTGAGGCGCGCACGCTGTATAGCGATCTTGACCCCGCTCTATGGGACGCGGTGGGACACAGCCCGGTGCGTTTTTTGAGCGAGGCCGAGCCAGGGGTGCTGGAACAGGCAGCCAGTGATCCCGCGTACCTGGAACGCTACAACGCTGTACTGGACGCCTTTGACCGCTATATGACTCCTCCGGCGGAAGAGACATGGTACTCGCGCACGTATCCCGAACTGGAGAATCGTCCCATCGCGTATTTCTCGGCGGAATTTGGTCTGCACGAGGCCCTGCCGATCTATTCGGGCGGCCTGGGTATTCTCTCCGGCGACCACTGCAAGGCGGCCAGCGATCTGGGCCTGCCCTTTGTGGGAGTGGGCTTCCTCTATCCACAGGGCTACTTTCGCCAGTGCGTGACCCGCGAGGGCGTGCAGGAGGCGTTTTACGATAAGCTGCATTTCTCGGAAGCGCCCGCGGTCCCGGCCTGTGGACCCGATGGCAACGAGGTGGTCATCACCGTAGACCTGCCCGGACGCAAAATTCACGCGAAAGTCTGGAAATTGCAGGTCGGACGCATCCCGCTCTATCTGATGGATACGGATGTGCCACCAAACGCGCCGGCGGATCGCGAGTTGTCGGCGCGCTTATATGGCGGCGACAGAGATATGCGTATCTCGCAGGAAATTGTGCTGGGCATCGGCGGTGTGCGCGCCCTGCGCGCCCTGGGCATCGATCCAGCGGCCTGGCATCTCAACGAGGGGCACGCGGCCTTCCTGAACCTGGAACGCTGCCGGGAACTGGTGACAAGCGGACTGAGTTTCCGTGAGGCACGTGAGGCAGTCGCGGCCAACTCGCTCTTCACCACGCATACGCCCGTGCCAGCAGGCAACGACACTTTCTCCTACGACCTGATTGATCGCTATTTCAGTTCTTACTGGGGCCAGCTGGGATTGACTCGCGAGCAGTTTATGAACGTGGCCCGCGAAGATCACGGCTGGGGTCCAACCTATAGTATGACGGTGCTGGCACTGCACCTGACGGGCCATCATAACGGCGTGAGCGCGCTGCATGGGGATGTCGCGAGACGCATGTGGCAATTCCTCTGGCCCGGTGTGGACGCCGACGAGGTACCGATTGATGCGATCACTAACGGCGTCCACACTCCCACCTGGATCGCACCAGAGATGGACGCGCTCTTCAAACGCTATCTACGCGAGGATTGGGCCGAGCACGTGGATGAGCCGGAGATGTGGGAGAAGGTCGAGGAGATCCCCGACGCCGCACTGTGGGAGGTCCATATGCAGCGCAAACGGGCCCTGATCGACTACGCCCGCAAACGGCTGAGCGAGCACCACCTGCGTCTGGGCGAAGGCTCAGTGCAGATGGCCGAGTTCGACCACATCCTCGACCCCGAAGCACTGCTGATCGGCTTTGCGCGCCGTTTTGCGACGTATAAACGCGCTACACTGATCTTCCGCGACCTGCCACGCATCCAGGCATTGCTGAATAATCCGCAGTGCCCGGTCCAGATCGTCTTCGCTGGCAAAGCGCATCCCGCCGACCAGCCCGGCAAAGCCCTGATCGAGCAGGTCTATCGCTTCTCCCGCAGCGACGCCTTGCGAGGCAAGGTCGTCTTTCTGGAAAACTACGACATCGACATGGCCCGCTACCTGGTTTCCGGTGCGGATATCTGGCTGAACACCCCTATTCGTCCCCACGAGGCCAGCGGGACCAGCGGACAGAAGGCCGCGCTGAACGGGCTGCCCAATTGCAGTATCCTCGATGGCTGGTGGGATGAGGGCTACAACGGCAAGAACGGCTGGGCCATCGGCGAGGAACGGGAATACCACGATCAGAACGCCCAGGACGAGGCCGACAGCCTGGCCCTCTACGCCCTGCTGGAAAACGAGATCATCCCGGCCTATTTCGAGCGCGACAAGAACGGTCTGCCCCAACGCTGGCTGGCCCTCATGCGCGAGGCCATGCGTACCTGCGCCCCACTCTTCAGCATGCGACGCATGGTCAAAGAGTACACCACGCGCTTCTACGTGCCAGAGATCCAGCAGAGCATGCAGATCGAGCAAAAGCACTACGCGAAGGCGCGCGTGCTGGCGGCCTGGAAGTACAACGTACAGCAAGCGTGGCCGGAGCTGGAAGTCTACGCGGACGGGCAACGCGATGGACAGCTCAGCCTGGGCGAAGGCATCAACGTACACGCCTGGATCAAGGTGCAGAAGCTCACCCCCGACGACCTCAACGTCGAGCTGGTCTATGGTGAAGAGAGGGATGAGCAGATCACCGTGCAGGAGAAACTGCCCATGAACTATGTGCGCCAGGAGCAGGACGGCTCGTACCGCTACGAACTGCACCTGCAACCCGGCCAGAGCGGCAGCCTTGTCTATGGTGTGCGCGTGCTGCCCACCCATCCCGCGCTGGCCAGCAAGCACGCTATGGGGCTGATTCGCTGGGCATAAGAGCCAGAGCGCTTCACATCTGTTATAGCGCGAGAGAGCAGAAGTGACGCTCCCATGCTCTAGCACTCTCTGGTGAGATTGACCCGCTTTTGTGGGTCAATCTCACGATATGTGTTCTTCGCGCTGAAAGGTGTTTTTCTAACGTTCGTGTGCTTCAATCTACACCAAAATCTCTGGTGTAGTGGGACGTGTCATTATGGAGATCATCTCTTCCACCACTTATCTGTTGGCTTCGCCGCTTCTTCACGGAGCCAGCGACGAGCCAGATCTCCTTCTAATCGTTCGACGGTTCCCTCCTCGCCAATATCGATCCAATCAACCTCGATGGAGTCCAATCCTTGAGCACCCGCGAACAGCGCTTCCCTAAAGGCTGCTCCTGTGAGGATAGCATGGGTCAGATTGGACTGAACAAAAACGGCGTGACGCAAGTTCGTATAACTCAGGTCAGCATGCTCCAGATTTGCCTCCAAAAAGGCCGCACCACGCAGATTAGCATGATTGAAATCGGTATACACCAGCAAGGAGCGGTTGAATTCTGCACTTACGAGATTAGCAGACATAAGATTGGCATCTTGCAAATCGGCTTTTATTATATGAAGACCCACCCCATCTAATTCACGCAAACTCGCCCCAGAGAAATTTGCCTCCTGTGCTTCTGCCTTGACAAGCCGTGCACCATCTAAGATTGCCTTGATGAATGAACCTTGATACAGGTTGGAGTCAGCAAGGTTCGTTCCACGCAGGATAGCTCCATTCAGGTTGACCTTTGGGAGAACAATGCCATATAGCTCGCGGCCAGAAAGGTCCAGTTCGTGGAAGTCAGCAGCCACCAATTCCAGGCAGGTGTCTTCGCAAGGATAGGTGGTTGCCCAGCGTTCGTGTGCTTCAATCTGAGTCAAAAGCTCAGGTGGGATTGATCGTGTCATATAGGCTTCTCCAAAATTAAAAAGAGAATTTCACATTGTGAGGCAACGGCTGTGCAGCAGCAGCGAGTAACCAACGTTTTGCCTGGTCGCCCTCTAGCCGTTGAGGAGCCTGCTCTTCTCCAATCTCAATCCATTCAACAATAACCGATTCTAATCCTGTCGCACCAACCAATACTACCCCTTGCAAGGATGTGCCAGTAAGCGTGACGTAGGCCATGTGTGCTTTATAAAAATAGGCTCCACGCAAATCGGTATTACTGAGATTCGCATATTCCAGGTCAGCCCCGCTAAAACTTGCATCGTAAAAATTACCCCCAGTCAAATCTGCTCGTTGCAAATGAGCTTTAAGCAATTCCAAACTGACTCCACGTACCCCGCGCAAGTTAGCTCCTGAGAAATTAGCCTCGCTAGCATCTGTTTCAACCAGCCATGCACTCTCCAGTACCGCTTCGATACATGAAGCTCTGAAGAGATTAGAATCACTCAGATTGGTATTGCGTAACACTGCCCGATCCAGTCTAGCATTGGGTAATGCGGCCATCACCAAAGAGCGGCCAGAGAGATCCAGATCGCGCAGATCCATATTCTCCTGTGTCAGTTCTTTACCCTCCCTCTTGCTCGTCTCTAGCCAACGCTCATGGGCCTTTAAACGTTCCTGTAATTCAGATGGGATGGGTTGCATCATATCAATCTCCTTTATTTCCCCATTTTGCAGTTATCTATCTAACTACTGTACTTCAGTGCTCAGCCGCTATGCAGAGTATAGCATACGGGTCGGCTACAGATTTTCACCTGTTTTGTTACTCATGAAGTTAACGCAGGTAAGAGTTAGGTGGGCTTGGTAGGCCACCAAACAACGTCGTTCTCCTGATGATTTCTCTTGAGATTATCATATGTCTCATCAATTTCTCGTTGAGTCAGTCGGCTATCATCAAAAATGATCTTTTCTCCTTTACCAAAGTCTTTCTGCAGCTTATTAACTGTATTTGCGGCGTCATAGGCATTGCCGTTTGTATCAACCGAACGATAACTCTTTTCATCCCATTTCTGTCCAGTTGGATCGGTAGCATCGTAATCAGTTGCCTGTGATGGCGTAAGCGGCCAGGGAACCTCGCCATTCTCCATTGTGCCCATTTCTGCCGTCGCTTCTTCCATACCGGGTTGAACGTTGGGCATATTCTGAACGGGTTTTCTAAGAAGATAGTCGCCTCCGTGTCCGGCATCATAGGCTGCCAGTGCAACAAATTCATGGAATACGGCTAACGCTCCATACTGCTTGACCAGATTGGGGTGAGCGGCGATCACGCTGCTATATTGGTTGAGCAATTGACGCAATTGATCTTCGGTCAGGTTCGGATTATCCCCAATCAGCGAGCGGACGTCGTCGAGCGAAAGATCACTACTGCCATACGTTGCATAGAGGCGTCGAGCCAGGCTTTCTTGGTCGGCGGTCAGATTGGTGATGACTATCGCTCCAGCAGCCAGTATCGCTGTTCCGCCTGCTGCAATGCCCACGATCCCCAGCATTTTCCAGAAATCGGCGTAATTCCCGGCGAGCGTGGGATCGACCTGGACTTTCGGCCCAAGCTGTGGCGTTGGGGGAAGCTCTTCGTTGATTGGCCCATCGACCAGATCATGAGAGAAATCCAAAAGGGTCGGAGCGGTTTCATCTGCCACTGGATCGGCCACGCCGGAATTGCCTCCATCATCCATATGAAAAGGAAATGAGCCTGAGGCTGAGAACTTGCCCCCATGAGCACCAGGGCGCGTGAGATGGAGATTGTCGATGAGTTGATGGGCGTACTTTTCACAGATGACCGAGGCATCCAGTAAGCGTCCCTGGAGCAGATCGGGAAACGAGCCCGCCAGTTTCTCCTCGCCATCCAGGTACGTACTGATGAGGTCGCTCAGTGCATTGGCACCTGGCCCTTGAAAGGCGACCTCACCATCCAGTCCGGTGAGCAGGTCCGAGATGGTTTTGGCAAACTGCGTCACGCCCTCAATGTAGTTCTCGTTGAGGGGGCTGACGGTCTTGCGAAAGGCCAGCAGCGGCTCGATGATTTTTTGTTCAACATACTGGTTAGGAGACGGATACCCTTACTACGCAAGCGGGCCAGTCCACACTTGAGCCTTGTCACAACCGGCTTTCCTGCGCAGAGCGGATTATGTAGCATACTCTACATATGAAAACAGTAGATATACTTTTCTCATGCAGCATAGCGAACAGGGGCGTATGGGGTAGTAGCCATATAAATAGCACACTCCCCCACACAATAGCTTTTCTCTACTATTTCCAGATTTTCGCCAGTACGCGCAACCAATTCTCGTGGCCGAGCTTGCGCAGGGACGCGTCGTCGTAGCCATGCTCGCGCAGGAGGTTGAGGAACTTCGGCATGCCGGTGACATCGCCGATCTCGGTGGGAATCGTTGTGCCGTCGAAATCGGTGCCGAGAGCCACGCCATCGATGCCCAGGCGCTCGACCAGGTAATCAATGTGGCGCACCAGCACTTCAAGTGGCGTATCGGCGCTGCGTCCACCATCCGGGCGCAGGTCGTTGACACCGAAATTGAGGCCAACCAGCCCGCTCGACTCTTTGATGGCGTCCAACTGCTTATCAGTCAGGTTGCGCGTGGTCGGGCAGAGCGCGTGGACGTTCGAGTGGGTCGCGACCAGCGGCGCGCTGGAGAGGCTCGCCACGTCCCAGAAGCCTTTCTCGTTGAGGTGGGAGAGGTCGATGAGGATGCCCAGACGATTGCAGGCCTTCACCAGCTCTTTACCGGGGTCAGTCAGGCCGGGACCGGTATCGGGCGAGACGGGATATTGGAAAGGCACGCCGTGCGCGAAAATCGTGGGGCGGCTCCAGACGGGTCCAAGCGAGCGCAGACCGGCCTTGTAGAAGACTTCGAGTGAGTTAAGATCGGTATCGATGGCTTCTGCACCCTCAAAGTGCAGAACTGCGGCATGCACGCCCGTTTGCAGGCAATGCTCCATCTCGGCGACGGTACGCACGACTTTGAGCTGGCCCTGCGAACGATCTTCCAGGCGGAAGAGCAACGCGACCATCCCCATCGCTGTGCTCAGGGCGTAGTCGTGTTCCAGAGGAGCAGCCAAGCGCACCTTGTAGCCATTCTCAGTGATGGTCACGCGTGAATCTGCATCGGAATCTTCAGTGGAGGAAGGATTGGGCAGAAAAACGGCGAAGAAGCCGCCAGCAATACCACCTTCCTGGGCGCGTGGCAGGTCGAGATGCCCGATGGTGCTGCGCTCAAAAAAATCGCGCCCACAGCCGCGCTCCGGCAAATAGAGGCTGAGAAGAGTATCCTGGTGGCCAACGATAACGGGGATAGTGCTCATAGTACGCCTGCTTCTTTCTTTTTGCGAAAACGCCAGATAGTGATTAGGAAATGGCGCGATTGTTCTTGTGTTTGTTTCAATATAACATAGAAATGTGCCGACGCCAAACACGCGCCTGCCTCTCCTAGCCGCGAACATATCTGGTTGCTTGCCTCGGACCCCCTTGTATGTAGCGCCGACGCTCGCGTCCGGCGCCTGTCGAAAAGATTATCTCGCCGCTTTCCTGCCAACCCTCTAGCGCAAAACACAGCGGAGGTATACAATAGACCAACGCTACTACAGAAAGGCAGGTACGTCCTCATGGCTACGTTAAACCAGGAAGGTGCGGGCGAACTGGCGGACCCGCGTCCCACTGCTGATCTTCCCAGACTGCGTTGGACGCAGCTCCTCGCTATCAGTATTTTTGCACTGGCTTTCAGTTTTCACTGGGCCGCGCTCGGTCTTATTATTCTTCCCAGTCAGGTGCTCAAAATCGTGGGCGACGCGAATAAAGGCGCGGCCCTGGCTTTTGTGCTGGTACCTGGCGCCTTTATCGCGCTGTTTTCCAATCCGATGTTTGGCTGGTTGAGTGACCGCACAGGTGGCAGGCTCGCTGTGTGGGGACGGCGACGCCCGTACATTTTCGTTGGTACATTGGTGAATATCCTGGCTCTGGTCTGGCTGGCCGCCGCCCGCGATATCCCCTCGCTGGCCCTGGCGTATGCCCTGACGCAATTCTCCAGTAACGCGGCTCAAGCTCCCTTTCACGCGCTATTGCCGGATATTGTACCTGCTGGACAGCGCGGCCTGACGTCCGGTATGCTCGGACTGGTGGGAACGCTGGGCCAGATTGGTGGCGTGATCGTCGCGGGCATCCTGATTGACGCATCCAAACCCCTCGCGGCCTATCAGCAGGGTGTGTGGCTGACCTATGGCATTATCGCGTTTGTGATGCTCGCGTTGATGCTCGTCACGGTCTTCTCTGTGCAGGATAGCTCGCGCGTGGCTGAGCAAACGTTGGCCGAGACAACCGCTTCGAATAGTGTAAACGCCGTGATCCGACCTGCTCGCTCCCTGATCTCTTCCGTGCCCCCCATGGTCGTCACCATTGCTGGGACGCTGGTCGCGATTCTAGTGGCCTGGGGCCTGATGGCGCTCTGGAACACCCTGCGTATCGCTGGCCTCCAGATCGACGGCACAGTCCAGGCAATGGTGCTAGAATTGTTGGCCACCATTGGTATCCTGCGCATCTTCGACTTTAATCCACGGCGCGACCCCGATTTCGCCTGGGTGCTGGTCACACGCCTGGTGATGATGATGGGGATTTATACGATTCAGACCTTTCTGCAATACTATATGCGCGATGCGGTGGGGGTCGCCCATCCAGAACAGGCCACGACCAACTTCGTCATTCTGGTCTCGCTGACCGCCCTTGTCAGCGCCTTTGCAGCAGGCTGGCTCTCGGACCATTTTGGACGCAAGCGCATGGTCTATTTCTCCGGCTTTATGATGGCTCTGGTGGGCCTGATCTTCGTCCTCACCCATTCCTATGTACTGGTCCTGGCGTCTGGCGCGCTCTTCGGTCTGGGCTACGGCGCCTATACCAGTGTGGATTGGGCGCTGGTCGTGGATGTGCTGCCCTCCAAAGAGACCTTTGCCCGCGACATGGGCGTCTGGAATATCGCGCTCTCTGTGCCCCAGGTCGTGGCTCCAGTGCTGGGTGGACCCATTATCGACACGTTCACCAAAGCCCATCAGCCTGTACTGGGCTTTCAGATTCTCTTCAGTATGGCGATTGTCTATTGCGTCATTGGCACCGTCACCGTGCGCTTCATTCGCGGCGTCAAAGCCTGAACAGCAATGCTGCCTGGGTACACCCACAGGCCGGTTTGCCTGGGTACACCCACAGGCCAGGTTGCCTGGATACACCCACGGGCCAGGTTGCCCACAGGCCAGTTTGCCTGGGTACACCCACGGGCCAGGCGAGCTGGCCCGCTACGCCTGACGTCCCACAGAGGCAAGCTCTATGAGACGTCACGTCAACCCGTAGGGTTGGTGGACGTCAGGCGTAGCGGGCCGCATGCAGGGCATGAAACAGGCGGTCTGGCCGATGAGCGCGAGTCCTGAATAGTTACCCCTTTTATCTGAACCCCATCTCTTCGCGCAGTTCTTTCAGGATGTCGGGGCGATTGGTGAAGAGACCGTCCGCGCCCATTTCCAGCAGTTCGCGCATCTCGTCCTTATCGTCAATCGTCCAGTAGTAGACGGCCATGCCCAGGCGGTGCGCGCCCTCGATCAATCTGCGGTCCTTGAGGTTAAAACCGGAACTGGCAGTGGGAATTTCCAATACCTGCGATTTGCGCCGGTAAAAACCGGGTAGGCGCAACTTATGCGCGAGCACAAATTGCGCGATCTCGGCCTTGCCAGCCCCCATCACGACCTGTCCACCAGCTAGCGTATTGAAGCGGTCCACAATGCCCTGTTGGAACGAGGCCACGATCACGCGCTTCTCCATCTGATATTTCTGCACCAGCGCCCACAATTTCTCCTCGATCTGTGATGGCCCGTTTTTCGGGTAGGTATCTTTCACTTCAAAATGCAAATAGTAGATATGCGCGTATTTTTTGAAGATATCCTCCAGCGCCAGGATCTGGACCCCTTTGCCGCGATAACTGTACTGGCCCTGCAAGTCCTGGAAGTGGTAGCCAGCGTCCAACGCCTGCAACTCGGCCAGGGTATAGGCATCGACGCGCCCGTGACCGTTGGTCGTGCGGTCCACCGTCTCATCATGAATCCCCACCAGGTAGCCATCTTTGCTTAAATGCACATCGATATCGAAGAAATCAGAGCCACCGATCTCATGAGCATGGTCGAAGGCCGCTATCGTGTTGGTGGGAGCCAGCAGTTCACCTCCCTGGTGGGTCAGCATGACTGGCTTCTTCAGTTCGGGAAACACGGGCCGTTGTTTGCGCGGAAAAACGGCGTACAGCAGTGTATGCACAATGGCGATGAACACAATGATCACGAGTAGAATAAGGAGAACGGGCATGAAATTCGAGCCAGACCTTTCTCTCTGTTGTTCAGAGCATTGCGGTGTGAGAACGCAACCTCAGCTACTATTGTAGCATGGATGAGAAAGGGTTAGTGAACTGCACTGGCTGCTGCCGCCTGTGCCTCCTGCCAGCTTATCAGCACCAGCCAGAGCAGAAAGCAGCGAATGACCAGCGACAGATTGGCCAGTTCCGCGACAGCATTACGGCCCCACGCGCTCTGTTTGCTCACATACCCGATCTGCTGCTCATTGGCTAGCAAGGTGTAGTTATTGGTCCACATTGAGTTTCGCTGCAAACGGAACTGCCCCTCAGCGCAGCCCACCTCGTAGTTATGTTGCCAGACACTCTTGCGCGCGCTGGCCAGCAGGGAGCCGTCACTCCCCTCCAACACATATGCGCTGCTCATCACGCCATCGCGGCGCATTGTAAAACTATATCCTCCAACGTTCAGCGTGGCCTTCTCTTTCCAGATACTTTGCCCAATAAACGCTATCTCCAGTCCATTCTCTTTGACGGCATAATCACGCGAAAACGCGCTTGTCGTAGCTTCTAACATTGGCTTTTTTCCCTCATTCTGCCGAATTTTTTCGCCCTATAGAAGTAGAAACGCATCCAGGCTCGCGGGATCAAATCTCCAGACATACCCGATCAATTTGTGGCATACTGAGAAGGAAGAGGTTGAGATGTTTGGGTGAAATGTTGAAAAACTGGTACAAAAGTTAACACAGCAAAGGACGGAATCCGATGACGGAACCACGTAAACTGACCTGCGATGATCTGTGGACCTTCAACGACGTGTGGAATATGGCCCTCTCACCCGATGGCAGACGCGTTGCCCTGGTGCGCGGCAAGCGCGACAAAGAGAAGAATGAGTACCACCGCGCGCTACTTCTGCTGGACCTCGATGAGCAGGGGCGCGCGATTGGCGAACCGCGCCAGCTCACGAGCGGTATGAAGAGCGACGATATGCCCGCCTGGGCACCCGATAGCAAGCGTTTGCTCTTCACCTCGAACCGCGAGGATGATAGAAGCCAGGTCTGGTTGATCGATACCAGCGGCGGCGAGCCACGTAAACTAACCAATGTGCTGCATGGCGTCAGCGAGGTCGCCTGGTCGCCCGATGGACGTTGGATCGCCTTTACCGCTGCCGCAGCCCCCACCGATGAAAATGAGGCGTTGACGGGCCAGAAGCCGCTCGACCAGGCCGCCAGAAAGAAGTACGATGAAGAGGCGAAGCTGCACCTGCGCACTATCGATAAGGTCTGGTACCGGCTCGATGGGCGCGGCCTCTTCGACACGCGTAGCCATCTCTTTGTGATGCCCGCGCCCGTCGCCGATGAGCCTATCGATGCCACCAAGATTCGCCGTCTGACCAGCGGGGATTTCGACCATGTCGATTTGGTTTGGACACCTGACAGCCAGGAGATCGGGGTGCTATGCAATCGCGCCGAGAACCGTGACCGCACCTGGACCAACGATCTATGGGCCATCCACCGCGAGACGGGCGAGGCGCGTTGCATCACCGATGGCTCGCTCGAAATTGGTAGCTATGCCTGGTCGCCCGATGGACGGCAGGCCCTGGTCGTGGGGTCACGCGATAGACTCAAAAATGGGACCAGCAATGACCAACTCCACCTCGTCCCGCGCCAGGGCGGCGAGTTGCGTACCCTGACCGAGCATATTGATAACCCGACCACGCCAGCCGCTTTTGCACAGGCGGCAGGCATGCCCGGTCCCTATCGTCCCCAATGGACAGAGGATGGCAAACGTGTCTATTTTGTCGTGACCGAGCGTGGCTGCGTCAACCTCTACTGCCTGGATGTGGAGCAGAAGACCACCACGCCCGTGTGGACAGATCAGCACCTGATCTTCTCCCTGACGTTATTGCCTGGAAATCGCGGGCTGCTCCTGTTACGCGCGCGAATGCAGCATCCCTGGGAACTGTATCTTCTGCCGCTGAAAGGCACAGAAGCGGGCGAGGCCGAGCGCCTCACGCATATGTACGACCAGAAGCTGGCCGAATTCCGCTGGAGCGAGCCGGAGCGCCTGCAATACGCGAGCGAGAATGGTGACCTCATCGATGGCTGGCTGATCCGTCCCATCGGCGCGAAGGCTGGCGCGCGCTACCCCTTGCTGGTTAGTATTCACGGCGGGCCGCAGTCCGCTTACGGGGCTGGCATGAGCCTGACCTTCCAGTACTATGCCTCACAGGGGTTCGCGATCTTCTACTGTAACCCGCATGGCAGCACCAGTTGCGGCGAGGCGTTTCTGCAACAGGTGGAAGGTGACTGGGGCGGGCTGGACTTCAAGGACATCATGCGCGGCGTCGATGAGTGCATCGCGCGCGGTGTGGCTGACCCCGAACGCCTGGTGGCAACCGGGTACAGCTACGGTGGCTACATGAGCATGACCATCATCGGCAAAACGAACCGCTTCAAGGCTGTTGTGCCAATGGCTGGCGTCTCCAACCTGGCCAGCTTTGTTGGCACGTCGGATATTGGCTTCTGGATGGTGAGTCAGGCGAAGGGCTATCCGTGGGAAGCGCAGAGCGCCGATTATTATCGCGAGCATTCGCCGATCACACGCGCCCCGCAAGTCACCACGCCCACGCTCTTCATCCATCCTGAAGGTGACCTGCGCTGCCCCATCGAGCAGACGGAGCAGTTCTATATGGCCTTGAAGATGATCGGCAAAGTCCCCGTCGAGTTTGTGCGGGTACCAGCCTCCTGGCATAGCGGCGTCTCCAAACCTAGCCTCTTCTTCGCGCGCGGCGAAAAGATGCTGGAATGGTTCCGCAAGTATGTGGAGATTCGCCCTGAAGAGTATGACGCGTAAGCCTGCAATGCGGTTTTCAGCGTTGCGTGTAGCGCCGGACACGAGGGGAGCGCCGGCGCTCCCCTCGTGCAACATTGCTTCAACTTACAGCGAATCCAGCATCGCGCGAATAAACGGCACAGCCAGCGAGAGCCAGTCGAACTGGCGTGTCCAGTCCACCCATTCCTGTTGTGTGGGCCAGGAGGGTCGATAACGCGGGATCAGCTCTTTGGGCATGACCATCGCCCATTTTGTACCTTCGCCCAGGCCACCGGGGGTGATGCGCACGGAGATGTTGAAGACTTTCTCGTCGGGCAGGTGACGCTTCCAATCGGGCAGCGCTTTGAGCAGAGGATCACGTCGCCAGGAGGTGAAGAGAGCTGGATCTTCGGGCGCGCCGCTTGCTGCGCGGCCCAGCACGACGACCTGGCCAACCACCGCCGAACGCTCCCATTCGGGGAAACGCAACCAGACCGAGTAGCGATACTCGTCCAGACCGGTGGCCGCGAGAAAGGCCCGATAGCCCTCACGCTCGATGCGCTTCTCACTATCGCCCTGCCAGATACGTACCATCGCATCCAGGCGTTTTTTCTTCTCTTCCTCAGTCAGATCAGCGTGTGGGCCGGTGTTCGCCGGATAAGATGAGTCTTGCATCGCTACTACCTTCTTCTGCAAAAAAGCATACATCAAACGACATCACCACGATCAACCCTGCGAGAACGGCTCCTCTGAACCCAGGATTGAGAGGAGCATCGTACATCATCACGTGGGGGATGTCGCTCTATTATACCTCTTCTCAGGTGCTCTTGCCTGAGAGAATCGTCACGAGTTAACCGTGATCGTTTGATGCATCCCCGCTTCATAGTGCCCAGGAAAGTGACAGGAAAATTCCAGGGATTTTCCTACACTCGCTTGCGCGAAGGTGTAGTCGAGTGTTTTGGTTTCCCCAGGAGCGACAGTGTCTATGAAAGTCAGGGCCGTCTTATGCATCTCGTCCATCGACATGTTGCCCATCGCCATCGGCATAATCATGAACTCATGAGCAACCTTGCCCTTGTTCGTAACCACGAAATGATAGGACGTGCCGGACGTAAAGGTGGTGACTGACGACTGGATATGAAAATCGGTCAGGGTGACATTCACATCATTCGGTGCGTTGGATGTGCCGCCGCAGGCCGCCAGGGCCAGGAGGAGGAACAACGCGATGAGTCCGGGGATACAACGATATTTCATGTGATCTTTCCTTGTACTCTTGTTATCAAGTATTTGCACGACAAACTATACGGCGAGAGAAGGCCTCGCGTTTCTATAATAAAATAAGAAATGCACAATCTGGTTGTGCATTTTGGCCGGATTTGGTGAAGCAAGAGGAATCTTATAGTAAAATGTCATGGAAAGTTTTAAGAAGGGCCAGAATATCCCCTTGTTTGCTGCCCGAAAATGCCCTTCTTAAAAGCATTTCTCATTTGTCCGCGAAACATCATCGGAACTCTCCTTTCACTATATGTTCCTGTCTAAAAGTAATACGAGAAATATTTTGCGGACGTTACAGCAAAAATAAGCAGAGCAGCGGCCAGCATCTTTCATGTAAAATGATCCATAACCTTTCTTCCAGCGCCATTGTGTAAACGAGAGAAACACATATATGAATAATCAGGGATTGATCTGAATGCCCATGATTATGCCTTAGATTGTGCCTTTTCCATAACAAAAAGTTATCAATTCCATAGATAAGATGTATTGGCGTTATGCCATATGCGACCTTATACTATCCACAAGAAGAGCGATGTTCCCGATGCTAACAGGAAGAGCGGGGCGTTTCGAGCGAGACGCACACTACCCAATGAGAGGAACTCATGGATGACCAAGTACGCTTTTGTGATTGACCAGCGCAAGTGTATCGGCTGCCACGCCTGCACGGTGGCCTGTAAAGCCGAACACGATGTGCCAATCGGTGTCTATCGCACCTGGGTCAAATATATTGAGAAGGGCGAATTTCCAAATTCGCGCCGCTATTTTCTGGTGAACCGCTGTAACCATTGCGATGATGCGCCCTGCGTCGCGATTTGCCCCACAAAGGCGCTCTACAAACGCGCGGATGGCATTGTCGATTTCGATAATACACGCTGTATTGGCTGCAAATCGTGTATGCAGGCCTGTCCCTACGACGCCCTCTATATCGACCCCTACAACCATACGGCAGCCAAGTGCAACTATTGCGCCCATCGCACCGAGGTGGGATTGGAGCCAGCCTGCGTGGTTGTCTGCCCGGAACAGGCGATTATCGCAGGCGATCTGCACAATCCCAGTAGCGAGATTGCCCGGCTCGTCGCGCGCGAACCGGTGCGCGTGCGCAAGCCAGAGCAGGGTACGGGACCGAATGTCTACTACCTGGGCGCGGAAGAGGCGGCGATCAATCCCGAAGTTGCGACGATAGAACTACCACATATGACGATGTGGAGCACTATGCTCAAGCCACATCACGAGGATGAACACGCCATTGATGGTAGTTTATCGTTGCGCGCGTCTCAGGCTCTCAAGACGTTTAATCCGCTCAAAGCATATGTGCCGCTGGACCCCGCGTATCGTCCCGCTGATCCCCATATCGTCTATGACACGCCGAAGAATGACGCGCCGTGGGGCTGGATGGTCTCGGCCTACCTGGGCACCAAAGCATTGGGAGCGGGTGCGATGATGGTGGCGGCTCTGGCTGTGGCGCTCTATGGACTACACAGCCCGCTCAGTGGCAGCATGCACGCGCTGCTGGGGATCGGCGCGCCCATCATTGGAGGCGTTTTTATCGCCGCTACCCTGCTGTTACTGGTAGCTGACCTCAAACGCCCTGAGCGCTTTCTCTATCTCCTGACCAAACCGAACCCGACCTCGTGGCTGGTCTGGGGCGGCGTCATTCTGGCCATCCTGGGACTGTTTCAGGCGGCGTGGTTTGGCGCGACGCTCTTCGGTTTCTCGGCGCTCTTCTCCTGGCTGCTCCTGCCAACAGCGCTCTTTGGAGCTGCCGCCGCTGGCTATAGCGCGTTTCTTTTTGGACAGGCCGAGGGGCGCGATTTCTGGCAGAGTCCCCTGCTACTGCCGATCCTATTGGTGCAAGCAGCGCTCGCTGGTGCCGCGGCTCTCGGCCTGCTCTCCTGGGTACTCGGCTCCGACAACACAATCCATACGCTGCTAACAATTGTCCTGTTGAGCGCGGTAGGTGCGCATGTGCTGCTGGTGCTGCTGGAGGTCTTTGGTGCGCACAGTAACAGCCATGTCGCTACCGCTGCACATACCATTTCCAGAGGCAGTTTGCGCGGGGTCTTCTGGAACCTGTTCATCCTGCTCGGCACCGTGCTCCCGCTCATCCTGTTGAGCCTGGCCCTGCTGCTCCCGGCGGCTCAAGCTGTGCTGCTCGGAATCGGGAGTATCTGCGCGCTGGTCGGACTCTTTGCCTATGAGCATTGTTTTGTGGTGGCGGGCCAGAGTGTGCCGCTCAGTTAATGGAAAGCAGCCTGTTTGAGCGCTTAATCAGGCAGAAGAAGTTCAAAGGAGAACAGCACAATGACCGAGACACCCTTACACGCACAGAGCGCGCCAAATGGTGAGCAGATGACCGTGCGCGACCTGGCCTCGTGCCCGCCGCCGGAAAGATGGCATGATTGGGTGGAATACGACGCCAGAGCGTGGCCGCAGAAAGTTGAGAAACACTACGAGATTATCCCAACCATCTGCTTCAACTGCGAGGCGGGCTGCGGCCTGATGGCCTATATCGATAAAGAGACGGGGCGCGTCAAACGCTTCGAGGGCAACCCCTATCATCCCGGCAGCCGTGGGCGCAACTGTGCCAAAGGACCAGCTACGATCAACCAGCTTCACGACCCTGAGCGCATTCTCTATCCTCTCAAACGCGCGGGCAAGCGCGGGTCGGGCCAGTGGGAACGCACCAGTTGGGACGAGGTGCTGGAGACGTTTGCCACGAAGATCCGCGCCGCTATCGTGGAAAACCGCCGCGACGAGGTGATGTACCACGTGGGACGTCCCGGCCACGACGGATATATGGACCGCGTGCTGGGCGCCTGGGGTGTAGATGGACACAACAGCCACACCAACGTTTGCTCCTCAGCGGCGCGTTTTGGCTATCAGCTCTGGTGCGGCATGGACCGACCCTCGCCCGATTACGCCAACGCGCGTTTTGTCCTGCTCATCAGCGCGCACCTGGAGACGGGTCACTACTTCAATCCCCAGGCACAACGTATCATTGAGAGCAAGATGAAAGGGGCCAAACTCGCGGTAATGGACCCGCGCCTCTCAAATACTGCCAGCATGGCCGATTACTGGCTCCCGACCTGGCCAGGCTCAGAAGCGGCGGTATTGCTGGCGATGGCGCGCATCCTCCTGCTTGAGAAGCTCTACAATGCCGAGTATATACGCCGTTGGGTCAACTGGCAGGAGTACCTGGCCGCTGAACATCCCGCCGAGCCGCAAACCTTTGAGCGTTTTATCGAACTGCTCCTCGATCTCTACGCGGACTATACGCCAGCATTCGCGGCCAAAGAGAGCGGTTTGCCTGAAGCATCCATTGTCGAGATTGCGCGGCAGATTGGACAGGCTGGCACTGCCTTCGCTGCCCATAGCTGGCGGGCTGCCAGCGCGGGCAATCTCGGCGGCTGGCAGGTCTCGCGCGCGCTGTGGTTTCTCTCTGTCCTCACCGGCAGCATCGGCACCCCCGGCGGCACAGCCCCCAATAGCTGGAACAAGTTTGTGCCCGCGCCCTTTCTCAAACCGAGTCTGCCCGACGTGTGGAATGAACTGCTCTACCCGCCGGAATATCCCCTGGCCAACTACGAAATGAGCATCCTGCTCCCCTATTTCTTGCAGGAGGGACGCGGCAAACTTGCCGCCTATTTCACGCGCGTCTACAACCCCGTCTGGACCAATCCCGATGGCACGAGTTGGATCGAGGCCCTCACCAATGAAGCGCAGATCGAACTGCACGCGGCCCTGACGCCCGTCTGGAACGAGACCGCCTGGTACGCCGACTATGTGCTGCCGATGGGGATTGCCAGCGAGCGCCACGACCTGATGAGCCAGGAGACCCACGCGGCCCGCTGGATCGGTTTTCGCCAGCCGGTAATGCGCGTCTACAAAGAGCGCCACGGCGAGGCCATCGAGTACACCTACCAGGCCAATCCCGGCGAAGTGTGGGAAGAGGACGAGTTCTGGATCGAGCTGTCATGGCGCATCGACCCCGATGGCAGCCTGGGCATCCGCAAATACTTCGAGTCGCCCTATCAGCCCGGCACCAAGCTCACCGTCGAAGAGTACTATCGCTGGATCTTCGAGAACAGCGTCCCCGGCCTGCCAGAGGCCGCCGCCAGCGAGAACCTGACCCCACTGGCCTATATGCAAAAATATGGATCCTTTGATGTGCCCCAGGAAAAAGCCCCCGTCTTCAGCTTGAATGAACGCGCACTGGCCCCGACTGAGATGGAAGGTACCCAGGTTGATGAGAGCAATGGCGTTGTGACGCGCCAGGGCGCGCCAGTCGGTGTGCAGGTTGACGACACCGTCCGCGCAGGCTTTCCCACCCCGTCGCGTAAGCTGGAATTCTACTCTGCTACCATGAAAGAGTGGGGCTGGCCGGAATACGCGGTGCCGGGCTATATCTACAGCCACGTGCAGCGCGCCGTCATCGATCACGCGCGCGGCGAGTACCTGCTCATCCCGACCTTCCGCCTGCCCACGCTTATTCATACGCGCTCCGGCAATGCCAAATGGCTCAACGAGATCTCCAACGCCAATCCCGTCTGGATTCATCCCCTGGATGCGCAGCGCGTGGGCGTCGAGAGCGGCGACCTGATACGGATCACCACGGAAATTGGATATTATGTCAATCGGGCCTGGGTCACAGAGGGCATTCGTCCCGGTGTCGTCGCCTGCTCACACCACCTGGGGCGCTGGCGTCTGGCCACCGATCAGGGCGCGGACCGCTGGACCTCCGCCCTGGTGACGCTGGGTCAGGAGGAGGATGGGCGCTGGCTCATGCGCCAGGTCGAAGGCGTGCGGCCCTATGCGAGCGACGACCCCGATTCGGCGCGTATCTTCTGGCGCGAGGCCGGCGTCCATCAAAATCTGACCTTTGGCGTCCATCCCGATCCGATCAGCGGCATGCATTGCTGGCACCAGAAGATCACGGTTGAGCAAGCGCATGACGGCGACCGCTACGGCGATGTCAGTGTAGAGCGTCAGAAGGCGCGCGAGGTCTATCAGCAATGGATGGCCCTGACGCGTCCTCAACTGGAGCGCCCCGATCATCTGCGACGCCCACTGTGGATGATTCGCTCCTGCCGCCCCGCCACCAGCGCGTTTACACGCAAACCTGAGCAGACAAAGGCATAAACTAAATGCCCGTGGCAGATGAGGATATTCATCTGCCACGGGCGGAAAATGCAGCCTCTTATGCAATTTTGCGGTGCCTGCTACCTTCGTACTTGTTGCGGTACGGATTATCCCCGCATTGACATCCTCCCCATGGCTGAAGGCCAGGGGAGTCCCACCCTCACGAGTGGGGTTTGCTCCTTCGCTGAGGCTTGCCCGTTTGGGCTTTCGCCCTCCCTGGTCTGACAGCCTCTCCAGAGCCTTCAAATACCGCGAGCCCAGCGGCATGGACATTTTGCGCGGCGTTGATGTCTCGATCATGGACGGTCCCGCATTCGGGGCAAGTCCAGAAGCGACTATCGAGCGGTAAGGAGTCCAGAATGTACCCACAATGGGAACACCGTTTGGAGGACGGATAGAACCGGTCAATCTTGACAAGGTTCCTGCCATACCATGCTGCTTTGTATTCCAGTTGCGAGACAAACGTACTCCATCCCACGTCAGCGATGGCTTTGGCCAGACCGTGATTTTTCACCATGTTCTTGACGGCCAGCGTCTCCACGCAGATCGTTTGGTTTTCACGGATCAGGCGAGTGGAGAGCTTGTGCAGGAAATCACGGCGTCTATCGGCTATCGTGGCATGGATACGCGCCACTTTTTTGGCGGCTTTGGCACGGTTCTTCGAGCCTTTCTTTTTCTTCGCATGGCGTCTCTGAGCCTTTGCCAATTTCTTTTCATCTTTGGTGAAGAACTTCGGGTTGCCGACTTTCGAACCTGTGGAGAGGATCACAAAGTCTTTGAGCCCCAGATCAGCGCCGACGGTTTGCTTCACTGGTTCAAGGGGCGCGATATCCTCTGCTACCAGAATACTCACAAAGTAGCGATCTGCGGCATCTTTGGAAACCGTCACGGTGGAGGGGGTGCTCCCATCGGGCAAGGGGCGCGACCACACGATAGCAAGTGGCTCGGTCATTTTTGCGAGAGTCAGGTGTTTGCCATCCCAATGGGCGGCAGTTCCCACGTAACTCGCGCTTTGCTGATGGCGCTTCTTTTTGAAGGCTGGGTACTTCCCACGTCCTTCAAAAAAATGCAGAAAGGCTTTATCGAGATGCCGCAAGGATTGCTGCAAAGTCACGGCGGAGACATCAGCGAGCCATGCGGTTTCTTCCTGCTGTTTCAATTCAGGAAGCATAGCGCACAGATCTTTGAAATACAAGCGTACTCCATCCTTGTAGTAGGCGTCGGTCCTCTTGCGCAGTGCCCAATTATAGACGAAACGAGCACAGCCAAATGTCTGAGCAAGAATCTTCTTTTGCTCAGGAGTGGGGTAAAAGCGGTACTTGAATGCTCGTTTCTGTTCCATATTCTATACCTTAGCACATACGCTATAGAAAGTCAACAGGAGTTTCCGCCTACGGGCAGGCGGCATTTCACCCCCATAGCTCAAGCTAGGGGCACTCACGCCGCACAACAGGTAGAATTGCTGGCCTTCTGATAGAACGAAGCGATCAAGGATGACCTGCGCCTGCGCCCGCGTGTGAAGATTGAGCTTATGAATCAGCAAACGAAGATCTTCCTGATCTTTGAGACGACAGCTTGTCGGAGAGAAGTTAGTGTCTCTGACTTGTGATGATGGGGAAAAGATCCATTGACAAATCTCCGCTATTCATTTACTATATCTATAGCGGATATATTTTATACGGACAGATATTGCCTGGAGGAAAAGCTCATGACCCATCTCTATCTCATTCGCCACGGTGATTATATCGGTGAAGTCAATGGCAAACTGGTTGACTACGGCCTCTCTCCACTCGGTGTGAAGCAAGCCGAACTGTTGCGAGAACCATCTTCACCGTGCTGGCGTTGATACCGATTTTACCGCGATCACTCACTGGCAGTTGCCTGCACAAGCAGAAGGTTGGCAACCACACTGGCTGCTCGAACGCTACAATGATAGGCATCACCTGAATGGAATTGACCTATCTGTGTATGCTGAGAAACCTGATGAGGTATCTGTGCTGACGGAAGTCAGTGAGGTGATCTCAGTAATGGAAAAGCAGTAATAACAGCGAATGGTCTAACCGCAGGCACAAAAAAGTGCTCTTTCCAATCACTCTAACGGATAATATATGCTAAAATATGCCTACCCACACCTCGGCATACAGTGTGTGGAGCGAATATTCGAGGATTTTTAGCATGAAATGTCCATTTTGTGGGGGAACTGAATCGCGTGTAAAAGATTCACGCGATGTCGGAGACGCTATCCATCGGCGGCGCGAGTGCGATCAGTGCAAGGGGCGTTTCAGCACATATGAGCGCGTGGAGAAGTCCCAGTTGATGGTTGTGAAGCGCGACCAGCGCCGCGAGCCTTTTGATCGACAAAAACTGTTTGTGGGCATCAGCAAAGCCTGCGAGAAACGGCCCCTGTCCGTCGCGGAGATTGAGAACGCGGTCGAGGAGATTGAGCAGGAACTCTATCGCCAGGGCAAACAGGAACTGCCAGGCAGCGTGATTGGCGAACTGGTCATGGAACGCCTGCGTCATATGGATAAAATCGCCTATATCCGCTTCGCCAGCGTCTATCGCTCGTTTAATGATGTCGAAACGATGCTGGAGGAGCTGCAAAATCTCCTCTATCGCAAGCAGATCGACGCGGATAACGCAGACGACGTGGAAAAGGACGGCTTTCCCCCCGAAAAAAGCTCAGGCAGTTGAAACGACCTGAGCTTTTTGCGCGGAATGATCTTTTGCTTTGTACAGGATTTCACAAATATATGCCGGGCACGAGGCCGCTTGAGTGCCTCACAGCGCGGAGCACGTGTGCGAGACGCTGTACTTAGTCGCGCGGATGGGCGTGGCTCTCGGCTTTGCGCAAACGATGGCTGAGGGCGGTCAGCAGCTTCACCGCGATCTCCGGGTTGCTGCGCAGGCTAGTGCGGAAATCCCAGATAGGCAGAAGCAGCACCGTCGTATCTTCCACAGCCGTCACCGTGGCCGAGCGGGGTTGATCATCGAGCAAAGCCATCTCGCCCAGCACAGCCCCAGGACCGGCGCTCCCCAGATCTTCTTCCGCGCGGTCAGGATTAGTGGCTTGCGTAATTTTCACTTTGCCGCTGGTAATCACAAAGAGGCCAGCGCCCGTATCGCCTTGCTGCATCAAGGTTGTACCAGCTGCGAATTTCCGCTCCTGGCAGCTATTCGCGATATGGCGCAGTTCTTTCTTATCGAGGCCAGAGAACAGGTCAACATGTGCAAGAGTGTCTTCGTGCATCGAGATAGCTCCTTTATTGCCGTAGAATGTAGAAGAGAAAACCGTTCCAGGGTCATTTCTAGACAGTACCTTACCTTATTTCAAGCCCAAGTGTCAAGCAAGCAGCGTTTTTTTCAGATGGCCGCAGACTCATGGGGCAGACCTTTTCGCAAGCCTGCGCGACGTTGACGTGTTTTGACTTTCTCCGTTGGAGACACTAAAATAGTGAGTATACACGAGAAAAACAGTACACGACCTCTTCTGGAGAATGACGAGGCCCTTTCTGAGAAGTCAGAAGTCCCCGTACACACGTTTTTTTTATGGTAAGGGATGAGCTTGAATTATGACAACACAAGAACAGGATCTCAAAACCGCTGAGACGCGTTTCAATAAAGGGCGAGAAGCATTCTATGATGGCAAACTGGATACAGCCGCCGAGGCGTTTGGAGACGCGGAAATTCGCTTCCGTATGACCGGCGACCTCAAACGCGCCGGCGATAGCCGCATGCTGCTCGCGGACGTCCAGCAGCAGCTCAATCAGTTGGAGCGCGCAACCGCCAGTTATCAGAAGGCCCGCGGCCACTATCGCGAGGCCAAACGTCCGCTGAACGAGGCCGCCGCAGCCCTCGCCCAGGGGCATAGCGAGCGGCAACAGGCCCACCTGGACCTGGCTCAGCAAGCCTACGAGGACGCGCAGGCGCTCTACCTCTCACTGGGCAACGCGCAGGGACAGGGCAACGTGGCGCTAGCGATGGGGCATGTTTTTCTGCAACGCGGAAAAATTGAACAGGCCCTGGAGTTCTATCAAGAAGCCATTGAATATTATGTCAATGCCAAAGATGTGATTAATGAAGCCGACGCCCGGCGCAGCGCGGCTGAAATTTTGCGCCTGTTTGGACGCTACAGCGAGGCCAGCGAGGCATATACACGCGGCCTGGAAGTCTATCAGCAGCAGCACGATACTTTTGGTGAAGTGGACGCGCTGGTCGGATTGGGCAGGACCGCCCTGGAGCAGCGTGAATTGGAGCGCGCCAGCGACATTTTCGCCGAGGCCATCAACCAGGCTGGCGCTATCGAGTATGAATTGGGTATCGCGGACAGCAATCTGGGTCTGGCCGAGGCTGCCCTGTACGCCAATCGCGTGGAGCAGGCTCTGACCAGTGTGCAGGTGGCCCTCAACAAGTATCGCGCTCAGCAGAACGCATTGGGCCTGGCCAACGCCAATAGTCTGCTCGCGACCATCCAGTTGCGACGCGGCCAGCCCGGTTATGCGAACTCACTGATGGAGCGCGCGCTCCGCACCTATAAAGCCGTGGCCTATCGCGTCGGGCAGGCCGAGGCTTCGGTTGGCCTGGGGCAGATCCTGCTGCAACGCGGCCTGCTAAGCCGCGCACAGGATGCCTTTCACGAGGCCCGTCAGTTAGCTATGAGCCTGAAAAATGAACAGGTTGAGCGCGAGGCACTTGTGGGGAGCGGCGATACGCATCAGCAGCGCGGCGAACTCGCCCTGGCGAAAAAACAGTATCAGGATGCCCAGACATGCACCAGCCGCCTATCCGGTGAAACGCTGTATACCAGTGAAGTCGCGATAGAGGTGCGCCTGGCACGGCTGGCCATTTTCACCGGCGAACTGAGCACAGCTGAGCAGTATCTACGCGCGATCCAGGAGAAATCCAGCGGCAACACACTCGCCCAGAGTCTCACACCTCTGCTCCATCTGGTAGATGGCCAGTTGCAACTGGTCGAGGGCAACTTCGCGCAGGCCGAGGCGCATTTTAACGCGGCTCGTATCCAGGCGGAGACGCTGCAAGAGCCGTTGTTGGTCAGCGAAGCGCTACTCGGACTCGCCAATACCCATCTGGCACGCAAAGATCTGTCCGCGGCACACGCGACCTTTATCGAGGCGGGCCGTCAGTTCCAACTTCAGGAGAGCGTGCGCGGCGACGGTGAGGCCATGCTGGGCATCGCTGAGACGCTGATCGGCCAGGAGAGCTGGGAAGAGGCCATCGAGGACTGCCAGGGAGCGCTGCTACGCTTTAGTCAGGCCGACGACCAGTTGGGGCAGGCCGACGCGGAACTGGCTCTGGGTCTGGCACAACGCGGCAACGAGCAGTTTGAAGAGGCGCTCAAACATTTCAACCTGGCACTGGCGTTTTATCAACAACAGCCGCAGCCGCTGGGCGAGGCCGATACACGCTACGAACGCGCCGGGATCTTCCTGGCCAGGAACGAGCTTCAGCAGGCCGCGGAAGAACTCAGGCGGGCCATCGTTCTGGTGGAACGCGTCATGAAAACGCTCAAGAGGCCAGAGCAGTGGCAGCTCTTCCTGCAACAATACACCGAATTGTACGCGCAACACGCTATCACGCTGGGGCGCCTGAACCAGGAAGATGAGGCACAGGCCAGTCTGCGCGGCTTCGCGCAGATCGCCGGAGCAAGCGAACTCAAAAACTATCTGCAGACCTTTGAGTCCTCGATCCCTGCCGATGGCGAGCAACTGACGGAGGCACAGGTAGCGGAGAATCAGGCCCTGCACAGGCTCCTGCGCCAGTTGCGCAAGGGATTATAGAGAAATCAGGCGGCGTGATGGGATTGATCTGGCGTGCCAGGCTCATCCCATCATCTGATTCTGCGAAAAACAGCTTGCTATGCTGCGAGAAAGCGCATATGATAGACATAGACATCTTGCTCATTTCGGTCATTCGACACCTGCTGGTTAGAGCTATAGAAAGGAGGGGCGGCGCTGCTCCCTCACATTAAGAGCCTGGGAATTGCGCGCCGTCGGACTATACAGAAGATGACCATCCAATTTTTACGAGGTAACTCACAAACGCCCAAAGGCCATGCCATTTTTGTGGCACGCAGCGCAGCTGGTTCACAGACTGTGCTCTGCACGTACTGTGTGGTCCCGCCCATGCCTCTATCGCTGGCAAAGTATCTCCCTTCTTTCCTGGCCGCGCAGCTCTCCCCGGAAGAGCTTCAAGATACGACAAACGTGCCGGTCATGCCCATTCCGCCTATGCTGGAAGAGGGCGGTTCGCTGGACCAGTTGCGCATGCTGGCCGACTATCGCGACGATGATCTGTGCGATCTAGGCACGATCAATCCCAGAGACGAGGGCGCGCGTATGCAGCTTGTCGCGCAGGGCTGCCAGGAATACGGGCAATTGTATATGAACCAGGTCTCCACCTTCAAACAGGCCGCGCCAGCTCTGCCAGCTATCGAGGATGAGCCAATGGCCCTGGACGACCTGGACGCCGATGAGCTGCTTGTCCAGACCATGAATGATCGCCAGCGCCTGGCGGAACTAACCAAGCTCGTCGGCGTCGTGCGTTATGCGTTAGATGGCAAAGATACCCATCTGGTGCAGGAAACGCAACAGCGTATGCAACGTATCGCCCGCAAAATGCCGGAAAAGTATCGCACTACCGAGCTTATCACCGCCGCCATCAGCCAGCAAGCAAGCGGGTCGAAGCTGGCGGAATTATATATAGAGCGTGGCTATAAACTGCTCGACGAGGAATACGCTGATATTCCGAATATCGAGCGCGCCATTCATGATTTACAAGGGTAAGAACCGGTCAGTTTCCCTGGCCGGAATAGAGGGTACACACTAATGTCATCAGTTGCAGTTCGTAATAATTTGTCTACATGTATTGATGCTCTCAGCGCGGGCGATCAGCAAGCGTTGAACAGAGCCGCGCGCGAAACCATCGCCAGCGCTGAGGATGCCTCTGAGTTAATTGGCAAGGTCGGGCTGGTCGCCATGCGCGGCGATAGCGATGGGCACGCTGTCCTGACCCTGGGCGCGGCCAGTATGCTCTGCCGCTGGCTGATCTCCCTGCGCCATGCCCTGGGCGATGAGGAGCAGGAGCAGACACGCGGCGTTGAGCTAGTGATGCAGGCTCTGCTGGCTGCCGCCCCTGCCGTGAAAGCCGGGAAAGACGCGCCGCAGGATTATCCACAGCCACTTTTCCCCGGCGAGTTATCGACCGATGCAAACGCGGTGAGCGTCGCGATGCAAAAGGCCATCTTCGCCCGCGATCCCAACATGGTCGAGCGTTTATTATTTGGACTCTTTGGCACCGGCGCCGATTATCGGGCAATTGCGATTCGTGTGTATGATGGGATGTCGCAAACGTTCCAGGAGGGCGGACACGCGCTGCTCTGCGCCATGCGCGGCTCACAGGTGCTCGACGCAGCTGAGTGGGGACCAAACATCCCGTACTATATCCACTGGTTGACTCCGCACCTACCGCTGCACACCGACGAGCCGGACTGGATCGAGGATGTGCGCGCTTTTGTGGGCGAGCCACACCACAACCTGGACAGCTACCGCACGCGCCTGTCAGCGCCGCGCAATCAGAACGCGCTACCCCTGCGCGCGCTGCTGCTCAGCAACGCATCCACTCCACAGGTCTGTCAGGGCGTTTATGACGCGCTGATACCCAACGGAGCGTCCTCGCTCGGCGTTGGCTCGGTCATCGCGCTGGCTGCCAGCGACCTGCTGCAAAGCATCGGCGACGATGATCGCGAGCTCTTTGTACGCGCCGCTCACGGCCTGCTCTACGCCTCGGCCACGCGCCGGGTCTACACCCAGGTGCAGGAAGTTGAGGCCTTACCGCTTCTCTTCGTCGCAGCAGCCTCGATCAACGCCCTTGCCAAAGAACTCAGTGGGCTGGCGAGCAAGGGCAAAGCTACGCGCCCGGTCAGCGCGGGCGGTGGCATGATCGCCCCGGCCCTGCTGGAGAACCTGAACGCCCAGATCGCGGCCAGCGATGTCAGTGGAGCCATGTCCACAGCTCGACGGTATATCCAAATGGGCCACGACATGCACGCGTTCTTCGCCATGATTGGCCTGGCCGCTGCGCGAGCCGATGTCGCAGCCGACCAGGGTCACACCCTGCAAATCGTACAGGCCGCCGGCGATGAATACGTGGCCTGGCCCCGTGAACTGGCCTCGACCAACATCGAAGGCTTTTTGCAAGTCGCGCTACGCGCCGTAGCCCTGGCCCCACGCGCTCAATAATGTATATCGTGCTGGCGCAAGTTAGCGTCTACAATTGCTGACCCGCGCCAGCACCACAAAGATACACCCGTTCTATGCAACGCATCATTGGCAGGTCTATTTGCGTTATACCATAATATGCACCTGAATCTGACCTACATTTATGGAATGTTTTGATGAGGAGAAACCTACGCATGGGTATCACCAAAAAGAAAATGCGCGGCACGACGCCTTCTCTCTATTGCCTTCTATTTGCTCTTTTCCTCAGCAGTTGCTCTCTCTTTGGTGGCTCCACGCCGACGAAAGTGGGCAAAGCGCCGACTCAACAGCAGGTCTACACAGCGCCGCTGGTCCTGCTCAATGGCACAACCGACCTGACGACGCTGGACCCCGCGCTGGCTTACGATCAGAACTCGCTCTCGGCTATTTCCATGCTCTATACCGGTCTGGTGCAGCTCGACGACCATATGCAGCCTCAGCCCCAACTGGCTAAAAGCTGGGATCTGAGTGCCGACGGCTTGACCTGGACCTTTCATCTCAGGCCCCACCTGATGTTCAGCGACGGCACACCTTTGACCGCCTCTGACGTGGTGTATAGCATTGATCGCGCGCTCCAACCAGCCACGAAATCAACGGTCGCTCCGATCTATCTGCGGGCCATCAACGACGCGGACAAACTGCTAGGCGGCGGCGTCACCACGCTGATCGGTGACAGTCTGCAAGCAGTCGATCCAACAACCGTACAGATCGCGACCGCGACAAAGGCTCCCTACTTCCTGGCTATGCTGGCGCACGCCAGTTCGTATGTGGTCGAACGCAAGCTCATCACCAGATATGGCAGCGCATTTACCGATCACCTGAACAGCGGAGGTGGAGATGGCCCCTTTATCGTCAAACGGTACAGCCACGGCCAGAGCATCTCATTTGTGCCGAACCCGAAATATTATGGCCCCAAACCGCAACTGAACAGCGTCGTCTTCCCTTTCTACACGCAGGAAGAAGCCGCCTATAACGACTACGCGGCGGGCAAGGTCGATACCACCGGTGTGCCGCTGGCCGCGCTGCCCGCAGTCGCTTCGCGCCCGGACTACCATCAGGTGCCGCAACTGTGGATCAACTACTACACCATGAACTACAAGGTCGCGCCATTTGATAATGTCAGCATCCGCCAGGCCTTCGCACTGGCCATCGATAAAACAGCGCTGGCCAAAGATGTCTGGAAAAACACCGTCACCCCTACTAACCACATCATTCCGCAGGGCATGGCCGGCTATAATCCCAACCTCAGCGGGCCAGACAGCACGAAAAACCTCACAGGCAACCCCACCGAGGCAAAGGCCTTGCTCAAACAGGGCTTGCAGCAGGAGAACTGGTCGGATGTCTCTCAGATGCCGTCGATCACGCTCACCTACGCCACCGGGGTGAGCAGCTTCGATAAAGAAGTGCAGAGTATGATTGCGATGTGGCAACACGTGCTGGGCGTCACCGTAACAGCCAATCCCATCGATTCCCATACCCTGCTCGATCAGATTTCAGCAGCTACCGGCAATGCCCAGGGCACGCAGATGTGGGGACTCTCCTGGATCGCCGAGTATCCCGACCCGCAGGACTGGCTCTCGCGCCAGTTCAGCAACGGCTCCGTTTTCAACAACATGAATTATGGACAGAATACCAGCAGCGACGTCGCGCGCCAGTTGGACACCCAGAGCCAGCTCGCAAGTGCCGATACGATGGATCAGGGTAACGCGCGCCTGCAAACCTATCAGCGGGCCGAGCAGCAACTGGTCAACGATGTCGCCTGGTTGCCCGTCGAACAGGTGTGCAATGTCTTTTTGCGCAAACCCTATGTTGCGGGCATTGTAGACAACGCTCTGGGGATCATCCCGCCCAACGACTGGGCCGAGATCTACATTCTGCAGCATTAGTTCTCTGGCACAAAAACGCGTGCTCCCTGATGGTCAATGACTATCAGGGAGCACGCGTTTTCTCCTCAGCAGCCTGCACAGGCCGTCTAAAAAGACGAGTTTTTTGTATTTCCCAAATTTCATCTGAATTTCCGTGAGATTTGATTTAAACCCGGCGTAGTATATACATCATTACCACTGTAATGGTTCTTAGTTGTGAGTGTGTTTTTCTCTATGACGTTGTCCACAGGGGGGAACCAGTTTCATGTGCTGTTCGAGCACATACGTACTCATTACTCAAGCACATCGCGATCCGGGGCGCACGAGTGCAACGCGCCACAGGTTGTGATGTTGTCAGCGAACCCATTCCCAGTGTGAACAACCAGCCAGAGAAACACCATCGTAGAGCGTTTTTTGTGAGTTTGCATATTTTTAATCCTTTGATATGAAGGAGTAAGCACCCATGAAATTTGGCAAGAGATTCACCCTTGGGTTTCTTCCGACTCTGCTCTGTCTCATCGCCATGCTCATCACCGCCTGTGGAGGCCCTGCTGCCCCAGGGAGCGGCCAGCAGGCCCCCAAAAGCCAGCAGCATCTGCGAATGGCTTTTGATGGCGGCAACAGCGGCGATATCACCACCTTTGATCCCGCCCTGGACAGCGATGCGCCATCGCAGCAAGCGATTCAGATGGTCTTTACCGGCCTGGTGCAATTGGATGATCACCTGAATATCCAACCCCAGCTGGCCAGTTCCTGGAGCCATAGCGGTACAACCTGGACCTTCCATCTGAAACCCAATCTGAAGTTCAGCGATGGTACGCCCCTGACCGCTGACGATGTGGCCTACAGCATCAACCGCTCCCTAACGCCAACCATTAACAGCCTGAGCGGTGGTCTGGCAACCACCTATCTGGGCTTGATCAAAGACGGGCTGGACTTTACCAATGGTGTCGCGGGCGCACCCAGCACCCTGATCGGCGATAGCATCATCGTCAAAGACTCCAATACCATCCAGTTCATCCTGAGTCACAACACTGGCTATTTCCTGGACGCTCTCGCCTATCCAACCTCCTGGGTGGTCGAGAAAAGCGTGGTTGAGAAGTGGGGCGACAGCAAGTGGACCGATCACCTGGCCGACAAAGGTGGGCAGGGTGGCGATGGCCCCTTCAAGGTGCTCAGCTACAACCATAACACGG
>CAXUEY010000042.1:29611-40004 GCA_964250225.1 uncultured Ktedonobacteraceae bacterium | reverse complement strand
GGCCTCGCGAGCACGTCACGTGTAGTCGGCCAGCTTGCCTGGCCGATGGGCGGGGTCCTGAATAGTTACGAGTTGTTTACATATTATCATGTTGGAATGTTGTGTGGGGTAAATGCGTTTGGCTGCATCAAACCAATCTACGAACTACTGATAGGTAGATGCAGGCCCATCACGTCATTGAGCGCAACAAAACCGATCTTCTCATATAGTGGGCGCCCTTGCGCGGTGGCGTGCAGCCAGAATTGTTGCACGTTGAGCGATTGTGCGTATGAGATGATCTCCTGCATCAATCTTCTGGCAATGCCTCTGCCGCGCCACGCGGGGAGGGTATACATATTGAGAATATAGCCCTCGATGCCTGCAAGGTTGGTGGGTGTGGGTGCCCTTTCAAATAACACCAGGCCGCTGGTTGCGACGATCTGCCCCTCTTCTTCCGCAACCCAGGCGAGAAATTTTCCCTGCGGGAGCGCGTGGCTCAGGTAGCGGTAGGTTGCCTCGCGAAAGGGCGCGAGCTGCTCGCGCGTGACCTCACCGATATCCTCAAAAAAGGCGACGCGCAAGGTGGTTAGCGTCTCAATATCGTCAGCCCTGGCCTGGCGTACGCCTGGCATATATCTTTCTCCTTTACTATGAAAAACTGTGCATTCATTGTAACATGCGGATGGGTTACTCCATTTGCAAAGGAGAAAATGGCGGAAGGCTGATCGCGCAACCAGCCTCCCACAGTCGCGTCTAGCCCTCAGTCTTCATGGGCCGGACGATCAGGGTACTGCGTCCGGTGAAGGCCAGCTCGCCCTGGTTGTCGCGTCCCTCAATAGCGGTGGTGACAAAGGTCATGGAGCCGCTACGTCCGCTTTTCTCGCGAATGTCGAGAATACGGGCGACGCAGGTGAGTGTCTCGCCGACGCGCAGCTTGCGGGCGTACTGGTACTCCTGCTCGCCGTGAATGAGCTGCATCTTTGAGCCGTCCAGTTGGAGACCCGGCACGCCCATACGGATGGTCGTGGGGAAGGTCAGCGGGACGTACAGGGGGTCGCGGGCGGGATCGCTGTGTACGGGATCGCCGGTGGCCGCGATAAATTGCGCGACGGCTGCGGGCGTGATCTCGAAGGTTTGTGGCTCCGAGGTCGCTCCGATCAGGCTCTGGTCAAACATTGCTATTCCCTTTCTTTGAATATCTTTCCTGCCGCCCCAAAAATAATAGTGGGAGAAACAGGCTTCTCACTATTCTTCGCGCAGTTTAAAGCGCTGGATTTTGCCAGTGGCGGTTTTGGGCAACTCATCCACAAATTCAATCCAGCGCGGGTATTTAAAGGGCGCGAGACGTTCTTTGACGAAGGTCTTGAGTTCGTTGGCCAGCGGCTCGCCGGGTTCGTAGCCACGGTGGAGCACGACATAGGCTTTGGGTTTGAGCAGCTCATCTGCGTCCGTGGCACCGACGACGGCACTTTCGAGCACGGCGGGATGGGCGATCAGCGCGGCCTCAACCTCGACGGGCGAGACCCACTGACCGCTAACCTTGAGCATGTCATCCGAGCGGCCCGCGTACCAGAAGTAGCCGTCGGCATCCTGGGAATATTTGTCGCCGGTATGAATCCAGTGACCGGTGAAGGTCTCTTTGGTCTTCTCGTGCTTATTCCAGTACTGAGCGGCTATGCTATCCCCGCGAATGAGCAGGTTGCCGATCTCCCCAGGCTGGACGGCGTGGCCGTGCTCGTCGGTAATCAGGGCTTCGTAGCCTGGCACAAGCTGGCCCGTGCTGCCGGGACGAATCTCTTCGGGACGATTGCTAATGAAAATGTGCAGGATCTCGGTGCTGCCGATGCCGTCGAGGATATCCACCTGAAATTTGTCCTGCCAGCGCCTCAGCAGCTCGCCGGGCAGCGATTCGCCGGCGGAGACGCAGACGCGCACCGAGGAGAAATCAAAGCGTTTGTCGGCGTCGGGCAAGGCGAGCATGCTGGCGTAGAGCGTCGGCACGCCATAGAAGATGGTCGGACGATACTGCTGCACAACCTTGAACATATCTTCAGCCAGCGGCCTGCCTGGATAATGGACCGCGCTGGCCCCAACGCTGAAGGGGAAATAGAGGTTGTTGCCGAGTCCATAGGCAAAATAGAGCTTGGCCGCGGAAAAAGTAATATCATCTTCGCGGATGTTGAGGATATTTTTGGCGTAGTACTCGGTGCAATAGCTCATATCGTGATGCAAATGTACGCAGCCTTTGGGAAAACCGGTGCTACCGGAGCTGTAGAGCCAGAAGGCGCTGTCGTCTTTGGACGTTTCAGCCGCCTCCAACTGCGCCGAGGACTGGCTGACCCAGCGCTCAAAATCGCGCAGGTTCGCGCTCTCCGCCTGGCCCGCGCGCAATAGACCAACCACCACGATATGGCGTAAATACTTGAGGCCAGGCAGGATGCTCTGCACCGTCGGCCAGACCTCGGCGGAGATGAGCAGGACTCTGGCGCGGCTATCGTTGAGCATATAGACATAATCGGCGGGGCGCAGCGAGGTATTGATCGGGATGGGCACCGCTCCGATCTTCATGCCTCCGAAGAAGGCGGCGGCGCACTCTGGCGAGTCGAGCAGCAAGAGGGCCACGCGCTGCTCCTGCTCGATGCCAAGTTCGCGCAGGCCGTTGCCCACGCGGTTGGCGAGTTCAGCGATCTGCGTGTAGGTATAGGTCTGGTCCTGGTAGTAGATAGCAGGCCGCTCGCCACGCCCTTCCTGGAGATTGCGATCCAGGAACTCGCTGGCGGCGTTAAACTGATCGGGTAGAATGATCTGAGGAATACTGAGCATCGATGCACCTCTTTCCTGACCCCGCCTCCTGGCGGCAGCATAAAGCGACATGAGAGCGGCAGGGACAAAGGTTGAGCTACTGAGAGGCTACTGCCAACGGGCTTGTAGCCACTGTGTCATGTGGCCCAATGTTTTCACGCATTGCTAGAGAGCGTGGTCATTCGCCAGCGCCGCTTGCCAACCCTGCTCTATTCTACCTCAAAAACCAGGTGTAAGAGAAATTCTTTGTTGCCATCGCGTCCATGAATGGGTGAGTCGGTGACGCCTCGGACGCGTAGCGCGGTATGTGCAGGTATCCAGGTCTGGATCTCGTCGAGCACACGCGCGTGGATCGCGGGGTCGCTGATGACGCCGCTGCCCCGATCCACCTCGGCTTTGCCCGCCTCAAACTGGGGCTTGAGCAGCGCGACGAGCCACGCGCCCGGCACCAGCAGCGGCACGATAGGCGGCAGAACCAGGCGCAACGAGATAAACGAGACGTCGATGACAACGCACTGGATCGGCTCCGGCAGCGTCGTGACATGGCGAATGTTGGTCTGCTCCATGACAACCACGCGCGGATCGTTGCGCAGGGTCCAGGCCAGTTGTGCGCGCCCAACGTCGAGCGCGTAGACCTTGCTGGCCCCGTTGCGCAACAAACAATCGGTAAAGCCGCCAGTAGAGGCCCCCACGTCCAGCGCGACAAGCCCGTCGGGTTTGAGATCGAAGGTGTGCAGGGCCTTTTCCAGCTTGAGGCCGCCGCGACTGACATATTTCAGCTCATCGGGCGCCTCAGCCAGCCGACACTCAGCCACCAGCGGAATCAGCGTCCCCGGCTTATCGATCATCTTCTCACCCACAAAGACCTGGCCAGCCATAATCAGTGCGCGGGCGCGTTCGCGGCTGGGAGCCAGTTCGCGCCTCACCAGTGCCATATCCAGACGTTCTTTTTTCACTGCCATCTCGTGAGATAATTACCCTTCCAGGTATTGATAATGATACGGCAAAGCCCCAGCACCGATCAGGCCGGTGTTCGCGCCGAACTGGGCGAGCACAATGCGCGCACCCGTCATATTCGCGTGCATGGCGCGTTCCTGGGCGATGCGCGTGGCTGGCTCGATCAGCATGCCACCCACCTGCATCACGCCGCCGCCGAGAATGATGAGTTCGGGGCTAAAAATGTGCAGAATATTGACCAGGCCGACACCCAACGCCTCGGCAGCCGTGGTAATGATCGCGCGCGCCAGGGGAATGCCCGCTTCGGCGGCTCGCGCCACAGTCTGGGCGGTCACATGCAGATCTCCGCTCCTGATCTCACTGAGATTCTCGATCTCACTTTCGTCCAGTGGTTGGGTAGGGAGATCCTGGCGAGGTAGCGCGCGCTTATCGGGAATCGTGCTGGTATGCTCCAGCATTGTGCGAGCGAAAGCCAGCAGTTCCGCGCCTTGCCCGTTGGCAATGGCCTCATTCGCTTTGTGGGCGATAGCTGTGCCCGATGCGAGAGCTTCCAGGCAGCCGATATTGCCACAGGGACAGCGCTCGCCGCGCCAATCGATGGTCATATGCCCCAGCTCTGCCGCGCTGCCATTCGTACCCTCCAGCAGCTTGCCAGCGACGATCACGCCGCCGCCGATGCCCGTGCTGACGGTCAGATAAACCATATCGCGACAACCCTGGCCCGCGCCAAAGAGATACTCACCCAGCGCGGCGGCGTTGGCGTCGTTCTCGACAAACGTCGGCTTGTGGTACTGTTCCTCCAAAAGTGTGCGCAGGGGGACGCCGTTCCACGCGGGCAGGTTGGGCGGCGCATAGATCGTGCCTGTGCGGTTATCCAGCGGCCCCGGCGAGGCTACGCCAATGCCGGTAATGGCCTCCAGTCCAACGCCTGCTTCGTCCAGCGCTTGCTGCACAGTCGTAAAGATACGCGGTAAAACGCGTTCAGGGGTAGGGTTCTCGCCCGTCAGGGTCGCGGCACGAGCCAGTATGTGCGCGCCCCGCAAGACAGCCGCGCGAATCTGCGTGCCACCGAGGTCAATGCCGATGACCAGTGGGAACTGAGTGCTTCCATCTGCGTTCATAGTGCTCTGCTATCCTTGTTCGGTTGATATTCGTCTTGCTACCAGGGCCAGCCTCTTGCACTGATTTTACCATATGCACACCAGTGAGCGATCTTTGTAACCCCTAAACGTTTCTATAAGTAACAGGGATAACAGCTTCACTCACGAAACCATCTTCCCTCGCCAGACGTTGCTCTTTTTGTAAATTTCGAGCTGCACGAACGTGAGAATTGACGAAAAAAATCTGATGATGTAACCATTCACACCAGGACGAGGTGTTTTTATGCAAGCACATGTACCGTGGGCCAGGAGGTCCTTTGGGCGCGGTTTTTTGTCCGCGCTGGCTGCTGGAGCGGTTGCTTCAGGGGTGATGCTGTTTCTGCACACCGCTTTTAATGGCCTCTCGCTGCCAGAATCGTTTGGCTCGGAGTTGACAGCACTGATGCCGGGGCCGATGTTTGCCTATCTCCATCAGTTTATCGGCGATAACGCGAAATTTTATCTGTTCTATATTATCCTGGTCGGCCAATGCCTGGTTTTTGCTCTGGGTGGCGCGATCTATAACCGCTGGGCCAATCCGCAGGATCAGCCGCTGCGCTGGAACCAGGGTCTGCTGCTGGGGCTGATCCTCTGGATCTTTGCCGGCCTGCTCCTGCTGCCGGTGACCGGGTCGGGCATCTTTGGCGCGAATCTGACCGTGGGTTGGACCAGCGGCGGCTATTATCGGCGTGGTCTTTGGCCTGCTCTTCGTTTTCGTACAGCGCTGGCTACTGACTGTCCAGCCGGTACGCGAGCATGTTGAGGGTGAAGAGAGCAACGAAGCGGACCGCATCTCGCGGCGCAAGCTGTTTCAGCAAGGGGCTGTCGTGGCGGGCGTGGCTCTGGCGGGCGTGGTGGTCTGGCGCTTTATCAGTCAGGGCGTGGGGGGTGCCGGAGTGCCGGTCTCGCAATTGTTGAAGGGCTACCGCAACAAGATCGTCCCACCACCCACACCCAAATACGGCGAGATCCATCCCGCGCCCTTTCTCTCGCCCGAAATATCCCCCAACGACCAGTTCTACGTCGTTTCGAAGAACTTCACCGATCCGACGGTCGGCCTGAACGAATGGAACCTCAAGGTTGATGGCCAGGTTGAGCATCCCTATACGCTCTCCTATCAGCAACTGACGGCCATGCATATGCAGCAACAGTACGAGGGGATGATGTGCGTCAGCAACGAGGTTGGTGGCTCCTACATGAGTAGCGCCAAATGGGAGGGTGTGCGCCTGGAAGACCTCCTGCACCGCGCGGGCTTGAAGCCGGGCGCGACCAAAGTTGTCCTGCATGCCTACGACGATTATGCCGATAGTATCCACTTGAGCAAGGCGCTGGAGCCGACAACGCTGGTTGCTGTGCAGATGAATGGCACGCGGCTGCCGGATGTGCATGGTTTTCCGGCGCGCGTGCTGGTGCCTGGCATCTACGGCATGAAGCACGTGAAATGGCTGACACACATCGAGGTCGTGAACTACGATTTTCAGGGCTACTGGCAGCAGCGCGGTTGGGACGATGCCGCGCCGGTGCGCCTGGCCTCGCGCATCGATACGCCGCTGGATGGCGTCGGCGTCTCATCACACAACACCACATATATCGCGGGCGTGGCCTTTTCCGGCGACAAAGGTATCAGCGAGGTGGATGTGAGCACCGACGGCGGCCACACCTGGCAGATTGCCACATTGAAAAAGCCGTTTTCGCACCTGACCTGGGTGATCTGGGAACTGCCCTGGCAGCCCAAAGCTGGCCAGCATACAATCACCGTGCGCGCCATCGATATGGAAGGCAATGTACAAGATCCCAATCCGGCGCCGCCGCTGCCCATCGGCTCCTCGGGCTACCATAGCATTAGCGTGCCGGTCTCGTAGCACGCGCTCTTCCTCATACAATGTTCTGACGGCTGGCGGGCAAAGCATCTTTTGCCCGCCAGCCTTATGGTTCGACACCAGCTGCTCAGTCCAACGTTTTCGTTCGATCCATAAGGCTCATTTATCAGAAGCGGCCCCACGCAACGAAGGCGGCCAGGGCGAGATAGGTCAGGTTCAATAGCACGTGCTTGAACTCGTAACGACGGAACTCCACGCTCGCTGCACCGACCATGATCAACGCCAGACCGATGGCCGCCAGCGGCACCAGGATCGGTGCAATGCCGAGCAGGGCGGGTAGGATCAGGCCGACTGCGCCCAGGATCTCGACTGCTCCCAGGGCCTTGACGAAGCTGGCGCTAAACTCCAAGACCCATCCCCCGCCAGGGGCCTTCGCCAATTTCTCCTGAGAGATGAACAGCTTGTTAATGCCCGCCAAAAGGAAGGCAGCGGCCAGCAGGCCAGCGATAATCCACAAAGTGATGTTCATGAGTTTTCCCCTTGACGGTTAACCTCGATCTTTCCGAGCCCCGTCATTGTCTATTTTGGAATAGTTTATGTTTTCACCAGGGTTGAGCCAGTTTCCTATGGCTTGAGGTCCAGCACCGCGGGGACTCCTATTTATTCTGCATCTGTGCCATCAGATCCCACCCTCTTCGCGCATCGGGGATGGTGGGTTGCCAGCTACTGACTGCTTTGAACAAACGATTGGAGATGCGCAGACTGCGGCTCATATCGGCATACTTGGCCCCCGTCATCAGGCGCATCAACAGATCTGGTAAGACCAACAAATGTTTACGGCCAACGGCGTGAGCAAGGATAGTGTACATCTGTGCGCGCGTCACAGGCTCATCATCGACGATGTCATAGGCGCCGGAAGGCACCGGTTCAGTCAGCGCAAGCAGCAGGGCAGTGATGGTGTCCTGCAACCAGATTTGGGGGAGATAGCCGGCACGTGCACCGGGAAAAGCACCAATCCCTTTGCGCGCGTAGTCCAGCATCAGCCAGCCTGAAGGCGCTTCCGGCCCGTAAAATGCGCCCAACCGCAGCGAGATCCCGCGGCGCCTGGTTGGATCGCTTGTCGCGAAGCGCGCCACGGCCTCCTCCGCCTCGACGGTTGAGGAAAGGGTTGCCGTTTTGACGGGAGTCGCCTGGGCATCCAACCAGGTATCGCCGCTACTTGGATAGAGAAAATTGAAGCTGGGATAGATGATCGTCTGGACCGTGCCAACGGCCAGTGCGGCCTCGACAAGGTTGCGTGCTCCGTCGCGACGCAGGCGATCATTTTCCAGCCAGGCCGAATTCCGCCCCATCTGCGTCGCGGAGGGAATTTTCGTCGCGAGGTGGTAGATGGCCTCGTGACCAGCCAATACCTGTTTGAGTGCCTCAATGTCAAAGAGGTCCACCCGCATCGGATGCGCCCCTGCACGTCGCAAGCGCTCATCGTTCTCAGGTGTGCGGCTCATCGCCGAAACCGTGTATCCTGCCTCAACTAATCTGGGCACAAGCGATGTTCCGAGCACGCCGGTTGCACCTGTGACAAAAATGTTCATCCTATGGCTCCTTTTTCTTTCGCTTCTCTTTTTCGAGAGATCTCTTTATAAGCGCTTCCAGAAAGGAGACAAGTGAGGCCACGAAAACGTGACAACAACGTGACGTCCATTTTTCATTGCTCGAAAATAGCCCGCTTTTCGTCGCTTCGGCACCTGTTCAAAAGAACGCAACGAAGCAACGCTTGAGGCTGAAGCTTGCAGAAAATGGCCAAAACATTGTGGAACATGCCGCCTGTGGATTATGATACAGAGAGAACCGACTATTTGAAGGAGCCATTTCACAAGACCCAATGGATCACATTCAAACCTATCAACCTCTGCTTTTCTCAATCGCCTACCGCATGACTGGATACGCCAGTCAGGCCGAAGATATTGTTCAGGATGCGTACTTGCGTTATCAACAGGCGGATCAAGCCGCCATTCAGTCGCCAAAGTCCTATCTCACCACGATTGTTACCAATCTCAGCCTGAACTATTTGAAATCCGCCCAGCGAGAGCGTGAAGAATATATTGGGATCTGGCTCCCTGAGCCTATCCTCACTTCTCTCCCCGAAGGTGAATCTCCCGAAGAGCAATATGAGCAGCAAGAATCCATTTCGCTCGCCTTTCTCGTTCTCCTGGAGACCCTGACGCCCCCGGAACGCGCGGTTTTCCTCCTGCATGAGGCGTTTGACTACTCGTTCACGGAGATTGCCGAGATCATCGAGAAAACCCCGGAACATTGTCGCCAACTCTTTCATCGCGCGAAAAGCCATATTGCGGAGAAACGCCACCGCGTCTCGGTCTCGCCCGCCAATCAGCGCCAGCTCACCGAGTCCTTTGTGACGGCCTGTCAATCGGGAAACCTCGCCACTCTGACCAAACTGCTGGCCAGCGATGTCACGGCCTGGGCGGATGGTGGAGGCAAAGTTCGCGCGAGCCTGTATCCCGTTTCCGGGCGCGATATCGTGGCCAAACGTTTCCTCTCCCTGATGCGCCGGGTGCCCGCGGACAATGTTCTTTTTATAGAAGAGATCAATGGCGCGCCCGCGATTGTATCCTGGAGCGACGGACATCTCAACTGGGTACAGACGCTCGATATCCGCGACAATGTCATCGTTGGGCTGCGTACCCTGCTGAATCCCGACAAGCTGGCTTTTCTCCAACGCCAACTGGAGAGCCGCCCGTAGCCGTTCTCTTCATCTTCACCGGGTCTTCTATAGGTGAGAGACGAGTCTGGCCCACGTGAGGTGAGAAGATCTTCAATACACTCGACAATGTCGTGAATCCGAGATCGCAAAATTTGTAGGGAAATGCGGGCAGGGGATCGGGCAGATGTCGCTCACAATTTGGTCGGATGTGAGATAATGGATGTGAATTGTTGTCGTGTTGTTTGAAAAGGAAGAATGTTTATGGCAAAACAAGCAGAATTAGCGATCAGCCCGCGTGAAGTCACCGGTAAGGCGACGAAGCGCTTGCGCAAGGCGGGCGTGATTCCGGCGAATATTTTTGGGCGCGGCGAGGCTTCGCAATCCGTGCAGGTAGAGAAGACGGCGTTTGATGAACTGCGTCGCCAGCATAATGCTACTGGCGTGATTGCTCTGAAACTGGCCGGCGCGAAAAAGGGGGAGACCGCGCTGATCCGGCATGTACAGCATGATCCGCGCACTGGCAAGGTTGTACATATCGATTTCTTTCGCGTGAGCCTGCGGGATCGCCTGACCGCGAAAATCCCGCTGCACCTCAATGGCGTGGCGCCCGGCGTCAAGATCGAGGGCGGCGTCCTGCTGCACCTCGTGGATACGCTGGAGGTGGAATGCACGGCCAGCGAGATCGTGGAGTCCCTGGATCTGGATATCTCTGGCATGGAGAATATCGGCGATATCCTGCATGCCAAAGATGTGCCACTCCCCTCTAACTACACCTTGATTACCGACGCGGAAGAGGCCGTGGTTAAGGTCATGCCGCCACGCATCGAGAAGGTTGAAGAGGTCGAGGAGGCTCCCGCTGAAGGCGAAGCTGCTCCTGCTGAAGCTGCTTCCGCTGAGGCTGCTGAGAAAAAAGAATAAGCTAATCCAGCGCATCGAACAGGCAACCGCATTATAGCCCGCGTGACGTGTACGAG
>CAXUEY010000042.1:15586-29601 GCA_964250225.1 uncultured Ktedonobacteraceae bacterium | reverse complement strand
CGCATTAATCCCCCGGGGGCGGGTCCCGACCGCTCGCCTCTCGCACCCGTCACGCGTAGCAGGCCAGCTCGCCTGGCCTGTGGGGTGGGGAACACTGTGGGGTGTGTGATGCGCCTGTGGGTCGGGCGGAACTGTGGGGTGTGTGATGCGCCTGTGGGGTGTGACGCACCTGTGGGGTGGAGAACTGTGGAGTGTGAAGTGCCTATGGGGTGGGGAACGCGCTATGGGGTGGACGACACGCCTGTGGGGTGTGACGCGCTTGCAGCACAGGGCTGAATAGCCGTTAAAAAATAATGGAAAACGAGCAAGAGGCATGCGTATTGTGATTGTCACAGATCAATACCCGCCAATGGTTGGGGGGGTACCGACGGTGACGCGCCAATTGGCCATCGATTTCGCCAACCGTGGCCACCAGGTCTGGGTGGTCGCGCCAAGCTATGGTTCGCGCGATAGCTATCGGGTGGAACAGAAAGTGCGTGTGTATCGTTTCTCCTCGTTTGAGTGGCCGACATATAAAGACCTGCGTATCGCGTTTTTGCCGTTTATGCCGATCCGCAAGCTGTTGAAAAAAGCCGATCCCGATATCATTCATATCCATTCGCCTGTGGTGCTGGGCAATGTCACGCAAATTCTGGCGGGCGGCCTGCGCAAACCCGTGGTCGCCACCAATCACTATATGCCCTTCAATATGAGTCGCGCCCTTACCAATGATCCAGTTCTGGGCAAATCGTTCAACAACGTTACTTACACTTATCTCGTACATTTTTGCAATCGTTGTGAATATGTCACCGCGCCCACGCAAACCGCGCTCAATTTTCTCTATGAGCACGGCCTGCGCGCACCCGCGCGCGCCATTTCCAATGGCATCGATCTCAAGCAATTCTGTCCAGGGCCGCGTGATGAAGCCTTTCGGCAGCGTCTGGGGTTGCCCGCCGACCGGTCGCTGATCCTCTCGGTCAACCGATTGAGCCAGGAGAAGTGTATCCATATCTTGATCGCGGCAATGGCAAAGATGCGCAATCCCGCTCACCTGGCGATTGCCAGCAGTGGACCCGCCGAGGCTGAGCTGCGCGCACAGGTCGCTGAACTGCACGTAGAGGACCGCGTGACCTTCCTGGGCTTTATTGGTGATGCCGACATGCTCGCGCTCTATCGTCTGGCGGATGTCTTTGGCATCGCGTCCGAAGGCGACTTACAGAGCCTGACCACAATGAACGCCCTGGCCTGTGGGCTGCCGGTCGTGGCTGCGAATTCTGCCGCGCTCCCCGAACTGGTCCATCACGAAGCGAACGGTTTCCTCTTCGCGCCCAGTAATAGCGAAGAGATGGCGCATTACCTGGATCTGCTGGTAAACGACGAGGCGTTGCGCCAGCGGATGGGCGCGCAAAGTCTGGAGATCATTGCCCCACATGACCGCGTCAAAGTGCTGGAGGAATGGGAAGTGCTCTACCGCCGTCTCTCCAGCGAATTTACCGAGGCCAGAGAGGGTCGTCAGCGCCTGCGCCAGGCCCGCAGACACCTGCGCTATCGCAGCGGTCCCGGCCTACCTCGCCAGCGTATTGCGCGCACAGGGCCGCCGAATAGCGAGTTATAAATTCCCCTGCGCTGAGCATGAAATACCGGAAAAATAGGTTTCACCTATTTTTCCGGTATTTCATGCTCAGCGCTATCTGACTTTTGTTCATTTTTGTTGACAGTGGTAGAGCTTTCGGCCTATACTGTAGTTACACAGGACACGCGCCTGAACACTATTTTTCAGCCAGGGATAGTTTATTCCGTGGCGAGGCATGCAAACCGGAGAAAGGGGTGACGCACTTGGAGCCAGAGGACGACGAGGAGAAATCGACCCCCATGTCCACGTCAGAGGCGGGCCGCAAGGGGGGCAGTGTGGTTCGCGCAAAGTATGGCGAGGATTATTATCGGCAGATTGGGAAGAAGGGTGGGAGCGCGCTCAGGGAGAAGCGTGGCAGTGAGTATTACCGCACCATTGCCCAGAAAGGTGGCACGGCCAACAAGACAAAATATGGGGCCGAGCATTTCTCGGAAATGGGCAAAAAGGGCGGTAACGCGACCAGGGCGAAGCAAGACCCTGATTTTTATAGCCGCATCGGGAAGATGGGGGGTACAGCGAAACGTAAAAAGAAGGATTCATGAAGATGTGGGTATCCATTTGCCGAATTTTTCCAAAGTTCGGCAAATGGATACCCATATCAGAGGATTTAAGAATGAGAAGTGCTCTGGAGTTTGGCCAGGCCGTCGGTAATCGCGCCAGCCACATTGGTTTCAGCGGTGGAACGAGCGACGCGCAGAGCGTTTTTAATAGCTTTGGCTTTGGAGCGTCCATGCGAGATAATGGCGGAGCCGTTGATGCCGAGCAGGGGCACGCCGCCATATTCGGCGTAATCCAGGCGCTTCACGAGTTTGCGCAGGCTGGGACGAATCACGGCGCCCGCGAGCTTACCGGGCAGCGAACTGGCAATCTGCGTTTTAATCAGATCAAAAAGCGTTTCTGAGAGACCTTCGCTCAATTTGAGCACGACATTGCCCACGAAGCCATCGCAGACGATCACATCGGCGCCGCCGGCGGGGATGTCGCGCCCCTCGACGTTGCCGATGAAGTTCAGGCCGAGCGTGGACGCGCTTTGTTTAAGCAGTTGATGGGCGATTTGGACCTGTTCATTGCCCTTGCCCTCCTCTTCGCCGTTGGCCAGTAGCGCCACACGCGGTGTTTCCACGTGGAAGAGGCGTTGCAGGTAGATCGAACCCATGACGGCGAACTGTTGCAAATATTCGGGCTTGCAGTCGGTGTTCGCGCCCATATCGATGACCAGGCAGATGCCGTCCTTTGTGGGGAAGACGCCGCCCAGAGCTGGCCGTTCCACGCCTGTCAGACGTTTGAGCGTAAAGAGCGAGGCCGCCATCATCGCGCCGCTATTACCTGCTGAGACAGCTCCCAATGCAGATCCATCCTTCACCAGCTGTAGAGCGCGCACCATCGAGGTGTTTTTGTTGCGGGCCGCGCGGGCTGGATCGTGCTCGTCCATTGGGATCACTTCGGTTGTAGGCACAATGGGCAGGTCAAGTCCCTGAACCTCGTGTTTCGCGAGTTCGGCCTGGATCGCATCCTCATTGCCGACCAGGTAGACCCCGATCCCATATTCGCGGGCGGCTTCAATGGCGCCCAGCACAGTTTCGCCCGGAGCATGGTCCCCCCCCATCGCATCCAGGGCCACACAGACATTCGCGCTCATGTACATCTTCCTTAATACATTTCAGAATGGTTCGCTGCTTCGACCTGTAGAGTCCGTAAGCAAGCGTCGAAAAACGCGAAACCTTTATGGCTCGCCAATTGTTTGTTTGACCAGTTCTACCAACTGATCCAGATCAAAGGGCTTATACACAATATGCGCCACCCCTGCCTTACGAAATTCCTCAGCCTCTTTGTCGGCGTCCAGGAACGCGGTGACCACGATCACCGGAATGTTGAAGGCCCCCATCTCCATCAATTTCAGCTCGTCGCGTCCATCCAGATATTGCATCATCAGGTCCAGCAGAACCAGGTCGGGATGGACCTCAGTGACAGCATCAAAGAAGCGCAGGCTTTGCGTGACCATATGCGTCTCATACCCTTCATCTGCCAGAGCCTCGCGCAATAAGTCAGCGATAGTGGGATCGTCGTCCATAATTAAGATTTTCTTCGACATCGGCTACCCCCTCTTGGTACAGCATTTAGCCAGTTGGCTCGTTACCATGTATGTATTATATCATGCGCTTCAGCCAGTTGAATCTCCGAGGACCATTTGATTTGTCTGGCTGCTAGACGTTCTTCCTGGTACCATGCTACAATATGTTGCAGAGATTACCCCCGACACGACGGCGTGAAGAGGAAATGAGTTTATGACGAACTTGCCGCGTATTTGTTCTGCCTGTGCGACCAGCAACCCTCCACAGGCGGCCTTTTGTTTTGGCTGCGGTCAGGCGTTGCGGGACGTGGCGGCCACGGATCTGTTGCACCAGCGCTATCATCTGCTGCATCAGTTGGGCAGCGGTGGCTTCGGGTCAGTCTACCAGGTGGAAGATACGCAGCTGGGCAAACGGTTGGTGGCTGTGAAGGAGATGAGTTCACAGAGCAACCTCAGCGCGCAGGAGAACGAAGAGGCAGCGCAGGCGTTTAAAAAAGAGGCCCTGTTGTTGGCTGAATTGCTGCATCCAAACTTGCCGCGTATCTATGACCATTTCAGCGAGGGTGGGCGCTGGTACCTGGTGATGGATTTTATCGAAGGGGAAACGCTGGAGACATATATCGCGCAGCAGCCCGCGCAGTATCTTCCGCTGGCTGAGGCGCTGGAGGTGGGTTTGCAGCTCTGTGATGTGCTGGACTACCTGCATACGCGCCAGCCGCCAGTGATTTTCCGCGACCTCAAGCCCTTGAATATTATGCGCACAGGTTCTGGCCATCTCTATCTGATCGATTTTGGCATCGCGCGCCACTTTAAGCCGCCGAATGGTCGGCACCTGGTATCGGGCGGAGCTGAGGACGTGGTGAGGATCTGGGACATCACGACGGGGCAGCCGGCTTTCATCTACGCGGGCCACACCGAGCCACCTGAGGTCGGCCTCGCGCACAAATACGCGCAAAGATACCCTCAGCAATATAGCCGTCCGCGCCTGGAGATCGCGGCTGTGGCCTGGTCGCCGGATGGGAAATGGATTGCTTCCGGCGATACCGCGAATATCGCGCGTGTCTGGCGGGGGGAATAGGGTACGCCCGCTCTAAGCCAGGGGGATAACATTTGACGGCGCTTCTCTCGTTGAAATATAATGATGCGCAAATGGTAGGGAATTTTTTCTATTTGCTGGACGTAGAGGCAAGAAGACTGGCCGCCATCAACACATAACGGAGCTATTATGGCATTGACGCCCCTTTACTGCAACGCCTGTGGGTGCGCAAATCGCGCGCAGGCGATATTTTGTTGCTCGTGTGGGAGGATGCTCCGTGCTTCGCAGACGCCCCACTCTTCCTCGCCTGTCCAGAAACCGCTCACACCCTTACCATCATCCTATGTCCAGAAACCGCTCACACCCTTACCGTCGTCTTATGTCCAGACGCCGCTCACGCTCCTACCGTCATCACAAACTCTGACGGGTCTGTTGCCGACGAGCCATCTGCTCAATCGACGCTATCGCGTGGTGGCGCAGATCGGCAAGGGTGGTTTTGGCGCGGTCTATAAGGCGCTGGATACGCAATTTGCCAATCGCGCGGTGGCAATTAAAGAGATGAGCCAGCAGAATCTGGGCCAGCAGGAGATGCTGGAGGCCATCAGCGCGTTCAAGAACGAGGCGCTTATGCTGGCAGGCCTGTTCCACCCCAACCTGCCCCGCATCTATAAGCAGTTTGAAGATGCGGGCCGCTGGTATGTCGTAATGGATTATATCGAGGGTGAGACGCTAGAAGATTATATGTTGAAGGTGATGGGCGGCAAACTTTCGGTGGATAAAGTGCTCTCGGTGGCGATGCAGTTGTGCGCGGTGCTGGAGTATCTGCACAGCCGCCAGCCGCCGGTGATTTTCCGCGACCTCAAGCCCGCGAACATTATGCTGACCCCACCGGGACATATCTATCTGATCGATTTTGGCATCGCGCGCCACTTTAAGCCGGGCCAGAGCAAGGATACGTCCGCGCTGGGTTCGACGGGCTATGCCGCGCCGGAGCAGTATGGCAAGTCCCAGACGACGCCGCGCGCGGATATCTATGCGCTGGGCGCGACCCTGCACGAACTGCTGACGGGTCTCAGTCCCGCCGACTCGCCTTTTACCTTCGCACCTCTGCATCTCCCTCAGGAGATGGGTAATCCCGAACTGGAGAAGCTGGTTATGCAGATGGTTGTGGTGGACGCGAATAAGCGTCCGGCCAGTGTGACGCTAGTTCGTCAGACGCTGGAGAATATCGTGGCGCTGAAGGCGGCCTCACCCAACTCGCGCTACCTGACAGTGGCGCAGACCATGAGCGCCTATCAGTTAGCGCAACCATCGCAAGTAGCTCAACTGCCTCAGCCGCAACCACAACTTCAACCAGCCGGCCAGAAGCGAAGCACCACACATGCACAATCCGTGACCCAGCCGCAGCCACTGCACAATACACGTTTTATCGGCGCCAAACATACCAGCCGCGTGACCGCTGTGGCCTGGTCGCCGCGCGGGACACTCATCGCCTCGGCCAGTTTTGACAAGGCCGTGCGTGTGTGGGACGCGCAGAGCGGCGATAACCTGCTCACCTATCATGGGCACTGGGACCGCGTGCTCGACGTGGCCTGGTCGCCCGATGGCAATTTGCTGGCCAGCGCAGGCAACGACGGCACTATCCAGATCTGGAAGCCGCTGACCGGCGATCTCGTCCTGACATATCGCGCGCATGGCCAGCCGGTTCAGGCGCTCAGTTGGGCGCCAGATGGTAAACGCATCGTCTCGGCCAGTGAGGACCGAAAAGTGCTGATCTGGGATATCATGACAGGGCAGACTCTGCAAACACGTCACGAGCACGCGGCCAGGGTGCTGAGCCTGGCCTGGTCGCCTGGCGCGTGGCAGATCGCGTCGGCGGGCGACGATAAGCTAGTACAGGTCTGGAATGTGCAACGCGAGAAGAGCAGTTTTTTTTCGTCCTGGCTGACGCATACGCGCAATCATTTCACCTATCGCGGCCATTTCGGGCGCGTTAATGGCGTGGCCTGGTCGCCTAATGGGCAGCGCCTGGCCTCGGTTGGCTCGGATAAGACCCTGCAAGTCTGGGATGCCGCGACGGGCAAGAAATTCTTTGTACATCGCAATCCCACAGCGACCATCACCTGCGTGGTCTGGTCCTACGACGGGCGTTTCCTGGCCACCGGCGCTAACGACAAGCTCGTGCATATCTGGGATAGCGTCACGCGCAATACCGTCACCACTTACGGTGGCCACACCAACCATATCACCGACGTGAGTTGGGCGCCAGACGGCAAGCAACTCGTCTCAGCCAGCGTCGATCACACGCTGCATGTGTGGCATCTTTAGGCCTCCGGCACTTGTCTCACCGCGAGCACGCGCACCAGGGCGTCCACCACATGGGGATCGAACTGCGACCCCGCGCCCGTTTGGATGGTACGCAGAGCCTCTGCGCCGTCGCGCGCGTGCTGATGGGGGCGCTTGTGTGTGAGCGTGTCGTAGGCGTCGGCCACCGCGACAATGCGCGCGCCCAGAGGGATGGCCTCGCCCTGAAGCTGATCGGGATAGCCAGAGCCATTCATCCACTCGTGATGCGCGCACACGATGGGCGCCACTCTGCGCAAGGCCGGGAGCATCGTCAGCGCCTCTCCAGCGAGCAGGGGATGCTGGTACAGTGTGTCCATTTCGTCTTTGCTCAGGCGATCCTGTTTGATGAGCAGCTTATCGGGCAGGGCGATCTTACCGAGGTCGTGCAACAGACCGCCCAGGCCGATAAGTTGGGTTTCCGTCTCGCTCAATCCTAGAGACTGTGCCAGTTTGCGTGAGAGCGAGGCAACACGGCGTTCGTGCTGGCTGGTAGACGCGTCGCGCGCCTCTTGCAGAGAGAAAAGCGCCTCGACCATGCCCAGTATTTCCGTATCCTCGTGCATTTTGAGGGTTTCCTCGCCTGACAGACCAAGCGCCAGCACCATCGGCTCGTGCGCGGTACGTACCTGGTTGCGCCCCAGGCGTTTGGCCGCGTACATGGCCAGGTCTGCCTGCGCCACAAGGCTTTCCTGGTTCGCAGCGGTCTCAGGGTAGGTGGCAAGGCCCAGTGAGCAGGTAATCTGCACATCAGCATTGCCGATAAAAATCTGGTGTGCGACGCGTCCACGAATGTGTTCCGCCACTTTCAACGCCTCAGCCAGTTCTCTTCCTGGCAATATCACCATAAATTCCTCGCCACCCCAGCGTCCCACGTGGTCCGTCGCCTGTACCGTGGCACGCAGCAGCGTGCCAAACTGGCAGAGCACATGATCCCCCATCTGATGTCCATATTCATCGTTAATATGCTTAAAATAGTCGATATCGATAAAGATAATCGAGCACATATCCTGCATCTGTGAGGCGTAGAGCACTTCTTCCGTCAGCAGTTCTACCAGCATCTGATGATTATAGAGTCCAGTCAAGGGATCAGAGGCTGCCAGTTGCTCTAACTGCGCATGCAAGAGATTCAGCGAGCGGTGCCGCTTCTGGAGTTCTCTTTGCAGTAAAGTAGTCTCATACACAGCCAGCAACTGGCGCAGGATCATCAAAAGCAGGATGATGAAGCTGCCTACCACCAGGATAGTGCTATTTCCGGAGAAATTGCGACGACCACCAACCATCCAGATCCCAAAAACCAGCAGACCAAAAAACAGCAGCAGCGCGAATGGCAAACGGGCTTTCCAACTTTCAGCGGCACTGAGGCCATCGATCCGCGCCATCTCTACGCGTTGATTAGGCGCTCCAATATCCCCGCTCTGCACCATGTGCCGCACCGTTTGGGCCGCGCCAGCAATCAACATAAAGCTCAACAAGTAAAGTGCATTGACCGGAGAAAACTCGTTATACCCGCTACCGAGCACTTCATAGAGGTTGGTTACGTGAATTACCAGCAGCCCAAGCGTGGCCACTCCAAGCATAATCAGGACCGGCCTTAAAGCCGTCTCGCCAGAATGTAGCGCAACCAGTAAGAGGCAAAATAGTATTACCAGATCGGCATTCGGAAGACTGCTGATGGTGAATTTCGCGAAGGTAGTGCCCGCGCCGAGAGCAAGAAGAGGTGCCAGCATATAATAATAGTAGAGTGTTACTCCAGCGGTCATAATAATCATCGCGTCGAACAGCAGCTTCAGGCGCCCAAACAGGGAAAGGCTCTGTGAAGGCAAGAACAGAATTGCGCACATAAAAAATGGGTACATACCCAGACTGATGAGCTGTTGCAGCGAGGGGAAGTTTGCTGGCTGATACGGTAGCTCGATGCCCAGCAACCAGATCAACTGCGCGAGGGTATAGCAGAGCAGGCCAGCCCCCAATAAAGCCGGGCTAAAACGCCGCCACGCGCGCAAGGGGGCATGGGGTCGCCAGAGCGTGCGCGCTCCCTGAAAGCACAAGATTGCCAGAGCCAGGGGATAGATAATCGCAAACACACTTATAAACACGCGCAACAAATCGGGCCTGCCTGGCCTGACGAGATAATATATCGCTACCAACAGGTTGAGCAGGAATAGCCCTGCCAGAAAGCGCCAGGGCCCAGGCGTTGTCTCAATGTACCTCTTCATGACAAATCTCCCTCGCTCAAACTGCTGGACGCTTGCCATTGTTCTCTCGGTAGACCGGGCCTGGTTGCATACTACCCTGGCTTGCCAACGGGTTGTTGCGGATGCGCCGCGAGCAGGCGAGCCAGCGCCTCAACGACGCGTGCGTCAAACTGCGATCCCGTATTTTTTTGAAGTTCATTCAGGGCTTCGACGCAGGTACGCGCCCGATTGTGTGTCATCAAATCATAGGCACTGGCCACCGCGACAATGCGCGCACCCAGCGGAATGGCCTCGCCCTGTAAGCCTTCGGGATAGCCGGAACCGTCCATCTTCTCATGATGAGCAGCGACAATGGTGGCCACATCCTGCAAGGCGGGTATCGAACGCAGCACACGCGCACAGGTGAGGGGATGCTGATGCACCGCAGCGGACTCACGCGTGCGTCCATGTGGATAGTCGAGCAGCAATGCATCGGGAAGAGCAATTGTGCCCAGCTCGTGCAATAGACCAGCCAGGCTGACGGTATACGCTTCAGCCTGGCTCAGCCCCAGCGCCCTGGCGAGGGTGAGCGCGAGTTCAGAGACGCGGCGTTCGTGTAGAGCGGTGGCATGATCGCGCGCGTGCTGCAAAAAGAGAAGCGCTTTCACCGTCCCCAGCGCATCCACATTCTCAGACAGGGGCGCGTTCTCCCTTGCCAGCCTGATGGCCAATACTTCGGGATCACGCGCCATACGCGTCTGGTTGCGCCCCAGGCGTTTCGCCGCGTACATGGCCCTATCCGCGCGCGCGAGCAGGTTTTTGCGTTCTGTGGCATCCTCAGGGTACGCTGCGACCCCCAGTGAGCAGGTCAGGCGCAGAGCGGCGCTACCCAGAAAACCCTGCTGTGCGACCTGATAGCGTAGTCGTTCGGCCACCACAAACGCGCTGGATGAGTTGATCCCCGGTAAAATAACCACGAATTCCTCGCCACCCCAGCGTCCTATGTAATCGCCAGCCCGCAACGTTCTCTGAATAAGCAGGGCAAAATCCTGTAGGACGCGATCACCGATCAGATGTCCATGCTTATCGTTGATGCCCTTAAAATAATCAATGTCGATAAAGAGCAGCGCGCAAGGGGTATGAGTGGTGCTGGCACGTGCCAACTCCTCGTTGAGCCTTTCCACGAGTGCCCGATGGTTAGGCAGACCGGTCAGGGGATCAGAGGTTGCGCGCTGCTCCAGGTGGATATTTAGCGCATAGAGCGAGCGATTCTTACGCTGAAGCTCGCGTCGTAAGATATTCATTTCATGCATGATAAGAAACTGGCGTGATGCCATCAATAAGAGAACGGCAAAACCACCGACATAGACAATCAAAATCTGTCCGTGAAAATGCCTGGCGGCCCCTGTGAACCAGATCCCCAGGATGAACAGCCCGAAGATCAGGAGCAGCGCGGACGGGAGCAGAGTCCTCCAGCGTCCTGGCTGATACAACAGGCCGGTCTGCGCAGTCTCTTGAGCAGTAGGGGATGCCCTTCCCCCACCTTTCTCCAGGATACGGCAGATAGTCTGGGCTGCCCCAACCATGAGGATCGCAGTGAGAAACAAAAGGGCATTTGCCGGAGCAAGCTGGTTAAATTGGTAGTTGAGAATATCTGCAATATGCGCTTCGTGATCTATAAACAGGCTCACCATGGCCAGTCCAAGCATCAGCAGGACCGGGCGCAACGCCTTTTCGCTAAAGCGCAGGCTCACTAACACCAGACAAAACAGAGCAATCAGGTCGGCGAGAGGAAAGAGGCCGGCTACGCCTTTTACAAACGGCGTACCCTGGCCTGCCAGTAGGATGGGGGCCAGAATAAAATAGTAGCAGAGGATGGTGACAACCTCCATAATAATCAGGCCATCTAACAGGAGACGCAGACGTGCAAGCCAGGTAAGAGGATGTGCAGGTAATAAGAGAATCGCGCTAATGATAAATGGATAGCTGAGGAATGAGACAAAGTGTTGTGGGGCAGGAAAGATCGGCAATGGCTGCGCGTTCACCGTATTATCAAACCAGATAGCCTCTGCGAACGCGAAGGCTATCATACCGAGACCCAACAAAGCCGGGCTAAAACGCCGCCCACCTTGCTCCGGGTGGCGTTTGATGAGCGTGAGCGATCCTTTGCAGCAGAGCAATCCCGCCGCCAGGGGATACAGAATACCCAGCAGGCTGACCGTAAAAATATACTGCGTGTGGGTGCCAGGGTGCAGCAGATAGTAGACCGCCAGGACAAGAGAGAGCAGACAGAAGCCTGCCAGCGTGCGCCAGGGAATATTCGTCATGTCACAAGCGTGCATGATCTGCCTCCTATGTTTGTTCGTAACCATTCAGGCCACCTCGTCGGTCAGTTGCAGCGGATCGTCCGCGAGCACGTCTACCAGGGCATCCACCACCTGTGGATCGAACTGCGGCCCGGCGCTTTTTTGAATGGCGCGTAGTGCTGCGGCGGAGCTGTGCGCGTGCTGATAGGGACGGTTGTGCGTAATGACATCGTAGGCGTCGGCCACCGCTACGATGCGCGCGCCCAGAGGGATCTCCTCGCCCTGGAGCTGATCGGGATAGCCAGAGCCATCCATCCACTCGTGATGGCCACGCACAATCGCCGCCACCTCGCGCAGGGTTGGCACACTGTTGAGCACCTGCGCCCCGGTCACGGGATGTGCGCGCACCGTGCGAAATTCTTGCTCGCTCAGCCGGCCCCGTTTGAGGAGCAGTTTATCGGGCAGGGCGACCTTGCCGAGGTCGTGCAACAGACCACCCAGACTGACTTTATACGCCTCCGACTCATTCAGGCCCAATGTCAGGGCCAGTTTGCGAGTGAGTACAGCCACCCGGCGCTCGTGCTGACTTGTCAGTTGATCGCGCACCTCCTGCAAGGAGACCAGCGCTTCCACGATACTCAGCACCTCCCGCGTTTCTGGCACTTCCGCGACCCCCGTGCCCGTGCCCAGAGCCAGCACGCCTGGCTCACGCGCTATGCGTGTCTGGTTGTGCCCCAGACGCTTGGCCGCGTACATGGCCGCGTCCGCCAGCATGATCAGGTTTTCCTGCTCACTCGCGTCCACAGGATAGGTCGCGATGCCCAGCGAGCAGGTCAGGCGCAACGTGACGCCTTCACAGACGAACAGATGCCACTCTACGCGCTGACGAATGCGTTCAGCCATCGTCAGCGCATCGCGCGCGCTGGTTCCTGGCAGCACCGCGACAAACTCTTCACCACCCCAGCGTCCCAAATGATCGGTAGAGCGCAGGGTCGATCTCGCCAGCTCCCCAAATTGGCGCAGCACCGTATCGCCTATCAGGTGCCCATATCTATCATTGATCGACTTAAAATGGTCGATATCAATAAAGAGCAATGAACAGACAGATTGTTGAGTTTCGGCGCTCGTCAGTTCGGCGTTCAGGTTCTCCGCTAGCGCGCGATGATTGGGCAGGCCGGTTAAGGCATCGGTGGTCGCCAGGCGCGCCAACTGCTCATTCAGGGCGTTCAGCGAGCGATTGCGCCTGCGCACCGCGCCCTGAAGCTTATTAATTTCATACACCGCGAGAAATTGGCGCAACACCATCAATAACAGAACCAGAAACGCGCCGATATAGATCACCACGATCTCGCCGGGAAAGCTCTTGCTGCCCCCCCTCAGCCAGAGTCCAAAGACCAGCAGGCCAAAGACCAGGACTAGCGCCGGCGGTAGCATGGCCTTCCAGCGCGCGCCAGGATAGAGCGCACTGGACTCCTCTCTTTTTTCAGGCGTGAGAACCTCGACGGTCTCCGCGCCTCTGTCCAGGATGCGCCTCAATGTCTGAGCCGCGCCAACGGTCAGCACGCCATTCAGAAACAAAATGCCATTGCTTAGCGGTAAGCGTGCATAGGTATGGGAAAGCACTTCCGAGAGGTGGAGCACATGGTTGAGGAACAGGCTCACTATGGAGATGCCCAGAAAGATTAGCACCGGGCGCAGAGCCGTTTCGCCGGAACGCAGAGCCACCAGCAGCAGACAGAAGAGCAGGACCAGATCCGCCTCTGGAAACAGGCCCGCGACCAATTTTTCCTGAAGTGAACTTGTACTTGCCACCAGGATCGGCGCCAGAATGAAATAGTAATAGAGCGCCGTCAACGCGGTCAGAATGATTAAGCTATCTAAAAAGATGCGTATACGCGAGAACAGCGAGGCAGTATGAGCGGGCAAAAAAAGTAACGCGCAGATCAGGCACGGGTAAGATGCAAAGAGCACGTATTGTTGAAATGAGGGATAAATCGCTGGCTGGTTTAGAATGACTGTATGGATAAACCAGTAGATGGTGGATACAACAAAGAAGAATAGCGTCATAGCCAGCAGAGCCGGACAGAAACGTCGGCAGATACGCAGGCCAGGGCTGAGCAGGTGCGCGGGCTTGAGAAACCTGCCTGATCCATGAAAACATAGCCACATGTACAACAGGCCGCCCACGGGAATGGTCGTGCCAATCAGCCACGTTAAAACCTGCACATCCATCGGCCTGGCAAGGTACAGGAGCGCCCCTACCGTACTCAACAGGGATAAGGCCCCCAACAAGCACCAGGGCACGGTCGTGGTCTCACAGTATTTTTTGATGTAGCGCATAGATGTTTGTCACAATCGCTCTCAGATGTTTGCTCCTACGTTTTTTACTTTCGGCAGACTGAGCGATTTCTTTAATCGGATCATCCGACCAGGCATAGCCCCATCCAGGGCACGCCCTGATCATCGCGCG
>CAXUEY010000042.1:9284-15486 GCA_964250225.1 uncultured Ktedonobacteraceae bacterium | reverse complement strand
GTCACCCTACCCTACAAAGCCCCGTCTATAGTCGCGTCCCTCGTGCCTGCCCTGCCGCCCCACCTGATTCAGCCAATCCTACGCGACGTGACGAATCGGCTGCAACGGGCCGGTGGCGAGCAGGCTATCCAGGGCAGAGACGACGCGGGGATCGAATTGCGAACCGGCGTTCTTGTGCAAAATGCGCAGAGCCTCGGCTGACGTGGACGCGTGGCGGTGCGTGATGGCATCGTAGGCATCGGCCACCGCGACAATGCGCGCGCCCAGCGGGATGGCTTCGCCCTGAAGCCGGTCGGGGTAGCCTAAGCCGTCCACGCGTTCGTGATGCGAGCGGATGATTGCCGCTACCTCACGCAGGGACGCGGTTGTGCTCAGCACTTTTGCCCCAATCACTGGATGTGCGCGCCGAGCCGTCGTTTCTTCCTCGCTCAATTTCTCGCGTTTGCGCAGCAGTTTATCGGGCAGGGCAGCTTTGCCGAGGTCGTGCAGCAGACCACCCAGACTGACCACATACGCCTCGCGATCCGAGAGATTCAGGCTCCTGGCCAGGCGTAGCGCGAGCGAGGCTACACGGCGCTCGTGCTGGCCGGTGGGACGATCCCGCACCTCTTGTAGCGCCACCAGCGCCTCAACCATGTCCAGCACCTCGCGCTCCTGCGGCTCAGCGGGAGTCTCTGCCGCCATGCCCAGCACCAGCACACCTGGCTCACGTGCCGCTCGCGTCTGGTTGCGCCCCAAACGCTTGGCCGCGTACATCGCCGAATCCGCCAGCATCAGCAGCGTCTCCTGCTCGCGCGCTTCAGCGGGGTAGGTCGCGATCCCCAGCGAGCAGGTCAGGTGCAGAAACTCATCATCAACTGCAAATTGGTGCTGCTCCACACGCAGGCGTATGCGCTCAGCTATTGCGTGGGCGTTGCGCGCACCGGCACCTGCCAGGAACACGACAAATTCTTCGCCGCCCCAACGTCCCAGGTAATCTATGGGGCGCAACATCGACTCCACCAGCGCCCCAAACTGGCGCAGCACCTCATCGCCCACCAGATGCCCATACCTGTCATTCACCGACTTAAAATTATCGATATCAATAAAGAGCAACGAATAGACAGATTGTTGCGCCCTGGCACGCGTCAGTTCAGTGTTCAGTTGCTTCACCAGCGCGCAATGGTTGGGCAGTCCGGTTAAGGCATCAGTGGTCGCCAGTTGCGCCAGTTGATCATTCAGGGCGTTCAGCGAGCGGTTGCGCCTGCGCACCTCACGCTGGAGTCTGTTCACCTCGTACACCGCGAGAAATTGACGCAACACCATAAGCAATAGAACCACAAAGCCGCCGGCATAGACGATGAAGATCTGGCCGCGAAAATGCCTGTCGCCGCCCGTCAGCCAGATCCAGAAGATCAGCACGCCAAAGAGCAGCACCAGCACCGAGGGAAGTATGGCCCTCCTCGCAGTGGGATAGAGCAGATCCGCCTGCTCAGCAGTTTCAGTCCTGTATGGCACCGAGATCGCACCTCTCTCCAACATGCGGCGTAGCGTCTGAGCTGCTCCGACAGCCATAATCACACTGAGAAATAAGAAAGCATCGGTCGGAGAAAGTCCATTATAGCTGGTGTAGAGTATTTCATAAAGATGAGTTATATGTTCGATAAATATACTTAATACTACTATTGTAAGCATGAACAGCACTGGTCGTAGGGCTGTTTCACCACCACGCAATGCCACCAGTAGCAGGCAAAAGATCACCACCAGGTCAAGCTGCGTAAAGATGCTGGCCACGATTTTGTCCAGCATCGTCCCGTGCCCTTTGACAAGAACTGGTGCCAGAATATAATAGTAGCAAAGTGTAGTGAAAGCCGCCATAATCAGCAGGCTATCCAGGAAGAGGCGCAGGCGTGCAAGCGCAGAGAGGCTCCGCGAAGGCAACAAGAGAATCGCACTAATCAGAAACGGATATATCAATAAGATGATGAATTGTTGCGGCCCTGGAAACTTTGGAGGCTGATGCGTAGGCCAGGCGCTCACAAACCAGACGATCTGCGAAAGCGTAAAAACCCACCACATCATGCTCAGCAAGAGCGGGACAAAACGCCATCCGGTTTGCTGTATACCTTTTGCGGTGGGAGAGCGCAGGAATGGGCGCATGCCTTTTATGCACAGCATCCCCATACCCAGAGAATACAGGATACCAATGAGATTTACCACCACATTATAGTATTCGCGGGGGCCAGGCTTGATGACAAAGTATATCGCTAAGACAAACGAGAGCAGGAATATACTTGCCAGGAGACGCCAGGGCACGTAGGTTGTACTGCGCTGTTTTGCCATAGAATCACAACATTCAGTCTATCAATCGATCCTCTTGCTTCTCTACTTTCGGCAGACTGAGCGATTTCTTTAACAAAACCTACGCAACGTGAGGAATCTCGTCACCTTTCTACCAGGCGTTCTTCAATCTTGCCCAGCCCTTTGAGCGCGTTGACCAGTCGGGCACGGATTTCAGGTGAGTAGCTCAGGGTATTGTCGTCGGGCGTCAGGTGGATACAACACTCGCCAGTATCGAACAGCAGGTAATAGTGATCGCGCCCAGGTGTTTCGCGGACACAGCGGTAGATATCCTTCATACGCATGGTGTCGTTTGAGACGGCAAGATCATCATCGCCGCTGAGTTCAAGCGTAATCCAGACATCGTATTGTTTGCGGTTCATCTCCTCGGCCAGTCCGTTGAACTCATCGGCTTTGTCGCAGAGGATGGTTGGCTCGTCGTTGCGCATCTGCACCTCGCCGCTGAGGATGAGCACCTTGTTCTCGACCCACAGGTCGGGGTTCTGCTCGTACTGGCGCGGAAAGACGGTGATATGCACAGAACCGTGCATATCCTCCAGGCGCGCCATACACATAGAATCACCCTTTTTGGTGGTGAGACGCCGCGCTTCTGTCAGCATGCCACCGAGCGTGACTTTTTGTTTGGCCAACTCCTCTCCGATCATGGCGGTGGTGTGTTTCACGCGGTCTTTGAGCGCCTCGACCAGGTAGGCCAGCGGGTGTTTGGAGATATACAGGCCTAGCAGTTCTTTTTCCCAGTTCAGCAGATCGTTGCGTGGGATCTCTTTGGCGTTGGCGGAGAGCTGGAACTCGATGGCGTTGCTCACCTCTTCCATTTCGCCGAACAGGCTCAACAGGCCGCTATTTCTGGCGGCGCGCTCGCTTTTGCCAAACTTCAGCGCGCTCTCAACCGAGTGCAGCAGCCTATGGCGTGTGCTCTGTGTCCCACCGCTCAGACTATCCATCGCTCCGGCCTTAATCAGCGTTTCAAGCGCGCCTTTGCCAACCGAGCGGGGATCGACGCGTGTGCAGAAATCGCCCAGCGACTTGAACGGCCCCTCACTTTGGCGGGCGCGCAGGATCTCCTGAATCGGCCCCTCGCCAATACCCTTGATGGCCAGCAGGCCGAAGCGAATGCCCCCATTCTCGACGGTAAAGCCCTGCTCAGAGGCGCTGACATCGGGTCCGTAGACCTCGACGCCCATGCGTTTGCACTCGGCCACGGCGTTGGCGATCTTCTTGGCGTCGGCGGCCTCGGTGGTCATGGTCGCGGCCATAAACTCCGCCGTGTAGTTGGCTTTGAGATAGGCGGTATAGAAGGCGACCACGGCATAGCTGGCGGCGTGGGCTTTGTTGAAACCATAGCCGCCAAAGGGCAGCACCAGCGTAAAGAGCCGCTCGGCCACCTCTTCTTTGACGCCGCGCTCTACACAGCCTTTGATAAAATCGACGCGATAACCCTCGACCTCGTGCATGATCTTCTTCGAGAGGGCTTTACGGAACTTGTTGACCTTGCCCCAGGAGAAACCGGCCAGGTGGAAGGCGATCTGCAACACCTGGTCCTGGTAGACGATCACACCATACGACTCGGCCAGCCACTCGGAGAGGCGCGCATCGAGGTATGTGACCTGCTTGCGCCCATGCTTGGCCTCGATGAAGTCAGGAATGCTATCCATCGGGCCGGGCCGGTAGAGCGCGACCATTGCCATGATATCCTCGACGCAGGTTGGCTTGAGCTGCTTCACATACTCGCGCATCTTCGCGCCCTCAAGTTGGAAGATGCCGGTGGTCTCACCATCGGAAAGCAGTTCAAAGGCCTTCTGGCGTTTGCGGTTCTGTTCCTCTGCGCCCGGCGCGTCGTCCGGTAGAGGGTCGAGGGGTAGCTTCTCCAGATCGATCTCTTCGTCGCGCGAGTCCTTGATAAACTTGATGGCGTTATCCAGAATGGTCAGGTTGGAGAGGCCTAGAAAATCGAATTTAATCAGGCCTAGCTCTTCCAGATGCTTCTGCTCGTACTGTGTTTCACGTCCGGCGGTGGGATCTTTATAATCTTTCGAGCGCAGAGGCACGAAGTTCTCCAGCGCCTCGTTGCCGATGACCACGCCGGCGGCATGTGTGCCAGTTGAGCGCACACTGCCCTCCAGTTGCAGGGCCTGTTCGATGATCTCGCGGGCCAGAGAATCCTGTTCGTAGAGTGAGGCCAGTTCGCGTTCGCTCTCCAACGAGCCTTTGAGCGTGACTTTGGGACCCGTGGGAATCAGGCGCGTAATACGGTCGCCCATCGATTGCTGACCCAGCACGCGAGCCACATCCTTGACCGAGTTTTTCGAGGCCATCGTGTTAAACGTCACCATCTGCGCCACGCAATCGGTGCCATACTTCTGCGCCACATAGTTGATGACCTCCTCGCGCCTGTCGTCAGGGAAGTCCATATCGATATCGGGCATGTCGGCGCGTTCGGGATTGAAGAAGCGCTCAAAAAGCAGTTGATAGCGCAAGGGATCGACATTGGTGATGCCGAGTGTATAAGCCAGCAGGCTACCCGCCGCCGAGCCTCTGGCCAGGCAGCGAATGCCCCGCGAACGGGCGTAGTTCACAAAATCCCACTCGATCAGGAAATACGCGGCAAAGCCCTTCCCACAAATCATGTCCCACTCATAATCGAGCTGTTGGCGTAGCGGCTCGGTCATCTGGCCGAAGCGCTCCTCGATGCCCTGCACACACAGCGCGTGCAGGTAATCGGCCTGCGAGGAGTATTCCGGCGGCACAGGAAAGTTGGGTAGCGCGGCTTTGTGGGCCAGTGGATCAACCGAGCACATCTCAGCAATGCGAACACTGTTAGTTAGCGCGTCGCCGAGGTCGGGAAAGAGGCGGCCCATCTGTTCAGGGCTGCGTAGAAAAAACTCCGGGCTATAAAATTTCAGGCGTTTCTCTTCTGAACGCTGTTTGCCGGTCTGCACACAGAGCAGCACATCGTGCGAAGCCGCGTCCTCGGAACTGACATAGTGCAGATCGTTGGTCGCGACAATCGGCACGCCCAGTTCGCGATGCAGCTCGTAGAGTGCCAGGTTAACCGGCTCCTGCTCAGGGTACCCTTCGTGGCTCTGGATCTCCAGGTAATAGTTCTCCGGCCCAAAGAGATCGCGATAATAGCAAATGGCCTTGCGCGCGCCCTCTTTATCGCCTTTGAGCAGCATCTGAGGGATCTCGCCGCCCAGACAGGATGACGTAGCAATCAGCCCCTCGCCATACTGTTCCAGCAGCTTGCGGTCGATACGCGGCTTATTGGTGTGGACGCCCTCGGTATTGGCAATGGTGGTCAGCTTCATCAGGTTGCGATAGCCGGTATTGTTTTGCGCCAGGATCAGCAGGTGGGTATAGTCTTCTTTAAAACGGCGCGATTTATCAGAAATATCCTCAGTTAAATACGCTTCCACCCCCAGGACCGGGTTAATCCCCTGAGCCTTACATTCTTTATAAAACTCAATCGCCCCATACATCGTGCCATGATCGGTAATCGCCAGGTGTTGCATCCCCAGCCCCTTCGCCTGCCCGACCAGTTTTTTAATCCGACTAAAGCCGTCCAGCAGCGAATATTCCGTATGTACATGTAGATGAGCAAAATCCGCGCTCATAACCTTCCCTCCGTCCCAAAAATAGATTTTCTAGAGCTATGATAATTAAACAGGCATGCGAAAACGCGCGCGAAACAGGCAGCCGGGTCCGGGGGACGAAACAGGCAGCCCCTTCTCGCTTTTTCCCCTGTTGAATTATCGCTTATGAAGGGGAAGAAAGGATAGGTTTTAGCCAAAAGTCGTGGGCAGCGCTATGCATAGAGCCGCCGCCGAAAAAAAGAGGAGTTTATAGGGAGGGGTAGTAGTGT